>NZ_JBVVXV010000007.1:0-219478 GCF_055902415.1 Bacillus sp. SSR7 | reverse complement strand
TGGCTATTTCTTGTGCTTTTGCTTCTTCCTTAGCCTTGGCTATTTCTTGGACTTTTGCCTCTTCCCTAGCTTTGGCTATTTCTTGTGCTTTTGCTTCTTCCTTAGCCTTGGCTATTTCTTGGACTTTCACTTCTTCCTTAGGCTTTGCTACTTCTTGGACTTTCACTTCTTCCTTAGGCTTTGCTACTTCTTGGACTTTCGCTTCTTCCTTAAGTTTAATTGTTTCTTTTGCTTTTGTTATCTTCTGTGTTTTAGCTTCTTCCTTAGCTTTAACCGTTTTTTGTACTTTCGCTACTTGCTTCGTTTTCTCGTCAGCCTTTTTTTCAACTGGTGCTGTACTTGATAAGAAAGCAACATTTGCATATGCTGTTTTTCCTTTATACTCAAATTGTAGCCATCCGTCTTTTACTTGGTGCGTTGATTCAATTACATCATCTTTTTTCAGTCTGCCAAGAATTTCTGATTCCGTGTTTGATTCAGAACGTACATTTAATAAATCTGCTGTTACATGGTAAATATCTTTCGTAAACTCCGAGCTTACAAATACTTCTTTACCATTCAACTCAATTTTTGACCAGCCATCTTCAGTATTTATGACTTTTAATGCTTCTCCGTTTTTTACTTTTTCGACAACTTTTGATTCCGTAGTCGGTTTTTCACGTATGTTGAGTACATCTGCTGTTACGATCGTTTCTGCGGTAGCAGTTGTAGTAAAAGCTCCCAATCCAAAAACTGTTGCTGTTGCTGCGCCAATTACTTTTTTCATATTAGCCTCCATTATATTTTTTTGAATTCTATCAAATACTTCCATAAATTTACGGAAGCATTTGCAACAGTATATTAGTACCACTTAATATACTGCTATTAAAACTCCTTACTCCAATACTATCAAATTCTTATTTCTAATTCTATATATTATAAGTTTCCTTATTTTCTATAAACGTTTTATACCATTCTTCACACTATATAGTTGTCGCAATTCCCGCCAAAAACAAACTGACGATTGCTAAAAATTGAGTAGCGACTATAGCCCCTCTTAAATGAAACTTATAATCTTTATATCCCTTCATCCCTTCCGTACTAGGAATAACAATAAATTTCGGAGTAATCCAGCAAAAAATTAGCCAATCAATTATAAGTAAATCTACTAAATTGAAAATCATTAAAATACCAAAAGTATGTAAGTAGGCATCAATATATAATAATTTTTCATGTTTATGTAGTATATATGTAGAAACGAAAGGAGTACCAAAAAGAATAGCGTTATATGCAATATTAAAATAAATCGTTTGTTTTTTTTCATGAATCGATTTCGGAAAAACTACTTTTTGAATATCTTTCGGATAATCCGTTAACGAAAGTCGGGGATTATAATATAAGGACCCTAAAATCATTACTGATAGTACAATAGACATCATGACACCAACGTACATCATTTGCTCAAATTGATTCATATGTGTTATTCACCCTTTTCTGTAATTACTATGTTGATCATTCACTTAATTACACATTGTATGTGCATAAACAACCAAAAATTAATAGTCGTGTTTAACACCAAATCAAAATTCTTGAAATAAAAAAATAATTTTTATAAAGTGACAGCCTAATCAGTTAAGTTAGGGCTGGTGAAAACTATGAAAATTGAACATATTGCAATATGGGTAAATAGTTTAAAATAAATGCGTACTTTCTATACAAAGTAGTTTAATGGTAAAGCCAACTCTTTATATCATAATGAAGCGAAACAATTTGAATCTTATTTTATTACATTCGAATCTGGAACAAGACTTGAACTTATGTGTAAAAAAGGGATTGAAAACGAGCCGAACCTTATTATTATTGGCTATGCTCATATGGCTTTCTCTGTCGGTAATGAAGAACGTGTAAATGAATTAACTACAAGATTAAAAGATGATGGTTATTCTTTATTAAATGGACCGCGTTTCACTGGAGATGGCTATTACGAAAATGTAATAAGTGATCCTGAAGGTAATCAAATTGAAATTACGATTTAACGCCTCTTTTTCTTTTCTGAAAAACAAATGAAAATTGGTTTGGAGGAATATTATGCAACAGCTATATTTTACTAAATTTGAAGAAACAGATTACCTGCGGAGATTTTGAGTACATACATATAATTACAAAAAGGCAGTGCTACATATGAAGCACTGCCTTTTCTTTATTGGCATAATCCTCTTCCCTTATTCATTTACTTATAAAGTATTGTCAGTTCTTTTTTATTTTCTGTATTTCCACATTATATATTTCACGTCAAGGAGAGATATCTGAAATGAATAATCAACAAATTGAACTTACTGGTCGTATCGTTACACCTAATAGTCCTGATTATAATTCCGCTCGTGAGGAATTCAACACCTTCTTCAACAAATTCCCGTTAATCATTGTTTTTGCTCAAAATACGCAGGATGTAGTAAACGCTGTACGCTGGTCAAGGCTACATAATGTCCCTATGCGCATGCGCTCTGGACGTCATAATTATGAGGCATTATCCGTTAGCAACGCTGGCCTTGTAATTGATGTAAGTGAAATGAAGCAATTAGAAATTGATCATGATAGTGGAACTGTAACAATCGGAACTGGATGGAGGAACCTTTCTTTAACTGAAACACTTGCAGCTGAAGGATTAGTTGTGCCAAGCGGAGTTTGTCCTACTCCAGGTATTGCAGGTGTTACTTTAGGGGGTGGACATAGCATACTCTCTCGTCCGTTTGGATTAACCCTTGATCATTTACTTGAATTAGAAATGGTAGACGCAAACGGCTGTGTAATACGTGTGAACAAAAAGTGTAACTCTGATCTCTTTTGGGCTTCACGAGGTGCTGGTGGTGGAAACTTTGGAATATGTACTTCATTCAAATTTCGAACGCATAAAATTAATACAGTAGGCTTCGCAGAAATAAGCTGGGGGATATCAGATTTAAAACCCGTATTAAACTCTTGGCAAGAATACACACTACCTTGCGCTGATAAACGACTTACAACTACACTATTCATGTCTGCAGGATTAGAACCATCTCTATTAATGCAAGGAGTTTTTCTCGGTTCTGTTCAAGAATTGCAGACGCTATTACAGCCATTATTAAAAGCCGGTTCACCTTTCCAAGTAACTATCGAGGAAATTCCTTGGGCAGAAGCAGCAGCGAAAATAGCTGAGAAGCAACCAGCAACTCCTTTACCATTTAAAAGTGTTGGTCCGTATGTATATGAACTATTACCAGAAGAAGGACTATCCATTATCGATCACTTTATTAATAATACACCTCCCTTTTCCACCACCTCCGTATTTTTCCATGGATTAGGCGGTGCTGTTGCTGAGGTGCCAAATGAGGCAACTGCTTACTTTTACCGAAAAGCACTATCAAACATGTCAATATTCACTACTTGGGAGCAACCAGAAGGTGCTGGTGGAAGTATTCGATGGGTTGAAGACTTCCGCTTAGCAATGCTTCCATTTACACAAGGTGTCTATGTTAATACTCCTGACCTATCCATTAAAAATTGGCCAGATGCATACTTTAGTTGCAACTTTGACCGATTAATGGAAGTAAAAGCAAAATATGATCCAAAAAATGTTTTTAACTTCCCTCAAAGTATTCCGCCTTTTTAATTATTTAAATACTATTTTCAAACTGCTAAATAAACATGCATATTATATTGTTTATTTAGCAGTTCAGTATAAATATTATTTTATTTACATAACAATATTATGAAGCATAAGATATAACTCTTTTACTTCTCTTTTTATTTATAATGACTCTTCCTATATTAAAAGTAAAAGGGATAAAAAATATAATACTCCCCATTAAAAATACTAAATTATAACTACGAATAATTCCTTGCTTATATTTTTCCTTTAGTTGCTTGTAAATCTTCCCCTCCTCATCTGTTTTTAATACTATCTGTTGTTTTTTATTTATGGCTTGCAATACCTGTTCCCTTTCTAAATTTGACAAATCACTTTTTTTAATTACAGTTACTGCTTCTCTATTTACCTGCTCTTTTTCAACTAACAACTGATGATTCAGAAACATCACCAGTATAGCTACCCCAACAATACTTCCAACTGTTCTTGAAATATTACATATACTTGCAGCAACACCTGACTTTTCAATAGGCACACTTAAAACTGCCGTTGTTGTATACGGTGCTAATGTGCAGCCAGTTCCAATCCCAACAATCATTAATCGCCAAAGGTAATCCCATGTAGTAAAGTTGGAATCTATTTGACTAAATAAATATGATGCTATGATAAATGTTAGTAGACCTATACTGCCTATTAATGAACTTCCCCGCTTTGCTGCAATTGGTGTTACTATTGTTGTAACAATCATTGAAACAATCGCTAGCGTGCTAATTATTAAACCTGACTGCAATTCAGACATACCTCCTACTTGAACGAAATAAAAAGCAAGTATAAACAAAAAATTCATTAATCCCATTCCAACAAAGAATAAAGAAAAATTCGAGACTGAAAACTCTTTATTTGTGAATAACTGTAATGGCAGCATTGGATTTTCAGTTTTCTTTTCAATAATAAAAAATAATATAAAGCCTATGAGTGAGAGTATAAAAAGAAGTATTAAGCTTATCGTGCTTAAATGATTTGTATTTACTTGTATGAGTGCATATACGAGTAAGCATAGTGCAGATGCAGAAGTCATCATACCTGCCCAATCTATTTTTGAGCTTGCAGCATGATCATACGATTCCTTAATACAAAGAATCACGAAGATGAAAGATAAAATACCAACTGGTATATTAATAAAAAACACCCAACTCCAATTTAATTTGTCAGTTAAAACACCTCCAAGTGAAGGGCCAATTGCCGCTGCTAATCCCCCAAAAGCTCCCATGATGCCTCCTATCATACCTTGTTTCTCTTTCGGTACTAAATTAAGGCCTAATGGCATAGCAACTGGTACGATAACTGCGGCGGAAATTCCTTGTATTATTCTAAAAGCTACTAATGTATGAAAAGAAGTGGCTATACCACACATAAACGAACTAACAGAAAACCCCAATAAACCAATAATATACAGCTTCTTGCGACCAAACTGGTCAGCCAGACGTGCTGCAATTAATAAACACGATACAAAGGCGACATTATAACTATTAGCAATCCATGAAATTGTATCAATTGACGTATGAAATGTCTTTGTCATTTCTGGTAATGCGATATTCACAATATTTGAATCTAAAATTGCCATAAAAAAGCCTGCAATTAAAGCTATTAATGCAAATGTATTCTGCAATTCTCTCACCCCTATTCGTTTTCTTTATTTGAAATTCCATTCATAAATAAATTTACACACGTCTCTATATATTCTTCTAACTGAATTTTTTCTTCCGTTATACTAACGTTCATAATGTATAAAAACAGTTGTCCATAAAACATGTTCGCTATCAAACGATAATTACAAGGAGAAATGTGTCCCGCCTCCCCAAGTTGCTTTAAATATTTTTCTAAGTGATTCACTAGATGTGAATTTAACTCATGTAGTAATGTTTTCATTTCACTATTTTGTCTTGATTCTATTAACGCAGCCCAAATATAGTTCAGCTTTGGCAAATTGGTTTGAATATATGTTTCTGCCACTTTCGTAAGGTCCTTTTGTAAATCACCAGTAAATTGCTCTTCTATTTCCTCTAACAAGGCCACTGGTGTCGTCCGTAAAATAATACTCTCCCTAAAAAGATTTTCCTTATTTTTAAAATTACGAAATATCGTTAACTCGCTTACTCCCGCTTTTTCTGCCACTTCACGAATTGTTGTCGCTGTATAGCCCTTTTCTCCGAATAATAGCGTAGCAGCTTCCATAACTTTTTCTCGTGCTGTTAATTTCCCCATTTTTATTCCTCCATTCAATATGTAAGTAAGTAATTACTAACATATTATCACAAAAGAAAAATGAAAGTAACTAGTTACTTTCATTTTCTGGAATTTCATTATCTAATTTCTTGAAAATAAAAATTTCTCAAATATTAACAAAGCGTCTCATTCCCAAGTTTCCAGCTAAACCATCTCCCATGCCCTTCTGTTTCTCCAACCGTTTCACGATATTCGTTTCCGTTAATATAATAATCAATATGAAGGTCACGATCCCACATGTTGTTATACAGGTGGAATACATCACGTTTTGCGCCAATTTCTTGGATTTGTTTTTCTAACTTACGTTTTACTTGTTCAGGTATTTGATTGGCGACGTGTGTATGGAAAATACAGATAACAGCATCGCTACTTATTCGTTCAATAATAGATGGTAATAGGTCCACGCCGTCTCCTTCTACTAATTGAACAGATTCATTTTTTACTAAAGATGCAGCTTTGTCAAAGAGTTCAAGCCTTTCCTTATGTTCTGGCCAAACAAGTGCACGTAGCCATAAATAATCTTCGTTACTATGTAAATCATTTACATGTAAATCTAATCCGATTCTTTCTACGACAGGTGGACTTTCTTTTAAAAGTTGAGGCACATTCTCCCCTCTTATTTCAGAAGTTACATGTACATTCGAATTTATATTTCCGTATGTTTCATCTGTACCGTACGAATAGCTATATTGGTCCCAAAATAGTTGTAATCCAGAACTTGTCCCAATTTCTATTAACGCTAACGGTTTATTCACTTTGTTAAATATGTAACTGAAACTTGGATATAAGTACGCACATCGTCTTACTTCATTCGTTTGAACAAGTTTCGTTTGTAATAAAGTAATGATTTCCTCTCTGTACATTTTACAGAAATCTTTAAAATGACCAAAAGCTTGATCTAAATCTGTATTAGCATGTTCAACTAAGCTACTATAATACGTTTTTAAATGATGTTCTTTCCCTGCTAATAATAAATAATGTACTGCACCTAATAATAAGTTTGGGACTGGTTGACCTGCTTGAGCGTAGGAAGATAGTGTAAGTACTTCCTCATCTTCAGCAATTTGTATTGCTAAGTATTCATATAAGTCACTTGACCCTTTACATTCCTTTATTGAAAAATTTCGAAATAAGTTTGCGATTTGTTCTTGTGTACGCATGAGTATCCCTCCATTTAAATTTCAGAATAATCATACAATAAACAGAGCAAAAAATCCCATAAAAAGATATACTTTCTACCCGCTTTTGGATACGTAAGCTTTTTCGAGATAATTTCAAACTGTAATTTTTTTCTATTTATCACCTTAAAAGAGCTTGTTAAATAAGATTTTTGGCGAATAAAACGTTAAATAGTTTAAAATTATCAGATAACACTAGATATTTTAGTCTATTAATTATTATAATAGAGTATGAGATGGTTATACAATTGAGACAAAAAAGGTAAATACCTAGGTGGGGCCTAGGCGGTGTTTTCTTTTTACGGCTTAGACACAGTAAACACCTACTCTTTTTTGCCAATATAGGGGATGGAGAGATTATCATGAGCAACATGCAGCAAAAAACAGACGTTATCTTAATTGGTGCAGGAATTATGAGTGCAACGTTAGGCTCATTGCTAAAAGAATTAGCACCAGAATGGGAAATTAAAGTTTTTGAAAAACTCGCTAGTGCCGGGGAAGAAAGCTCTAATGAATGGAATAATGCAGGTACAGGGCATTCTGCACTATGCGAACTGAACTATACTTCCGAAAAATCTGACGGATCTATAGATATTGGTAAGGCTGTAAAAGTGAATGAACAATTCCAGCTTTCAAGACAATTTTGGGCATATCTTGTAAAAAGCAAATTAATTCGTAATCCACAAGATTTTATTATGCCTCTACCTCATATGAGTTTAGTACAAGGTGAAAAAAATGTTGAGTTTCTAAAAAACCGTTTTGAAGCGCTTTCAAAAAATCCACTGTTTCAAGGAATGGAGTTTTCCGATTCTCCTGAAACATTAAAAAAATGGCTTCCACTCATTATGGAAGGTCGTACATCTAATGAGCCTATGGCGGCAACGAAAATTGACTCTGGAACAGATGTTAACTTCGGTGCATTAACACGAATGTTGTTTGATTACTTAAAAACGAAAAATGTCGAGCTAAACTACAAACATAGTGTTGAAAACATTAAACGCACGAAAAATGGTTTGTGGGAAGTGAAAGTACACGATATGAATAGTGGTAAAATTGAGCATCACACTGCTAAATTCGTCTTTATTGGCGGCGGTGGCGGTAGCCTACCTCTACTTCAAAAAACTGGTATCCCTGAATCAAAACATATCGGTGGCTTCCCGGTAAGTGGACTATTTATGGTATGTAAAAACCAAAAAGTTGTAGAGCAGCATCATGCGAAAGTGTACGGTAAAGCTAAAGTTGGCGCTCCGCCAATGTCTGTACCTCATCTAGATACGAGATATATAGACAACAAAAAAGCATTACTGTTTGGGCCATTCGCAGGCTTCTCACCTAAATTCTTAAAAACTGGTTCAAACCTTGACTTAATTGGTTCTGTAAAACCAAATAACGTCTTAACGATGTTAGCTGCTGGTGTAAAAGAAATGGGACTAACAAAATACTTAATTCAGCAAGTTATGTTATCACACGAAAAACGTATGGAAGAATTACGCGAATTCATTCCGAACGCTAAAAGTGAAGATTGGGATATTGTAGTTGCTGGTCAGCGTGTACAAGTAATTAAAGATACTGATGCTGGCGGTAAAGGAACACTTCAATTTGGTACAGAAGTTGTTAGTGCGGCTGATGGATCAATTGCGGCGTTACTAGGTGCATCACCGGGTGCTTCTACTGCCGTTCATGTTATGCTTGAAGTATTAGAAAAATGTTTCCCAAGCCGCATGGTAGAATGGGAAGGAAAAATAAAAGAAATGATTCCTTCTTACGGCATTTCATTAACAGAGAATCCAAGATTATTCCAAGACCTTCACACTTCTACAGGTCGTACCCTTGGATTAAATGAAAAAGAAACGGTTCATAATTAATGAAGAAATAAAAACGTCCGATACATTCGGACGTTTTTTCGTTACTAGAAATTATATTTATCAATATTATCCTTCGTAAATACGACTCGCTCTGGCAGTACGATAATTCCATTCCCTTCTGCCTCATAATCATATCCTTGAATGGAGTTTGGCTCTACTTTCACTTTTCCAATGCCTTTTACTTCAAAGCTATCCCCTACTTTTAACTTCTTCCCTTTTACAACAATTTCATTTGCTACATACGTTGCAAGTGCACCTTGTTGTTTGACATCCCATAATCCGAATTGTTGTACTGTTCCTCGTTTTACATAATCACGCATAACGTTCGGTGTAGAAAATCCAGTTACCACTACTTTTTTATCCATTTTCAAGTTTTCAGCTGCTTGCGCCATTGCCGGAAGTGCCGTTGCATCTGGACAAATGATAGCGTTAATATCCGGATACGTTTTTAATATGTTCTCCCCTACTGACAAAGACTTTTGCGCATTATTTTCACCGTACTGCGTCGTTACAATTTCCCATTTCGGATATTTCTTTTTAATAATTTCTTTCGCTTTCGTTACCCATTGGTTTTGATCTGTTACTGTTGGGCTAGAATAAAAAAATGCTACTTTCCCTTTATCTCCAATTTGCTTGGAAGTCATTTCAATTAATAAGTTAGCAAGTTGGTCTGGTGTTCCTTGGCTTATATAAAAGGAACGATCTTTCGGATTCACATCAGAATCCCATGTTAATACCGTCATGCCTTTTTTCTTAGCACGTTGCAGTGACTGCGATAAACCATCAACTGAGGTAGAAGAAACCATAAGTGCATCGTAGTTTTGGTTAATGAAATTGTTTATATATTTTACTTGCCCAGAAACACTCGCTTCAGACGGTCCATCATATTTCACTTGTACGCCTAGTTTATCCCCCATCTCTTTTGCTCCTTCACCACCTGATGTAAAGAAGCCAACCCCAGTTAATTTTGGGATAAATACAAATTTCACATCATTAGCTTTTTTCTTATCTGCGGTTTGACTAGAACAAGCGATTAAGCCGATTAAACAAATGCATACGATTAATACAACCCCTAGTTTTCTCTTCATGACATTTCCCCCTTATGCAAATTCTTTCTTTTCCCCAATGTGAATTGATGTAATTTGAAATGTCTCATAATAACTGAAAGAATAAGGATAATACCAATTACTACGTTGGATTGTTCATTTGTTAAACCCGTCATTTGCAAACCATACTGCATGAGCCCAATAAAAATACTCGCCAGTACAGTACCGATAATGCTTCCTTTTCCCCCTGTAATAAGTGTCCCGCCTAATACGACTGCTGTAATGATTGGTAAAATCGTTTCACTTCCCATATCAGCACGTGCGGAACCGAAATAGGCAGTTAAGAAAGCGCCTCCTAATCCACCTCCTAACCCGGAGAGTATGTAGGCGATGATGACTACTTTTTTCGTTTTAATCCCGGTGTATTTTGCTGCATTTTCGTTCGCACCTGTTAATTTTACGTGGCGCCCGTATATCGTTCGGTGAAATAATACAGTACATACAACTGTTAATACAATCAGTAGCCATAATAAATTCGGTATTCCTATAAAACTACCGCTTGCCAGTTGTACAAATGCGTCTGGTAAACCACTTATCCCTTCATACCCAGAAGCACCTGCCCCTCCTGAAATGACGAGTGCAATTCCTCCGTATAAAAACATCGTTCCGAGTGTAACGATGAGTGGTTCTACATCTGTCATTTTTATAATAATTCCGTTTAAAGCGCCAACTAAGCAACTAATTATTAGGGCGATTATGACAGCAAACAACATAGGTATTCCGTGCATCCAAAGTACACCGATCAAAATCGAAGTGAGCCCCATTATTGAGCCGACCGATACATCAATTCCTCCTGTTACAATAACAAAGGTCATTGGTATCGCCGCAATTGCAATAAATAGGAAATCATTTGTACTAAAAAGGAGATTACTAATATTTAAGAAATCACTATTTATCAAACTAAAGAGAATGAATTCTATAAGAAGTAATACAATTAGAACACCTTCCCATCTGTATATATACTTCATAGATTCATCCTCCTTTCTGCCTTCCACTTTTTCATAACACTATCCAATATGATGATAAGTAATAATAAAAAACCTGAAATAGCATTATTCCAAAATGCTGGTATTTTTAAAAAGACAAGTGAACTGCTTATTGTTTCTAAAAATAATGCTCCTAATGCAGCTCCAAATAAAGATCCTGTTCCTCCTTTTAAATGAATTCCTCCTAGTACAGCGGCTGCGATTACTTGTAATTCTAATCCTGTACCAGTTTGATTTGGAACGAACCCGATATTCATAACAAATATGCAACCAGCGAACGCAGCACTTATGCCTGAAATCATAAACGCATATATTTTCACTTTATTAACAGGTATACCAATAAGTCTCGCGCCATCTTCATTATCACCTACCGCATAAAAGTATCTTCCAAATGGCACTTTCCTTAAAAAGAAGTATAGTAGTAGTAAAATAATAAGAACAACCCATACAATTATCGGCAAACTAAGTATAACGATAGATGACAACTGCTTAAAATCATTTGGAATATCTTCTATCCACTTACCGCCTGTAAAAATTAACATCGTACCTCTAACAATTCCTAGCATTCCTAAAGTCATAATAATGGCTGGTACACGAAACTTCGCAACGCCAATCCCGTTTACGAAACCGATAATAGCGCCAAGTGTAATAGCAGCAAGAATTGACAAGAATGCATTATATTCATTCGTTAACAACATCCCACAAACTGCTGCACTTAACCCCATGCTTGAACCAACTGATACATCTATATTTTTTGTAAATAAGACGAACGATTGGCCGATTGCTAGCACGACTAAAATAACGCTTGATTTCACCATTAAAGATAACGAGTTAAATTCAATAAAACTAGGGTTTATCATTCCTACAATAGCTATATACATTAGTAGTAACAGTATGATAGACGTTTCGTGCATTTTTAGCATGCGTTTCATTCCGCTACACCTCCGTATGCAAGGCGTGTAACTTCATTCACACTCAATTGTTCTTTTTCCATATGAGAAACAAATCGTCCATTTCTCATTACATATACACGATTTACTAATTGAACAATTTCTTCAACATCTGAGGAGATTAATAAAATTGCGAGTCCTTCCCTTTTCATTTTTTCTATCGTCTCATACACTTCAAGCCTTGCTTTCGCATCAATTCCGCGAGTCGGCTCATCAAGAATAATAATTTTAGGATCACATGCGAGATACTTCGCAAGCACGACCTTCTGCTGATTACCTCCTGATAAAGATGCCAGTTCTTTATTCATATTTTGTACAACAATTCGGAACTGTTCTATAAACGAATTAACTAAAGCGCTTTCTTTTTCTTGATTTATAAAAAAGCGATTATTTTGCTGTAAACTTGCTGCTGCAATATTTTCTTTAACAGAAGCAATTGAGAAAATTCCATTCCTCGCCCTATCCTCTGGCACATAAACTAGTCCTTCGTCTAGTCTTTTATGCAAAGAGCATGTATCAATTGATTTTCCATCTAATAAAATAGATCCTGATTTTATAATTTTCAATCCAAAAATCGCTTCTGCTAATTCCGTTCTGCCCGATCCAATAATTCCAGCAACACCTACAATCTCACCAGCATGTACAGTGAATGATATATTTTCGAATGCGTGACCATTTATATCAATCACTTCTAATATTTTTTTCATCCTTGTAGTCTCTTGAACTACTTCTATTTTCTCTTTCTGTTTATACCCTTTTGGCAATAGTCCCTCCATCAGCATGTCATATGTATAGTCACATACATCTCCTTGACTTACAATCATTCCATCTCGTAATATTGCTACTTTGTTAGCAATTTCAAAGATTTCTGGAAAGCGATGTGTAATATAAATCATCCCAATTCCTTTTTCTTGTAAACTTTTCATCAACCCAAAAAGACTCTTAATTTCGTGAGTTGTTAATGTCGATGTTGGCTCATCTAGAATAAGAATCTCAGCTTCTCGTATTAATCCTCTAACAATTTCTACCAACTGTTGTTGCGCAATCGATAATGATCCTCCTAGTTTATTAAGGTCAATATCCCATCCTAAGCTGCTAATCAATTGCTGAATCTGTACTCTTAATTTCTTTTTCTTTTCTTTTAACCCGATACATATATTTTCTTCAATAGTCATATGCGGAAAAATGAGCGGTTCTTGCGGTATTAAATAAATACCTTTTCGGTGTGCTTCTGACGAATTTGAAAACTGTTGCTTCGTTCCTTTTACATACATTTCTCCATCATCATACGAATATAACCCCGTTAATATTTTCATTAATGTTGATTTTCCGGCACCATTTCCCCCAACTAAAGCGTATATATCTCCACGCTCTACTTGTAAGTTCACTTCTTTTAATACAAGTTGATTTAAAAACGCCTTACTCATTTTCTTTACTTGTAATAAAGGTACGTTCTCCACATAATGTCACCTGCCTTTATCCAGAACATTTTTTGAGAAAATGATTATTTGTTCTACTTGTTTTGTAGCATTGTATATTCCTTTTTTTATATCTAGAACACTTTTTTCTACGTACTATTAATCGTTTCAACTGGAATAAACAAAATATATGGCACATATGTTTAAGCTGTGGTCAATTGTTGAAAGGGATGAAGAGTATGACTCAGCTGAACTTTGAAGAGAATTTATTAACGAAAGTAGCTTGGTACTATTATAAAGACCAATTAACACAACAGGAGATCGCTTCACTTCTTCATATTTCAAGAAATAAAGTCGTCCGGTTATTAGATAAGGCGCGGAGTGAAGGTATCGTTACATTTCACGTAAAAGGGACTGGTTTGCACTGTTTAAGTATTGAGCGTGACTTAATGAAAAAATTCCACTTAAAAGATGCTTTTATTATCCCTACCCCAGTAAACAATTATCACGCTTCTCTCGGAAAAGCTGCTGCACAATATTTAGAAACTCAGCTTCAGCAAGGAGGTTTACTCGGTATTGGCTGGGGAGAAACCATTAGCAAAATGCTAGAAAACATTCATTTCGAAAGTGCTATTAATCTCTCAATCGTAACGTTAACAGGCGGAGTAAATCACTATCTCCCGAGAAAACAAAACTATTTACATTACATGCAAGGCGATCTTCACATTATCCCTACCCCGTTTCTAGCGTCTACAACCGAAATGGCACAAAGTATTCTATCAGAACCGAGTGTAAAAGATATGCTTCATGTCGCTTCACTTGCGCATACGGCTGTTGTCGGTATTGGAGGATTATCTCAAGACGCTACGATTGTAAAAGAAGAAAAATTAACACTACGTGAGATGACATATATTCGTAGTCAAAACGGCGTAGGCGATATTTTAGGACAGTTTTATAATACAAATGGCGATTTATTAGAGCTCTCGCATCACAATCGTCTAATTGGCACGCCTCTCTCTATTTTGCGCAATATGAATCATGTCGTCGGTGTTGCTGGAGGTACAGAAAAGATAGATGCAATTTATGGTGCCTTAAAAGGAAAGTTTATTCATACATTAATTACCGATGAGGAGACTGCCCTCTCCTTATTACGAAAGGATGGTGATTGTTCATGTCCCATTTATTAGCTTTCGATGCTGGTACAGGAAGCATTCGAGCAGTTCTTTTTGATTTACATGGTAATCAAACTGCAGTAAGTCAAAAAGAATGGATTCACAAATCTGACCCTCGTTATCCAGGCTCTATGAACTTTGATGTAATAGAAAATTGGAAGCTAGTACAAGAATGCACGAAAGAGGTTCTTCAAAAAAGCAATACCCCTGCCTCTTCTATTCTTGCTATTAGCGCTACAAGTATGCGGGAAGGATTTGTTTTATATGATCAAGATGGGCAAGAAATATGGGCATGTGCAAATGTTGATGGCCGTGCATCCGCTGAAGTTAGTGAGCTAAAAGAAATCCGCTCACATCTTGAAGAAGATTTATACAGAAAATCTGGGCAAACTTTTTCATTAGGTGCTTTACCACGTCTACTTTGGATTAAAAAACATGAACCAAACATCTACAACAATATTCAATCCTTTTCGATGTTAAATGATTGGATTTTGTATAAATTAAGCGGCGTACTGCAAATTGATCCCTCAAACGGATGCACGTCAGGTATTTTTGACTTGCAAAATAGAGTGTGGGATAACGATGTCGCTAAGGAGTGCGGTCTATCTTTGCCATTTTCACCAACAGTAAATGAAGCTGGTACAGTAATTGGCAACGTTACAAAAGAGTGTGCAGCATTAACTGGATTACGTGAAGGAATTCCTATTGTAGCCGGGGGCGGAGATGCTCAAATGGCATCGCTCGGAACTGGAGTTGTGAAACCAAATCAAACCTTAATATGCGGGGGTAGCTTTTGGCAACAAGAAGTGAATGTTACTGAGCCAATAACAGATCCACATGCTGCGATTCGAGTAAATTGTCACGTCGTTCCGAACCTATGGCAATATGAAACGATTGCCTTTTTCCCAGGCCTCGTTATGCGCTGGTTTCGAGACGCTTTTTGCCAAGAGGAAAAGAAACTTGCTGACAAACTCGGTGTAGATGCTTATGAATTACTAGAAGAACAAGCCAAAGACGTACCTGTCGGTTCACATGGCATTATCCCTACTTTTTCAAACGTTATGAACTACATTTCTTGGCGTCATGCCGCACCTTCTTTTTTAAATTTAAGTTTAGATGCTGACAAATGCGGAAAAAAAGAACTGTTCCGTGCTATTGAAGAAAATGCAGCCTTCGTAACACTAGGCAACTTAAAATTAATAGAAAATCTCACAGGGACATTCCCTTCTGAAGTTATTTTTGCTGGCGGTGCCGCTAAAGGAAAACTATGGCCACAAATTTTATCAGATGTCCTTGGTATTCCTGTAAAAGTACCTATTGTGAAAGAAGCAGCTGCTTTAGGAACTGCGATTGCTGCTGGAGTTGGTGCTGGCATATATTCATCTATGGAAGAAACTGCCGAAGAGTTTGTACAGTGGGAGCAAACATTCGAACCAATTACTGAAAATCACGAACTATATAAAGAGTTCTATGAAACATGGAAAACTGTATATGACAGTCAGCTCGCTTTAGCTGATAAAGGGCTCACCTCACATATGTGGATTGCGCCTGGTGCACTGTAACACATTACATAAAGGAGTGAACTGTATGTTAAAAGCGAATGAAAATGACTTCTCCTATCGCTTCGGTGATAACGGGCCGAAATATTTAATACAAGGTCCAAATATTGACCTTGGCCTTGTTGTCATTCAACCGGGCCAGGAGTTTCAAAACCATTATCATACTACGTGCGAAGAAGTCTTCTATGCATTAGAAGGTGAAATAGATTTCTATGTGAATAACGAAAGAGTTCCAATTAAACAAGGTGATGTCCTGCAAGTTCGTCCTCATGAATCTCACTATCTTATCAACCATTCTGACAAACCTTTTAAAGCTATTTTTATTAAGTCACCACATTTACCAAATAAAGATACTGTACAAACGGAAAATCCAACATTAACGAAGGAGTGATTTTAAATGACTTGGGGATTTAAAAATCGATTAAATACTATTTTACCTGATGGCAGAGCGGTAATGTTAGCGATAGATCACGGCTACTTTTTAGGACCAATTCATGGGCTTGAACAGCCACTTGAAACAGTTAAAAACTTACTTCCTTATACGGATTCTCTCTTTTTAACGCGTGGTGTACTTAGCTCCTGCATTCCTGAAAACTGCAGCACTCCGATGGTTATGCGTGTATCTGGCGGGGCTACTGTCGTCGGTAAAGACTTAGCAAATGAAACTATTGTTACCCCTGTAAAAGAAGCAGTAAAACAAAACGCGATTGGCGTAGGTGTGTCTGTTTTCGTCGGTTCAGACTATGAAACACAAACAGTTTCGAATCTCGCAAATGTAGTTTCAGAAGCTCACGATTACGGCCTGCCAGTACTCGGCATTACCGCAGTTGCAAAAGAACTACAAAAACGTGAAGCTCGCTTTCTAGCACTTGCTTCCCGTGTATGCGTCGAAATGGGTGCTGACATTATTAAAACGTATTACTGCGAAGGATTCGAAAAAATAACGAGCACATGCCCTGCCCCAGTCGTCATCGCGGGCGGCCCAAAACTTGATTCAATTGAAGACGCATTAAACATTACGTACAATGCACTGCAAGAAGGTGCAATCGGCGTAGACATGGGCCGTAACATATGGCAATCTGAACATCCAGCTGCAATGATTCAAGCAATACATGGTATTGTGAAGAATGGATTGAATGTGAAAGAGGCGCTGGAATTATATGATGATGTAAAAAACTAACGTAATAGATAGTCTATTACACTTAATAAATACAAAATCAATATTTACTATAAGGAAAAGCCCATATGTAACATATGGGCTTTCTTTTATATTTTTAATTGTTCTGACTCTAATTAGATTTCTACAGATCGCGTACGTTCCAAACAATCTCACCGCGTTCGCCAAACGTACTGTGATGTCGCTTAAATCCTATCTTCTCTAATACCCGGAAAGACGCAGTATTCCAAGCGCCTACAGTAGACCAAAGTCTATGGCGACCCGTAGCAATCGCAGCCTCAAGTACTGCTGATGCTGCCTCTGTCGCATAACCCATGCGATGAGCACTTCGGAACAACTCATATGCAATCTCTGGCTCTTCAAGCGTGGAACGACCTATGATTAAGCCACAGTATCCGATGAAATCGCCTTCTTCTCGCCTACGTATAGTAAGAAGAGAAATACCATTTTCAGTTGCTTTCTTACGCATTTCGATAAGAGAGCTACGAACAGATTCAATGGTTGGCATGTCCACACCACGTTCACCAATTAATTTTCTCAGCCAGACTGCATCAGATTCCTCCCACATATTCAGGTCGAGTCGTTCCGTTTTCAACTGGAACGCCATATTTTTAAATATAGATGTCATAGCGGTAACCTCCTATTTATATCACTGTACTACTTATAATAGTTTCGTACTGTACCATATGGGAAACATGCTGGATTCTCTAGATTTTCTTGCATCAACATACATTATTGTTTTTTATGCATAAGCAATTCCTCTGCAAAATAGACCTTGTTATGAAACTTCATTTTAAATCTATAATACTTGATTTACGAATGGTTTTAGTTTTTCAATTAATTTTTACACTTAAAAATGTATGGTTATTTCTTTTTTGTTAAAATAAAGAAAAGGAGGAATTATTATGCGAAGAATGTCTTTTGAACGCCCTACTGATTATTACGATAAAAGATTATATACTATCGATGAAAAAATTTGTGCACTATTAAAAGAACGAAAAGAACTTTCAGGTGGTAACCCAGGTTTTCCTCATGATGAAGCGATTTATAAATGGGCAAAGCAATACGGATTTTATCCAGACTATCTAAATTCATTATTCTCTTCCATGATGGACGAAGCAGAATTTAAACCTCGCGTTGAACCAACTAATTTTAAAAAACATATACCTGTTTTTAAAGCTTATGAACATAAAGACATCATGTATACCGTAACTTTTATTCGGCAATATGCAAATGCTAGTGTTGTTTATTTATATAGCGATTGGGATTCCACGAATGAAGCTTTTAAAGAAAATAAGCCTCATAGTTTCTTCCAATTATCCATAGATGATACATATGACTGCTGGCCAAAAGGTGGTGGCGGTACTGATGGACATATGAATTATCAATTCGTTGTATCTCCTGCCCTTCCTGATAATTTGTCTGGAATAAGCTTACGATTTACAGAACTCAATATGCCATTTAGGAAAGATCAAACTGTGCTTGAATTTGAAATTCAGATAGATTAAAAAAGAAGCTTTCTCACAAGTCATATTCCTGACTAAAACCCACTTGTTTGTTTACCTTTTATACGCCTAAAAAACAAACAAAATAATCAAGCCCCTTTCCAAACTGGATAAGGGGCTATATTTGCATCTTCAAACAATTACTCTTGTTAATTGCTATTGAACTTTCTTACTATCTTTATAGTCAAGGCAGGACACTTCAATTAATAACCCATTAAACATTGAAAAATAAAAACCATAACTACTACCTCTCATCGTATACGGTTCCTTGTCTATTTCAATGCCACCAGCTACTAAACGATTATATGCTTGATCAACTTCATTTGAAGTATCTACTAAAAAACCAATATGAAACGCTTCAGGATACGTAACTTCCTTATTTCCCTTAAATGCTTTTGGATCGCTTAGCACAAGTATAAATCCACTTTCATCACTCATCACTACTAGTGCCTTTCCCTTTTGCTCCAAAAATTGAAAATCGAAAAATGTTTCAAAGAAATGTCTCGCTTCCGATAAATCATCTACACATAGATTCAAATGATTTAACTTCATTCACTCATCTCCTTTTAAGCAGAGGGTATGTAGACTCATTTTCATAACACTTAAATATGTAAGGTAACATATTCAAGCGTTCTGTCTAGGACTATGCTTTATAGTCTAATACTTTTCTCCATAGCCTAGAACATTTTTTATGACTGTAATTACATAAACCATTCGACGTGAAATATTAATGTACCTATACAAAATAGCCACATTATTTATTTTTCAGATTGTGTAAAACCCACTCAATCAAGACAATTGCTGAAGAAATGCGCTCTGTTGTATCTCCTAAAAATAGTTGATTAAGTAACTCATCTAAATGAATTGGCTTATTCGGCAACGTTTGAATATACCTTAAAACAGATCCCGCTGGCGGTACTGGCTTATTATTAATAGCCCAAATCCCTTCTAACAATGTCCAAGTTGAAGTTTGAACTATGTATGAAGCTTTTAACTCATCATTTGCTTTTAAAGCAGATTGAATTTTAATTAACGAACTATGCAACCAATGAGAAATGCCCTTCATTTTGTCGCTAGAAACACGATAGTTTTCAAATTCATATGTAGCTATTTCCTTTAACTTTTTTAGCTCACCGCTTTTATCAAACAAAATTTTCCCTTCTAGAAATGAGTATAGTTCCATCGGATTGTTTTTAAAGTTTACTTGAATTTGATTAAAATCCGCACTCTTATATTCAACTAAAATATCTTCTCTCGTTTCAAAATGAAATTTCTTCTTTTGTCCTTCTTTTAAAAGTATATAGAAATCTAAATCCGAATCAGGATATGCGTCACCTCTTGCGACAGATCCGATAAGCATGAATGCATTTACCTTTTCCGTACACAAGGTTTCCGCTACTATTGTTTGCACTAATTTTTTATGTTGTTCATGTTTAAATATTTGTGCTTCTAACATTTGTAACCTCCACACACATTATTAAGGAGTTATTCGTTACCTATATATTTTACTTCTCTTATATCTTTCATCTTCTACATACTTATTCAACAATTGTCAGTTCATATACAATTACATCTTCACTGCTTTTTGTTTTATCTTGAATCGTTACAATATCTCCAGCTTTTATTTTCGAAGCGTTCACTACTTTTACCATCTCTGGCGGAACATATCCTCCATTGTTCTCTTTATTTAGCGGAAACCACTTTACTGATTTACTAGTTGCTTCTAAAATTTTATATTTAATTGTACCATCATATTTTATTTCACCAACAAGATCTTTTACTAATGTAGGTGTATATTTACCCTCTTCTTTTTCCAAAGAAATATGATCACCTATATCTAGGATACCGTTTCTTTTAGGCGCCTTCCATTTTGTTGAGTTTAAATCATTTAAACTTACTTTCACACTGTCTTCTTTATTTGAGCTAGCATCTTTTAGAAATATATCATTATGTTTCTTATCAATAATGATATACTCCTTCTGCTCTACTATTTTTGCACTGCTTTCACGTTTTTCTTCCTCATTCTTAAATACTTCTTTTTTCACATTATTAATACTACACGCTGATAATAATATCGTTGCCAAAGATGTCATTAGTAATATTCTTTTCACTTCATTTACCTCCATTTACAAATAAACATTTATCACATCCATATTTTACTATAAATCAAAAAAGAGGATATTTGTTTATTACTAAACAAATATCCTCTACCTTTACATATATATTACGACTGTTGATAAGCCGCTTTCGATGACTTCACATAATAAACTGCGTGATCCACATTAATGATATGATCTGGTTTTGGTTTACCACGGCCCGCTCTATGTCCAGCTAAGTGTTCTTCACTTGTTTCCCAGTTTTTCCATGCTTCTTCAGATTCCCAGCGAATCATAACGACTACTTCTTCGTCTCCGCGTCTTACTTTTTTCACAAGAACACTCAAGTCGATAAAGCCTTCAAATTTTTCAATAATACCTTCTCCAGTGAAACGTTCTACAACTATATTTGATGTACCTTCTTTTACTGTAAATGTTTTCGTTTCAATAAACATATAATCCACTCCCTCTTTTTATTACGAATACTAGTATTCTTCTATTATAATTGATTATGATAATTATTTTCAATTAAAAAGTTATAATTATTTGAATTATGCTGTTTTCTCTTCAACTGTCTCATCTAAAAATTTGAAATACGGAAGTAATATTCCTATTAAAGAAGTAACACATATAATCGTACCGATAATAAAGTATAGTGCTCTTATTCCCAACATTTCACTTAGTATGCCTCCTAATAAAACACCTAACGGCATAGCGGATCGTATGAAAAATAATCGTACTGAAAATACTTGTCCTATCATCTTATTCGGGACTGACTGTTGGCATATCGTCGTGTTATGAACATTGAAAAATGAAATACAAATGCCTGCTATTACTTCAATTATTATCGCTATAACGATACTATGATTAAACCCTAAAGAAATGTATGTGAGTCCTCCTATAAACAATCCTCCAAGCATAAGTATACGTCGGCTTTTATATGTTACTTTACCAACTAATATAGACCCAACTACATAGCCAAGTGGGAATCCGGCCATAAAATAACCAAATTCCGCATATCCCGCTGATAGCTCATCTTTTATATAAGGAAGGTTTGTTACCATTGTTACTCCTACTCCAAATTGAACGAAAGTTAGAAATATACCGAGCCAAACGATGATTGGTTTTGTGAAAAAATATGTAAAACCGTGAAGAAATTGTTCTAGCCACGTTTTCCGAATAGGTTGCGACATTCTATTTTCTTTTATATAAAATAAGAAAGTGCCACTAACAAATAAACATATACATACGAAAGATAATGTAAGTTCTGTTCCAATGAAATGAATGACTACTCCGCCTAATACTGGTGCAAGAAACATCATAAGGCGAGTCATTCCATCAATGTACGCATTTGCATCTTGAAGTTGTTCTTTCCCTACAATGCTCGGTGTAATCGCTTGACTTGCAGGTGTATAAAGTGGTGTAATAAGTCCCACTACAATTTGAACAACATAAATGTGCCAAACTTCTATACTACCCGAAACTAGCATCACTAAAGGTAATAAAAATACAGACGCTCGTATCCATTGTGAAAATATCATAATCCACTTCCGGCTCCATTTATCAATAAATGGGCCACTTATTAATTGCAATATGAGTGATGGGATGAAATATAATAACCACATACTACTTAAAGCCATTTCTGATCCTGTTAACTCATATACTAGAATTGAATTACATAACGTTCCGAAAGCCCCTCCTAATTCAGAGATTGCACTACCAATCCACATAAAAAAGAACGAACGATTTTTCAATATATTTTTCAATTTCATACACCAACTTTTCTTTTATATTCCTCCCTTTATGTACATTCTCGGTGTTAATTATCTATTCAAAAACATATCTAATTCTTTCGCTAAAGACTGTACTGCTTTCTTTCTTAATACATATTTTCCGTCATGTATATCCACTAACTTCGCTGCACGTAACAATTTCAAATGGTGGTGTACAGTCGATTTACCAAGTTGCAGTCTTTCTGTAATTTCCTGCAATGTTCGTTCTTTTTCGAACAACATTTTTACAATACGTAACCTCGCTTCATCTCCAAGAGCTTTATGCTTTTGAACTAAAAAATAATTCGGTTCATATGGATCTTCAGGATGGATACTTTCGTTTGCAACTGGGTAATGAAATACTTTCGTATCTTCAATATCGGCCTCAATATTCCACGGTCTGTACGTCATTTGCGGAATAAGAAGTACGTGATGAACACTTGGTTCTGGCATATAGTTCACGCCACCAGTGGCCCACTCGACGAACTCTTCTGGTTTCATCTTTTTATTCATTTCAACCTTTGTTTCATAGTCTCGTTTTAATATAGAAAGTATTTCTTCTTCCTCTTTCTGAATAACACTCTCATACCAACCTGTCATTACAGCGATTAAATGAGGTTTCAGCACTTGTACATCAACATTACATATAAAACGAATATATGTAGAGAAAAACCGATGATCTTGTGTCAGCTCCTCTAGTTCATATATTGCAGTTACATCTCCACTTGCTGCTAAATGTCTTTTCTCTTCATACTTCTCCCCTAAAAACGGTAAACATATATATTTCAAATCTACTTCTGAAAGCGAATCGATTTTACCATGAAACTGTGCTAAGTCCTGAAAATCCTCTTCATACAACAACTGAAGTAACGCTTTCCACGTATTATGTTTTTCTACAAACTGTAAGTGCTCTCTAATTTCTTCTGTTAATGATTGCTTCATTTCTTCCCATTCATTTTGACTCTTTTCAAAAGTATCAATTAACCGCTTATGAGTAATTGCTGCAATGCCAAGCGCACACTCGAAAAGTATCGAATATTTCACTTGAACGTTATAAGTTTCCCTCTTTCTACTCGTTATGTGATAGACCTCCATTTTTATCCCCTCCTTGTTTGCTATATATTAAATTCTATTTTCATCGAATTTATCCTTCTATATTTTTAGAATTAATAAATTTTAATTTAAAATACATTCATTCTAAATTAAAAAGAATAGGAGCTTTTTTATATACAAATAATAATCTTCAAGGAGTTGTTGTTATGCATTTCATATTGAATATGTTAGGGATTTTCGTTGTCATATTAATCGTTTTCTTATGTTCGCCTAATAAAAAACATATAAAATGGAGACCAATTGTAATTCTCATCATATTGGAGCTTTTTATTACGTGGTTTATGTTAGGCACAAAGCTAGGCAGTATTATCATTAATCAAATAGCGTCCTTTTTCAGTTGGCTACTGGCATGTGCGAATGAAGGAATTCGATTTGCATTTCCTTCATCTATGGACAGTCCACACATTGATTTCTTCTTTAGTGCATTACTTCCTATCATCTTTGTTATTACTTTTTTCGATATTCTATCTTATTTCGGAATCTTAACTTGGATTATTGATAAAGTAGGTGCAGTTATTTCAAAGATTTCTCGTTTACCAAAGTTAGAAAGCTTCTTTTCGATTCAAATGATGTTTTTAGGAAACACCGAAGCGCTTGCTGTTGTTCGTGATCAATTATCTGTTTTAAAAGAAAATCGTCTGCTGACTTTTGGAATTATGAGTATGAGTAGCGTCAGCGGATCTATTCTCGGTGCTTATTTATCAATGGTTCCAGCAACATATATTTTCAGCGCAATCCCATTAAACTGTATTAACGCCTTAATTTTAGCCAATGTATTAAATCCTGTGGAAGTTTCGAAAGAAGAAGATGTTGTTTACACACCTTCAAAACATGAAAAGAAAGATTTCTTTTCTACTATTTCAAACAGTATGTTAGTCGGTATGAATATGGTTATCGTTATTTTAGCTATGGTAATTGGTTATGTAGCATTAACTGCATGTTTAAACGGGATTTTAAGCTTTTTCGTAACAGGTTTAACAATTCAAAAAATCTTCTCTATTATCTTTAGTCCTTTCGCCTTTTTACTCGGTTTATCGGGCAGCGACGCTATGTATGTAGCTGAATTAATGGGGATTAAAATAACGACGAATGAATTTGTTGCGATGATGGATTTAAAATCAAACTTAAAGTCTTTACAACCACATACGGTTGCGGTTGCAACGACATTTCTAGCTTCTTTTGCTAACTTTAGTACAGTGGGTATGATTTATGGAACTTACAACTCATTATTTGGCGGCGAAAAATCATCAGTCATCGGGAAAAATGTTTGGAAGCTTCTTGTGAGCGGAATGGCTGTTTCCTTATTAAGCGCTATGCTTGTTGGGCTTTTTGTATGGTAAATACTTTTTAAAATAAAAGACACCCAAACGAATTGAGTGTCTTTTATTTTTATTTTCGAATTTGTCCATTTCCACGAATCACATATTTTGTGGAAGTTAATGCTGGAAGCCCCATTGGTCCTCTTACGTGTAGCTTTTGTGTACTGATGCCAATTTCTGCGCCGAATCCGAATTCAGATCCATCAGTAAAACGAGTTGATGCATTATGATAAAGTGCCGCCGCATCAACAGAAGTGAAAAATTTGCTGACGTTTTCCTCGTTTTCTGAAATAATCGCTTCAGAATGCATAGATCCATACGTATTTATGTGATGAATCGCTTCTTCTATAGAAGAAACTATTTTAACTGCTAGCGTGAGAGATAAAAATTCTGTCCCCCAGTCTTCTTCTGAAGCAAGTACAATTGAAGAATCCATTGCCAATGCTTTTTGATCACCACGTAGCTCCACGTCTCTTTCCTTCAAAGAAGAAAACAACTCGCTACCATATTGCTGCGCCCAGTTCTCATGAAGTACAATCGTTTCAATGGCATTACATACAGATGGTCGCTGCGTTTTTGCATTTATAATGATATCAATTGCCATTTGCGTATTCGCTGTTTCATCAATGAAAATATGACAATTTCCTGCACCTGTTTCAAGTACCGGAACAGACGCTTCTCTCACTACCGTATCTATTAATTGTTTGCCACCTCTTGGAATAAGAACGTCTAGATAATCATTCATTGTAAACAACTGCTTTGCGCTATCTCGCGTTGTATCTTCTATAAGCTGTACACTTTCTTGAGGTAAGCTCGTTTGTTTGAGCGCTCTGTGAATAACAGCAACGATCGCTTTATTAGAATGAATAGCAGAAGAACTACCACGTAATATAACTGCGTTTCCTGTTTTCAAACAAATTGTAGCAGCATCCACTGTTACATTCGGTCTTGCCTCATAAATCATGCCAACAACACCAAGTGGTACACGCATCTCCTGAATAGATAATCCATTGGGCCTTTCCCATGCACTTACACATTCTCCTACAGGATCACGTAATTCAATTAGCTGCTTAATCCCCTCTGTCATATCAATAATACGATTTTCAGTTAGCATAAGACGATCAAGGAGTGAATCAGAAAATCCTTTTGCCTTACCTTCTTCTATATCCCGTTTGTTTTCCTCTAAAATATAAGCTGTTTCATTTATTAATTGATTTGCAACCATAGCAAGTGCTTCGTTTTTTTCATTTGTAGATTTTAGTACAAGTTCCCTAGCAACCTCTTTTGCTCGTTTCCCCTTTGCCAACACTTCATTCATTTTTATTTCCTCCTTTTTAACATCACTATTCTTAAAGTGAAACCCAATGATCCCTATGGATGACTTCATAATTATGCCTTTCGCCTCTTGCTTGAATATGTTTGCTTTGCATACCTTTTATCTCTCTTAATTCCTCTGCGCTATATGTGCATTGTCCTTTTCCAATTACGCGCCCTTGTTGCGTCATTACTTCTACAACATCGCCAACTTTGAAAAATCCTGACACATTTGTAACACCAGCAGGAAGAAGACTTTTACCATGCTGAATGATAGCTGTAGTTGCTCCGGCGTCTATTTCAATTTGACCGCTAACAACCGAATGCAAGGCAATCCATTGCTTGTTCATCTTCATTTCTTTTTGAGGGGCATTTCCGACATACGTTCCGTCACCTTTCCCCTTTAAAACATCAACAAATTTCTCTTGTCCACATCCTGTACCGATAAATACACTTACCCCAAGAGATAGCGCCGTCTTTGCAGCATCAATTTTTGATTTCATACCGCCAGTCCCAAGTTTTGAGCCAGCATCTCCAGCAAGAGAAGCGATTTCTTCTGTAACTTCAGGAAGGAAATAATATTTTTTCGCATCCTCATTTTTTTGAGGATTTTTATCATATAAACCGTTCACATCTGTAAAAATCATAAGCATATCCGCCGAAACAAGTCCGCTTACTAAAGCTGATAGCATATCATTATCACCGAACGTTAGCTCCTCTAAAGAGATGGAATCATTTTCATTAATAATTGGAAGAGCAGAACGGTTTAGTAACTCTCCTAACGTAGCGTATGCGTTACTATATTGTTCTTTTCTAGAAAAATCACTTCTCGTCAGCAAAAGTTGCGCAGTAACAATACCATATTTACGGAATTCCTCCGTGTACGCCTGCATTAACAAACTTTGTCCGACAGCCGCAGCAGCCTGTTTTCCTTTAATTGTTACAGGTCTGCTAGGATATCCTAGGGCAGAAAAACCTGCAGCAACGGCCCCAGATGTAATTAACAAAACTTCATGCCCTTCCTCTTTCAATCGAGCCAATGCGGCAACATGATCTGAAAGTTGTTCTTTAGAAATGCCTCCGTGACTATCCGCCAAAGAACTGCTCCCAATCTTTACAACTATTCGCTGTTTCTTCACTTTTTTATCCCCCAAGTCTAAAATTAAAGTTTTTTATACATTACACTTCTATTCATACAGCTTTCTTATAAGTGCTGCACCTAGCCTTTTTAAGAGCAAAATAAAAATGACCGCTTCGCCCTTAATAAAATAAAAAGGACGAAACGGTCATTGTTCCGCGGTACCACCTTAATTGATATACATAGATATCCACTTGGTGCCTATAACGCAGGCGAACGCTTAAACTTTCATTTAAGACTCAGGGATAGGTTCGATACATTCTATACGAGGAATCTTTCAGCCGGTGAATTCCACTCTCTTTCGCAAGAAGACATATGTACTATTTCCCTTCAACGATTTTCAATCTAATTTTTTTATATTATGCGATATAGTTTGTTTTTGTGTCAAGAGGTATTTTATAAAATAAATAGAGCGACAAGCTCTTGTATGAAATGATTGCCCTAATGAATGAAAATACAAATCGATATAAGTTTAACACATATACTTAAATATAAAACCTCAAATTATAGTGTATATATTTACAGAATATCGAATATAATTGATTTTTATCTTTTACTGTTGCAAAAAGATATATATTCTCTTAGAATGTTTCTTTATATTGCATGGAGATGTTATTGTTATTTTAAGATAACAATTTCGAATTGATATAATTTATGATAAAAGGAGCAAGATTGAGTAACTATGGACAAACAAATTGGATTTATCGGATGCGGAAATATGGGGATGGCTATCATTGGCGGGATGCTAAATAAAAATATAGTGTCTTCAAATAAGATCATGTGTTCAGATTTAAACACGACGAATTTAGAAAATGCTAGTGAAAAGTACGGAATAACTACAACTACTAACAACAATGAAGTCGCTAAAAATGCTGATATTTTAATTTTATCAATTAAACCAGATTTATACTCATCAGTAATTAACGAAATTAAAGAAGTGATCAAAAGCGATGTTATTATCGTAACGATTGCTGCTGGAAAAAGCATCAAAAGTACTGAGGATTCTTTTAATAAGAAGTTAAAAATTGTTCGAGTAATGCCTAATACACCTGCTCTTGTTGGTGAAGGGATGTCTGCATTATGCCCGAATAAAATGGTGACAGAAAAAGATTTAGAAGATGTACTAAACATTTTCAATAGCTTTGGTCAATCAGAGATTGTAAGTGAAAAATTAATGGACGTTGTAACATCTGTAAGTGGTTCTTCACCAGCATACGTATATATGATTATAGAAGCGATGGCAGATGCTGCTGTACTAGATGGCATGCCAAGAAATCAAGCATATAAATTCGCAGCTCAAGCTGTATTAGGCTCTGCAAAAATGGTACTAGAAACAGGAATACATCCTGGTGAATTGAAAGATATGGTTTGTTCTCCTGGCGGAACAACGATAGAAGCTGTAGCTACATTAGAGGAAAAAGGTTTACGAACAGCTATCATTTCAGCTATGCAACGTTGTACACAAAAGTCTGTTGAACTATCTGGTCAAACGCAAAAGTAAAACTATATAAGAAATCACGTTAACTATGAATTTAATTAGAAATGCACTACATGATAAACGGCCAAACGCATATATACTTGAGTTTGGCCGTTTCAACTTTTAATTATATTAAAATAATTTTACTTATTCCTTCCCTACTATACTTGTGTAATTTTATTAGAAACAAGTAATTTTTCAATACAAATCGGTAACATATCTAATAGCGTTTCAAATGCATAATTTACATCTAGACGTTCTGTCCATTGATGTGCATCTTTTCCTACCGGTCCCATATTTAATACTGGAACGTCAAACTCTTCTAATTCCTGAAGTGGAATTGAGTAACCTTTATCCCATAATGGCATATTATCTACAAGTGAACTCATTGAATATAATGGATTCTGTAAGCCCACATAGCTCAAATCTGAAATTCCTCCAAAATAGTTTTGGTTTTCAAATGTAATATTATGATTGGAGTGTGCATACTTTTCCATTTCTCCAACTACTTCTTTAATTAACTGGTTATTGCGTGAACTTACAGCTGGATAGTATGGCGGAGCAAAGAAAAGTACAATCATCGGTGCCTTTTCTTTACATAAGATGGCTAATTTATCTACTAAATCAATCGTTACCGCACGATCATCTTTATCTTCTCTATTTTTAATAATGCTAGATTGAATTTCATCTATTTTCTCTTGCCCATGTTGTTCAATTGCATAAGCGATAAGTTCTTCATACGTTAATACATTTACTTTGAGGTTAGGTGGTATAAATGGATTATATTTAGAAAAACGATATGCATGTTTTTCATACGACTCTTCTATTTTCTCTGCTACTTTTGTTACTTTTTGACGCAGTAATGAAACCACATCTGTCATTGATTTTTCTAATAAAAACAAATTAAATAAAGTGACTGCACGATGCGGAATTTGTACAGAATAATCCTCCTTTAAGTCCCTTTGAAGTAAATTAGTTGGCGGAGGACTCGCTTCCCCTTCTACAATGTCACAAAGGTCTGTATTTAACTCTAATTCTGCTGTTATTAATGAAGCCATATAACTCCCATTTAAGCCTGCAAAAGGTTCGCCTACATGTGTCTCTTTTCCGTAGCAAAGAAAACCTGGTAACACTTTACCAATAGAACCAGTATAAATATATTTCTTTTGATCACCAGGGTGCCTCGAAAACATAGGCTCTGAATTTAGTACCGTTTTATACTCCAAGTTATGTTCTCTTGCTAACTCTAGTAATCTTGGAACAGCAGCTCTCATCCCTACAGAGTTTACTTCTTCATCTGGTACAGCCAATAAAAGAACATTCCCATCAAATCTTCCTTCACAAGCTTGCTCAATCATTGCCATTTGTATCGTGAGGCCGCATTTCATATCCATTGTTCCTCTACCAAACAACCAATCTCCATGCTCTATATCTTCACGTACATGATCTGGAAGTTCATCTTTATGAGAATAAAACATAGAAGTTAACTTTTTAGGATTGAATGCATCTTCTTTCCACACTCCGTAATCTTGTACATCTACAACATCAAAGTGACTTACTAGAATTACGGTGTTTTTTGTACGATCGCTTTTCTTTACTAGTGCTGTAACAAAATATCGTCCGTCCCCCGTCGGATTTTTTTGCAAATGGTGCGGATTTTCTTTGAAGTACTGTAAATCAGATAATTGTTCCACAACGAAGTTTGGCAATATCACTTCAGCTTCTGTACCTGTAATACTAGGAATTTCAACAAGACTGCTTAATAATTGAATCAATTGTTCTTTTGATTGCCACTTTGACATATAAATCCCCCTATTTTTCCGCATTATGAAAATGAATTCCAGTATATGAATAAAAAAATGACGACAGTTATCAAAATTATAGTTCTGATGTACTGCCGATTTTTATTGATATTTCATGAGCTGCTTGTTTCACCTTACTAATAAGAAAAGAAAGTCGATCATCATTAATGCGATGACTAATTAACCCAACACTTAATGCTCCTACTACTTTATGATTAAATCCGATAATAGGTGCAGCTACTGAAGCTGTCCCTTCTGTTTTTTCTCCATAACTGACAGCATATCCTTCGTTTCTTATTTGCTTTATTTGATCAAGAAGAATTTGCTTTTGTTCTGGTAAAGCAGAAAGTAGCTGCTCAACAATATATTCCATTTCATTCTGTTTCATATTGGCTAACATCGTTTTATTTGCGGCACCAATTGAAAGTGGAATTTGTTCCCCTAAGTTATCGATAACTCGAATTTTTAAAGGGCTATCAATTCTTTCAATAATAATAGAATGTGTTCCATTTGGAATGTTCAAATAAACACTTTCTTCCACTTCATAGGCCAATCGCTTCATTACTTCTCTTGCGACTGATCTGTAGTCTACCTTCTCCAATTGTCGTAATCCTATTTCCATCCACATTGGTCCAATTTTGTACTGTTTCGTCTCTGAAATTTGCGTAACTAGCCCATGCTCGATTAGAGAGTTAAGTAGTCTATGTACTGTACTAACTGGGAGATGTGTTCTGTCCGCTATATCAGAAATGGCCCAATACTCTTTTTCATTGGTAGAATTTAATAACTTTATAATACTTATTGCTCGATCAATGGACTGTACCATAACTCACCTCTACTTGACTTGTAATATGTTAGTACGCTCAATTACCTATCAATTTAACAAAAATTCGAAATGAAATCAATCTATTTATTAAATTTTCTAAAAATAAAATATACTGTGAACAATAATTTGAAAGCGTAAACAAAAAAATATTGACTTTTCTTTTTAATTATCTGAAAATTATAACAAGATTTCACATCACGGAATACATTCCATAATACGGAAAAACATCAAACTTTATTCTATCAACTACGAAAGTGAGGAAAACAATGGCGCAAGTAAATAATACAAACAATGAATTAAAACGTACGATGAAAAGTAGACACTTATTTATGATTGCACTCGGTGGTGTGATTGGAACGGGGTTATTTAACGGATCTGGCTTTATTATAAGTCAAGCTGGACCTGGTGGATCCGTACTTGCCTTTATGGCTGGTGGATTATTAATGTATTTCGTTATGCTATGTCTTGGTGAACTCGCTGTAGCCATGCCTGTTTCGGGTTCTTTCCAGGAATATGCCACTAAGTTTATCAATCCTGCAACTGGCTTTACAATCGGATGGTTGTATTGGTTAAGCTGGGCGAATACGACCGGCCTTGAATTTACAACTGCCGGCATTACAATGCAGCGCTGGTTTCCTGATATTCCTGTGTGGGTTTGGTGTTTAATATTTGGCGTTACAATCTTCACGATTAACGCATTATCTGCTCGTAGTTATGCAGAAACAGAATTTTGGTTTTCAAGTATAAAAGTATCTGCCATTATCGCTTTTATTATCCTTGGCGGCGCCGCTATGTTTGGTTTTATTGATTTAAAAGGCGACGAACCAGCTCCGCTATTATCAAATTTCGTAAATCATGGTGGTTTATTCCCAAATGGACTTGCCGCTATTCTTTTAACAATGGTTACAGTCAATTATTCCTTCCAAGGTACAGAACTTGTCGGGATCGCAGCAGGTGAAAGTGAAGATCCAGCAAAAACTTTACCTCGTTCTATTAGAAATATTATATGGCGTACGATGTTTTTCTTCGTCTTAGCAATCTTTGTTCTTGTTGCTTTAATTCCTTGGGAAGAAGCTGGATTAACAAAGAGTCCATTCGTTGCTGTTTTTGATAATATCGGTATTCCATATGCAGCTGATATTATGAACTTTGTTATTCTTACTGCTGTTCTTTCTGTCGCAAACTCAGGACTATACGCTGCTACTCGAATGCTTTGGTCTTTATCAAAAAACGAAATGGCTCCAGCATTTTTAAAGAAATTATCATCACGTGGGATTCCTCTCAACGCTTTAATCATGACAATAGCTATTTCTGCTTTTTCTCTTTTGACAAGCGTAGTAGCTGCTGAAACTGTTTACTTATGGCTCATTTCAATTTCCGGAGTCATTACCATTATTGTTTGGATGTCAATTTGTGTTTCTCAATTCTTTTTCCGCAAACATTATGTAGCAGACGGCGGAAAATTAGAAGACTTAAAATTTAAAACGCCACTTTATCCACTCGTACCAATTCTTGGTTTTGGATTGTATGGCATTATATTAATCAGTCTTATTTTTATCCCAGAACAACGACTTGGAATCTATTGCACTGTCCCATTTATCATCTTTTGCTACACTTACTATCACTTTAAAGTTAAGAAAAGAATTGCTACTAACACTCAAAGTGAAACTAAAATTAGCGAGACTATGTAATACTATACTTATATATAAAAGACCGCATATGATTTTCGCTTCATGTGCGGTCTTTTATCATACTAATTCGCTTTAAAATTATACAACGGCTTAATAATATGTTTTATATCTATCGTTTCTTTTGTATTTTCTATAATTTCATCCATTGGCTTGTATACCATTGGTGCCTCATCAATAGTGCTTTCTACTACTGATGTAGTCCACACCTCTGTCATCGTACTTTGAAATTCCTCTAGACTCAATGATTCTTTAGCCTTCTTACGACTCATGATACGTCCGGCCCCATGTGGACCAGAATAGTTCCAATCTGGATTACCTTTACCAAACGCAATAATTGAACCATCTCTCATATTAATTGGAATAATGACTCGTTCATCTTTCTGAGCTGAAATAGCACCTTTTCGTAGAATCATATTTTCTATGTCTATATAGTTATGTATCGTAGTAAATTGATCCGTTACTTTCCAGTCCATTTTAGCGACAATTTCATCAATCATTGCTTTACGATTCACCTCAGCATACTTTTGAGCAATATTCATGTCATTCATATAATCTTTGAATCCTTGCCCTTCTAAATAAGCTAGTTCTTTACGAATCTTAGGCTTCTGAATTTCACGTAAAGTTTCTTGTATTTCTTTTGCTCTCCCTTCTTCAGTTAATCTCTTAATAATCTCATCTTTCATCGATGTAACATCAATTAATTGTTCATACGCGAAGTTCTGGTAATATTCTGCTATTTGCTTTCCTAAATTACGAGAACCACTATGAATGACAATATATACATTCCCTTTGTCGTCTTCATTTAGTTCAATGAAATGGTTCCCTCCCCCAAGAGTACCTATACTTTTTTGAGCACGTTGTAATGTAAATGGTGCTCTCACACCATCAAAATCAATCATTTTTGAGAATCGATGTTCTTTATCTCGGATACGAAAACCACTTGGAACGAATTTACGAATTGTTTCGTCTAAATAATCGAAATTAATTTCTTCTTTTTTCTTATCAATTACAACCACTTCCATCCCACACCCAATGTCTACCCCTACAAGATTAGGAACAATTTTATCTTGTATTGTCATTGTTGTCCCAATCGTACACCCTGCTCCAGCATGTGTATCTGGCATAATACGAATTTTACTATCTTTTACGAATTCTTGGTTACAAAGATCAATAATCTGCCCAGTTGCAGTTTCATCCACGTTATTAGTAAATACTTTCGCTTCATTGTATTTCCCTCGTAAATTCAACATCTTTCATTTGCCCCTTCCCTTTGAAAGAATTATTTTATTACGTTGTATCTGTTCTTATGATTAATCATTAATCTGCTGCTTTACACTTTATATGTATTATAGCATTCACAATAATAATAAATTATAATGATACTTTGTTTACATAACATATTTATTGTTTTCTATTCTTTATACCTACACGTACATTTAAAGAAAAACTCCCCTTAAATCAAAATGATTAAGGGGAGTTTTATATATGATGAAATTAAAGTTCCGATTTCACCCGAACAGAAACATTATTTTTAATAATATTTTTGACATCTTTAAAGCTAACAAAATTGTTACTTTTCTCATCCCAAAGACGGAAACGTAGTGATTGTAAGCTTGTAGCAAGTGTAATTGTTGGTACATTTTTTAACGGAAGCGTATTATTGTGTGCCTCTTCTAGTTTATAGTTAGGTACTCTTGGGCTTAAATGGTGAACATGATGGAATCCAATATTACCAGTTAGGAATTGCAAGATTTTTGGAAGTTTATAAAATGAACTTCCTTCTACTGCCGCTTTTACATATTCCCAATCTTTATCCTCTTCAAAATAAGAATCCTCAAAAGTGTGCTGTACGTAAAACAGCCAAATCCCTACTGAACCTGCTATTAAGAATATCGTACCGTGTACTAACAGAAACGATTGCCACCCTATTGCCCAGCAAAGTATTGCTACTACAGCAACGATAATAATATTCGTCAAATACGTATTCATACGCTCTTTCTGTCTTGCACCTTTTCGGTTAAATCTATTTTTAAGCAAGAAAACATAAATCGGACCTAATCCAAACATAACGAATGGATTGCGATATAAACGATATGCTAAACGAAGTCTAAAAGGTGCAGCTACATATTCATCGACTGTAAGCGTCCAAATATCTCCTGTACCTCGCTTATCTAAATTACCACTTGTAGCGTGATGAATCGCATGCTCATGCCCCCATTGATCAAATGGGAATAACGTTAACACACCCATACATGTACCTACTATTCTATTTGCACGTCGACTTTTAAAGAATGAATAATGGGTACAATCATGAAAAATTATGAAAATTCGCGTCATAAAACCAGCAGCTAACAGAGATGGAACTAATGCTAACAGATAAGAAACAGACAAACTTTTATAAGCGAGGTACCATAAAATAACAAATGGCACGACTGTGTTAATAAGTTGCCACACACTTTTTTTAATCGTTGATTTTTCATACGGAGCAACTTGTTTTTTTAAATTTTTAGTATTTTCAAATGTCATTTTTCTAATTCCTTTCCTTTTTGTTGCTAATTCACATTATAGCATACTATTAGTATCAGGTGTTAAAAGTAGATGTAATAAATATTATATACTATAAAAATCTCTTTTTTCTTACTCAATACTTACAAATTACTTACGCTCAAAATAGCGCTATAATTGAACAGATTGAGCATTTTATTTATCAAATACATTTCCAATCTTTACAATTAAAACCGAGAACTTTTTTACAAGCAGAAAAGAGCTGCTATAAGTCCGTTTCACCGGCTTATGGCAGCTCCTCTTCATTTCACTTTATTTTATCGATGGATCCAAACTGCACCTGCAGACTTGTCTTCAGCTTGACCCACTACTTCAAACTTCAATCCTAGTTTTGGTAACTTACGTCCGGCATCTGGAATAACGCTATTGATGTATTGCTTAGAATCATCAAATTTTGCAACTCCTGGTAATCCTTTATAGTCAAAGATACCACGAGTTGGTGAATTTACTTTCCATGCTGGCGTTTGATCAAATGAGAATGCCGCATCGGCAATTTGATAACGTGTACTGCTCTTCACAGTAGGTTGTCCGTTTAATGTTCCTACGATTGCCTCTGGATGAGAATCTATTACTCCAAGGAACCCTTCACCTGGATGAACGCCTACCCAGTTATCTGTAAAGCTTTGATCCGCATACCATACAACCATTCCTGTATTAAATACTGGACCACGTGCATATTGTAATGCAGTATCAGACCCAGCGTAATTACGCCATTCGATATAGTAGTTATTTTTTTTCTGTTCAAATCCGTTAGACACAGTAAATCCTTTTAGTGTCATTGCTGGCTGACCTTCTGCATCATCAGAGAAAACAACTTTTCCATCTACAGTTAAGGCTGCATTATCTAACGCAAATCCTTTATAAGCTACTGCAATATCTGTTAAGTACTCAAATTGCAGTTTTACTTTCTTTCCTTTGAATTGACTTAAATCGTATGATTTATCAACCCACTTACCATCAGTTGTATCTGTGCCGCCTTTTACATCTTTTTCGCCCATTCTATCAATGCGTGTCTTCGTTCCATCTTCTGCAATCGCATATACGTCAAGGAAATCATACTTCGCTTCAAGTTCGTAAAATGCCTTATAATCAAACTTAGCCTCCTTTGCATTTGTTAAGTCAAATACTGGTGTCTCAAGTGTTGTATGAATGTCATTTCCTTTTGTACTGTAATAGAACTTCTTACCAAACGCCGATTCGATATTTTTTATATCTTTGTCTGGTAAGTTAACACGAACAATTCCTGGTCGTTTTGATTTTGTAACACTTTGATCTAAATATGTTGCAGCACCAATTCCTGTACGAAGTTTATCATAATCTACTTCAAGAATATTCGCCCAATTCCCCTTCATATTCTTTTGGAAAAACTCTTTATTTTGCGGTGAGAAACTCGTTGGTTCTGTTCCTGCAATTTTTCCAGCCCAGCTACCGCCGCTCATAATAGACCATGACTCAACAGGTTCACCTTGTCCAGAGTACTTTGTATCATATTCATCTGGTAAACCTAAATCATGACCATACTCATGCGCAAACACACCAACTGCTCCATCTTCAGGCTCGATTGTATAATCGTATGCAGCCATCTTTCCGCCCCAGTTCGAAACAGAAGATTTTGTACCATCAATCGCATATGGCTTCGACCCTAGTTTTGAACGATGAGACCAAATCGCATCATCTTTCAATTTACCACCGCCAGCTTCTTGACCAACACCAGCATGTACAACCATTAAATGATCAATAATGCCGTCTGGCTCGTTTTTATTTCCATTACCATTTTGATCGTACTGATCATATTGATCAAAGTCTGCTAAATTTATCCCTTTTGCTACCGCTGCTTTTAATGCTTCTTTCACAAGATCTTTTGGTCCTAAAGGTCCCTTGTTATCATGTCCAGTTCCCGCATCAGCACCATAATCTGACGCTTTTCCTGGAACAGTAAGCCATTCCGTTACAGTTCCGTCCACTGTGTAGCTTCCACCAGATTGTTCTTCATAATATTGTTTAAATGTATTAATTTTCGATCCATCAAATAATGTAAATGGTTCATCACCAAATAACATTTTTTGATAATGTTCACGATTAAAGTCTTTAGAATACATATAACCTGGTTCTTGATCAATATTATTATGCTTAAAATCGCTAAATTCTACGAGTAACACAAGTACTTTATCTTTTCGAACAGCTCCATTGTACTCAGCTTGCTTCGCTGGTGTAGTCGGTACTTTTCCATTTAATTTCCCAGAGTTCAATGCTGCACCTTGCCCAGCTACTGGTCCTACCTCGGGCTGCTGCGCTTGTTCATTTTCCTTCATTTTTGCATCTTTTACTTTTTTCATAAAATCTGATGCTTCTTGCGTAAGGTTATCTCCTGTCAAGATTTCTTTCCCAGGATTTTCCCCTTTCTTTTTCTCAACATAATTTTCGACAGCCTTTGATGTCTCAGCTTGTGATGCAGATTGATCAATTACTCCCCGTTGCTTCAGCGCTTCTGCCAAACGCTCCTCAGGTATTAAATGCTCATCAATTGGTAAAGATGGTGGTGCATCAGCATACGCTGCATGACTTCCAAAAGCAAACGTACTACTTAATACTGCCGCTGTTGTTAATACCGCTAAAGGTTTTAATTTCTTTTTCTTTTTCAATGTATTTCCTCCCCAGTGTCTGCAAATTATCGTTTTTTGCCGATAGAAACATAATATTCGTTATAATACGAATATTCAATCTTTTTAAAGAACTAAAATGTTGAGAAATATTTTTTAAAGGGTGAAAAACATAAAATAGATACATTTACAGAAAGTACATTCTAGAAATTATGATTCTCTTTCCTTTTTTTGAATGAAATTTCATCTACACAAAAAATGCCAATTCCTTAGCTAGTACTTAGGAATTGGCATTTTTTAGCGAGAATGCTTTATGAATAAACGGATTGCTTCTTCTGGTACATAGAACTTGCCATTACTTTCTACAACTACACTACCTAATTCATATTCTTTATTCTTAATACGAATTATATTTTTATTTACAAATAATTGAGCTTTTACATTATTACGTTTCACCATGAGCACCCAGTTTTCTGCATCCCTTTTGTCTATTGTTACTGTTGCACCATCCTGCTTAAAGGCTGATTCACTTTCTACAAATAATTTGTTTGTTACTTCTTCCAAATTAAAGCCCATTGCTTTCGCCATCTTCTTCGCAACGTCCGTGTTTTGGATCAATCCAGATGGCTTTTGAGGACCATATGAATATAAGAATACGTCCTCACCTGTATGCCCTCCTGTTGTGAATCCTATGTTCGCACGGTTGGCCAATAATGTAGTAAGTATTGGGCCTACTTCCGATTTCTTTTTTGCTGCTTTTACTCTTTCTTTTTCATCATAAGTTAAATTGTCCACACCATATAATTTAGCTACATCTTCTACATTCGATAAGTCAGATTTAAGTTTCTTTGTAGTTCCTTCAAGTGTCATTTTCGCTTTTTTTAATGGATCAATGTATGCAGAAACCGGCGTAATATTATAACCTTTTGTCGTATTCCTATTCCCGATAGAAATACCGCTGTTACCATGGTCAGCTACGGCTATTAACATCGTATTACCATCTTTTTTTGCAAATTTTAATGCTTCGGCAACTGCGTTATCAAATGCTAATACATCACTAATCATCCCAATTGGATCATTCACATGAGCTGCCCAATCTGGTTTACTTCCTTCTACAAATAAAAAGAAACCAGCTTTGTCTTTTGCTAATGTTTGAATTGCTTTATCTGTCATTTGAGAAAGTGTTGGTTGCTCTGGATTTGTCGCTTCACGATCCATATCGAATGCTAAGGCATTATGTGAGAAAGAGCCCCAAATTTTATTAGATTTGGATTTCAATAATGCTTCTTTCGTTTCAACAAAGTCGTACCCTTTCTTTTGAATCACTTTTACTAAATCTTCACCATCTTTTCGAATCCCACTATCTGTCTCAGGTAGAAGTGCCGCTTTTCCCCCGCCTAATACGACATCTATATTTTGATACACTTGTTGCTCCGCGAGCACTTCAAAATTTTTACGATTCATATGATGAGCAGAGAATCCAGCAGGAGTAGCATGCTGAATTTCAGCTGTAGCAACAATTCCAGTAGCGCGCCCAGTACGTTTGGCACCTTCTAAAACATTGGCAACTGGCCGTAACTTGTCCTCTTCTTTTATTGGTTGTAAACCAGGTGAACTTACAGTAGAAGGTAATACACCTACATATCCTGAATTCGATTTATTCCCCGTCGCTAAAGCTGTAGCTGCTGGGGCTGAGTCTGTTATAGCTGATTCCGCCGAATATGTACGAACTCCTCCTGTTACAATCTCATCTAATGCAAGTGGTTTCCCTTTATACAAACGAGCTAATGTCGTTGCTGTAGAACTCGTTCCGTCCATAACCATTATGATTACATTTTTCGGTTGACGTTCTACTTGTTTCACCTTAGCTCCCACCGTATGATCATTCATCATGCTTTCCGTACATAACATACTTAATGCAATTGTTCCTACTAACAGTAACCTCTTCATGAGTAAACTTAAATTCGACATTGTTCTTCCTCCGTAAATATACAAAAAGATAATTTTCTTTTACATTCCACAACTTATATATGTTTTATTAGTCCCCAATTTCCATGAAGCTAACAATCATTACCTTCACTTTCTTTTATTTAAAAAGCAACGGTACATATCATAGCTTTTTATTTTCAAATAATTAGAAGCCAAACCTCTTTTATAAAAATGTCTTATCATTCTCTTCAATAACATATATTTATCAATAAAAATCCGATTAAAATGAATAAAAATTTATTGTTAAACAATAAATTTTATGTTAAATTAAAAGGATAATTTAAAAATGAGGTGCTTTTTATGAAACAAGGATCAACACTCTTTTTAAAGATAGCTATTATCCTTATCGGTATTCCTGTTTTCGCTTTGTGTATATTTTCAATTCCTAACATCGGGAATTATGCAGCAGAATTGTATCCCGATATTGCATATATAAAATATCTTGTTTTAATCAATCTATATGCAACGGTGATACCTTTTTATTTCGCTCTATACGAAGCCTTTAAACTTGTAAGCTACATTGACAAAGGTAATGCCTTCTCGAAATTATCTGTTAGAAGTTTAAAAAAGATAAAGCAATGCGCTATTACAATTAGTATATTATATGTAGTAGGCATGCCACTCTTCTATCTCGTGGCTGAGAAAGATGACGCACCTGGTATCATTATAATTGGCATGATCCTAATCTTTGCTTCAATGGTAATCGCGGTCTTTGCTGCCGTTCTCCAAAGACTATTAAAAGATGCGATAGATATAAAATCAGAAAATGATTTAACGGTCTGAGGTGAATAATATGGCAATTATTATTAATATTGATGTAATGTTAGCGAAAAGAAAAATGAGTGTAACAGAGCTTTCGGAGAGGGTTGGAATTACAATGGCTAACCTTTCTATCTTGAAAAATGGAAAAGCAAAAGCAGTCCGTTTTTCAACTTTAGAAGCAATATGTAAAGCATTAGAATGCCAACCAGGGGATATTTTAGAATATCAACCGGAAGATACCGAATAAAAAGAGTCCTTCTCATATGAAGGACTCTTTTTATTCGGTATTACGGCGCAAAACTAACTCGGCCATTCAAAACTAAAATAATCGCGATAATCCAAAATATAAAGAATGATGAGGACAGTATGAATGAAAGAATAGCAATCCCTTTCTTCTCTGTTTTTTTCGTCATTGTAATTACTGAAAGTATGATACCTAAAACTGTAAGAGCGACTGTAATATAATCTCCCACTATATTACCTGCATTCGCTATCCTTGTTGGCGTTATAAAAACGAACAGAAAGCATAAAATGCCGATGAGTAAAGATATGTAGCTTATTATACTGTACTTCTTTTTAGTAACTAGTTCAGTTTTCATACTAGCCCACCCCTTCTATATAGCTATGAGTTCATATTAGCACAAATAACCATAATTTGGTTAAATCAAAAAAACAGATACAGCAGGAACTTCCACTGTATCTGTTTTTTATTTAATAACTAAACCTGCTATTTCTTCTCTATCATTATAAGTTATAATAAATGTCAGTTGTTCTTTACTATATTTCGCTACAAGAATAACCGTGTATAAACCATCGTTTTCTTCAATCGATTGTTTTTCAATTTTTTCGAACGTACCAGCTTTCTCGATTATAGGTGTAAGATCTTTCATCTTTTCTTCTGGCAATGCAGCTTTCATTTTACTATCAAATTTCTCATACACTTCTTTATACTTTGCTTCATTTAATAATGATACAATTTCTTCCGCCTTCGGAATAAATTTTTTTGATGTACTTTCATTTACTTTATTACCGGTACACGCTGCAAGCGCAAACGCCGCGATAGCACTTATAATAATAAGTAACATTTTTCTCATTTTCATACACCCTTTCTTTTTAAAATGAAACTATAACTCAAAACGAGTAACGCACAAATTGCTATTGAAACTTCTGATATAATGATCCCGCTTTTTCCTGGTACATAAAGTGATATAATGCCCGCTATTGCATTTGCAGCCCCATGGATGAGAATTGCATATACAACATAACGAAATTTCTTTTGGACGACAGCTTGCAATACAATGAAGGAAAGCCCAACATGTAATACCATCGCAAAAATACGCTCAATGCCTCCGAAATAGTAACTGTCACCATTTTGAATGACTGTTTGTGAAAATAATAGGGATATTACTGGGATGCCAACTATTAACACTGCTTCAATACCACCATGCCCTGCCCCAAATAAAAAACCAGACTGCCAATCTCGTTGTTTCATAAAATAGCGCATGGCGATAAAACGAGCTACCTCTTCAAAAATTCCAGCTGATAAACTAAGCAAAAGCGCAAATAGGACAGGCTGCATAACAGAAAACATTTGAAAATCTGTACTAGTTCCATTTACATAATTCAGTATTGGTATACGAATCAATATTTGTGATACAACAAAAGCCAATACCCCTAACATATATGGAATATAACGTTTCTTCCAAACAGCATATAAAAGTGCAATAAGCGGTAAACCAAAGCTAATCATTGCTGTAAAAATAAGACCATTCATCTCGCTTCACCTCTTACTTAAAGTGTATAAAAATGAGTGAAGAAAGTATGTAGTTATTTCCTATTCGGTTTCATTTTCATCATAGATGGTTATTTCATCTCTTTTAATATAAATGTTTGGGTGAAATAAGGACTTACATAAGTTGTTTCTAATGTCGCATTATTTGTTTTATTCATGATACGTTTTAATGAGAATAGCCCGTATCCTCTAGTCCCTTCTTTACTTGAATGGTTTTTCTCATAAATTTTTTGCAAATCAATCCCTTCACTCTTTGAACTATTACGCACGATAAAATATTGTCGTGAATCCATTTTAAAGAATGCGATTTGTAATATCTTCTCCTCACTTTGTGCTGCTTCTTCAATTGCATTGTCTACTAAAACTGAAATGATGCGAATAAATGAAATAATCGCCATCGAAACACTTTCAATGTTCTCTGGTATATCGAGCATTACTTTTATTTGTTGCTGCTGGGCAGTACCGACTTTCGCTCTTAATACACTTCTTACTTCAGGAATATGTATGCGAGATAATTTTGCGATATCAAGTTCATGATCATTTATTGTTTTTAATGTGGGAGCAATAACATCGTAGTACACTTGCTCAATTTCTTTCACATTTTTTGTACGTATTCCCTCTTCTAACGATAGTAATACATTCATATAATCATGACGGAAACTAGCAAGCTCATCATGCATATTCTCTAATTTCTCCACATAATCTAATAACTCTTTATCTAAACGTTTTTCATGCTCTTCTCGTAACTTTTCTTTCGATAAATGTGAGCTTATTAGTACAATGATTAGTAATAATAAAAAAATAATAATCGCTGAATTATAACTTATTTCACTGTATTGTTGATTTATTCTTGCTAAAAACTCAGTTGACGGCTGAGTTAAAATTAGTTCAATAATAAACCCGACAATTAATAATATGTAAGTTATATAATATAACGGACTACTTACTATATATCGAGCAATTTTTTGAATTCTTTTACGCGCTAATAGAATACCGATAAAAGTAAGTGTCGTTACGGTAAGATGAATTATACTTCCTGTCCATAAATATAAATTAAATGGCGTTAACATAAAGAGTTTCATTCCTAAATCCAAAAGCAACATTTTTACTAACGTTATAATCACCATGCTCACTAGTGCAAAATATACATTATGCTTAAGTCTTAGTTCATTTTGCATTAGTCCTAGACTTATTAAAAATAACACAATCGTACTATTCAATTCTGGATATCTCGTTACTGTTACGACAATAGCAAGTAAAATAATGAATACCGCACTTAAAGCTATTAACATTCTAACTGACAATCTGTTGTACTGGATTAATTGTATGTATAAAAACGTATGACACATACTAGTAAGCAGTATTGCAAATAAATCATAAATATACATTACATCTCACCCTTTAACATGTTACGTACTTTACTCACTAAACGACGTGATACCGGAATACGTTTCCCGCTTTTTAAAACTATCATTTTCTGCTTCGTATCATAAGAAGACATTTGCTTCGTATTCACGATATATGATTGATGACAACGAAATAAACGTTCATCTATTAATTCAATTTCTCTTAAAGTTCCGTAAAAATAAACGATTCGATCTAACGTCACTAATGCTAACCGGTGTGGTTCATCAGTCATAACATATTCAACTTCATGAAAAGGAACCCGCACAGTCGCATTACTATTTTCAACGATAAAGTCATCGGATGGAATAATATGCTTATTTCTTGCTTCATATTGAAGTAAACATTGTTCAAAAACTTTATATCTCTCCTCGTATGGCAACCCTTTATCAATGAAAGTTAAAGCAGATACCATGTATTGATATGAAATAGGTGCAAATTCAGAATGCGTCGTTACAAACACAATAATTCCTTTCGTATCATACTTTCGTATTTCTTGCGCCACTTGTAACCCTTTTCGCTCTTCTCTTTTTATCTCTATATCTAAAAAATAGATTGGGACATATCTCGCCTTAGAAATATTAGTAATAATATTTTCACTTTTACTAGTCACCTCAATAAAATCAAAGGGCAACCTATATTTCTCGCAAATCTCTTCAACTAGCCGCTTCATTTGCTGTGCTTGTATGACATCGTCTTCTAAAATGAAAATACTCATGTGATCACTCGCTTTATTGAAATCTTTTCATCTATAGATTTATCTATAAATATATAATTCAAATCGTTATACCAATCTCCTTCTAAATTCTTGAAAGGGTTAATTTTCTTTCGTTTTTATAAAGCATAGAAAACAACCTCTACTTTTTGCTTGAAAGTAGAGGTTTTATTTAAATTTTTTATAAAATAACCTCTCTATCAATCACTACCTTAAAAAATTCCGAGTAATACGATAAAGAATAATCCGCTACATCACAATCCCCTTGAAACATACATGTTGAAATACCTAATTCTTTTGCAGGTAATAAATCTAACTCTCTATCACCAATAGCTAAATCAATATTGTGCTTTTTATGCAAATGATCATAAGATAAAGCGTTCGGTTTTCGGGGGAAGCCATCGTCAATTGTAACCATGTCGACGAAGTATTTGTCCCAGCCGTAATATTTTAAAATGTGCATAACCCCTGCCTTATGTTTATGAGTCATAATCACATTTTTATCCGCAAATTTCAGAATTTCCTCCACACCTGCAAAAGGTTTCATATCTTTTGCAGTGATTTTCCCCTTCAAAATTTTAATTTGTTCTTCCTGTTCACATGAAATATTGTAATACTGAATTGCATGAGAGTAAGATATTTTTAAGTTTTTGTATATTTCTTGTTTATCTACTGTATCACCTAATATTTCAGAAAGAATCTTTGTATAAACTGGATACGTATCAAATAACGTACCATCAAAATCCCATAAAATATTCATTATGTTCACCTTCTATTTTCAAATCATTTAATGATTAAATCCGCCCTATCCTTCGGCAATTCCGTTTCTAAGTAATAATCCTCTGCCTTCCAATACCTATTCTCAAACTTTAAAAGGTTCTTCTGCGTTTCCGGACTCTCCCGAAGAAAACGTGTCTCTCTTGGACAATCCAAATACACCATATAGTGAAAGAAATCTCTCCATTCTTTTCGCTGTAGAAAAACACCTTCAATTATAATTACGCCTACTATGGGAATCTGTACTTTTTTCATTTCACATGAGTCTATCTCATCATTATAGAACGGTAATTTTAGTTTTGTTTCATTTTGTAACTTTCGAAAAAATTTCTGCCGAAGCCATTCAATATCCCATTGTAAATAATAGTACTCATACCATTCTTCATATTCAGTGTGATATCGTTTATTACGCTCCACTATATGATCATCAATATGAAAAATATGAAACGGAATGCTTTCCTGTTTCATATTTTCCTTTAAATTTGCAACAAATGTTGTTTTTCCTGAACGACTTAAACCATCTATACCTAAAATGAATCTATTTTCCCTATGTTTCTTCATTATAGTTATAAGTTCGTTTGTACTCATTACTTCTTCCACTCTTCTTTTAATAAAGAATATAAAATCGTATCATGCGCAACTCCATTTTGAACCATATGTTTTCGAAGTAATCCTTCTTCTTGAAATCCTGCTTTACTTAATAATTTTTGAGAAGCTTTATTTTCTACATATACAACAGCAGCAATTCTTATAAGTTGTAATGTTTCAAACCCGTAAGTTAAAATTGCCTGTAACGCTTCCGTTGCATACCCTTGCCCCCAATATGTATCATCTAATTCATAACCAATTTCAGCTCGCTTATGATGATGATTAATTAAATGAAATCCGCACGTTCCGATTAATTGGCCCGTCCCCTTTTTCTCAATTCCCCAGCGAAATACAGTTCCCTCTTCATAACGATTTTTAAACGTTTGAATCGTTGTTTTTGCTTGCTCAATATCTTTGAAAGAATCCATTCCGAAATAACGTATAACAGATTCTTTTGAAAAATAACGGAACATCGTTTCTGCATCTAACAGCGTTAATTCTCTTAATTGTAAACGTTCTGTTTCTAGTTTTGGAAACCCCATCTCTTTTTCTCCTTCTATTCTAATGAACTGCAAATTTCAATATAATTCCCATCTGGATCAGCAATGTACGCAATTGTTTGTCCCCACGGCTTTACAATTGGTTCAACTAAAATCGTAATACCATGTTCTCTAAATTGCTCAATCGTTTCTTGTACATTTTCGACAACGAATCCCAATTCAAAATGGGAAGATTGTAACTCACCTTCTGTAAGTGGTAGTCCCGTTAATTCTTTTACGTCTTGCCGCGTATTCATCGCTAATATGGTAGTACCCGTATTAAATTCAATATATGTACCGTGCTCTGCTTTTATCGGTAACTGTAATACATCTTTATAGAATTTTAAACATTCCTCAAACTTTTCTACGTATAAAATGATGTACTTCATTTTTAAATTCATTTTACTTCCCCCTTTATATCCATCCCTAAAATTTCGACAAAAGTCTTATAAAAACCTTGTTTCCTATAGTAATAAGCACAAAAAAATGAGGCCGATTTCTCGGCCCCCCAGCTTATTGGCATAAAACAGGAGATTTGGTTTGGACATAACCAGTTCGTACTTTTATTATATTTTATTTTTTCTGAATTTTAAATACATTAAACACCTATTTATATTGAGAAAGTTTTTTTGTTTGCATAAAATTAATGAGTTTAAGAAATGCTACAAATGGAGGTGTATACATATGGAACCAATGCTATGTCCAAGTTGTAAAACGAACCGCACTCGCTTTAATATTCTTGAGCAACAAGTAAAACCAGTCAAATTAAATCCACAAACTGGTCAAGTAGAAGAGGAATACACAAATGAAACAATGAATGCTTTTCATATGGCTTATCAAGGACCTACTTATCGTGTCCAATGTGCTGTATGTGGGCTTGTTGAAAATCCAGAGCAATTTATTAAACCTGCTCAAAATCAATCTTTCTAATAAAAACATGATTATCCCTTGTAGAAATAGATTTTTCTACAAGGGATTTTTTCGTTTAATAAGTTAATTAAAATGTATTTCTTCCTTATTATATGTTAAAACCCACACCTTTTTGGTAATATTTACATAAGGGAGGTAAAACAAATGATTTTAAATAAAAAGATAATGCTTCCATCAACATTTCTACTATTAATTTGTCACATAGTCATCTTTTACTTTTGGATCTTCGATTGGAAGAAAATAATGACGCCTTACGGTCTAACAATATAGATTGTTTCTACTATTTGTGGTCTTTTACTTTATTACCATTTTAAAAATCAAAAATCTAATAAATTGATATTAATTGCTAGTTCGTTATTATTAATTATTTCTTCTTTATTTATGATTTTTTTAGGTATTGTTACTGGTATCATCTTTGTAACTGTTAGTTCTATGAATTAAAAAGTTGGTCTTTTATTATATAAAAAAGAATGAACAAAATAAACATATATAAAAATTAGAGATGGTGATTCCCATACAACCTTTGTTAAAATATTTCCTTTTTCAACTTTTTAAGCTTCCTAAATAAATTAATAAATGCATATGAATATATAAAAACTAAAAACCCTACCATACCTTTATATAATCCTGATTCTGATACTCCAAGAAAACATAAGTAAAGTACTGGGATTAACGTTACAAACATAATTGCAACGAACTGTATCAATTCAACAAGTTTTTGTATCTTCGTTTCTTTGTCTGAATAAATATCAGGTAACTCATTTTCCTCGTCTACTTCTTTACAAAAATAATTCCATTTCGCAAAACTCGTTACATGTTTCCAGCCACACATTTCATATATATCAATATATTCTTGTTGTTTTTCTTTCGAATCTTTATAATCCAGTCTAAAATCCGCTTTATATATTACATCTTTCGGTTCAGTTTTCTTAAACCTATACATTACATTATACTTTTGTAAAGCCCATCCTTTTTGATGCATTTTTCTTAAAAAAGCTTCTTCTTTTTCCAAGCTCCATATCGCGAAAGGTTTGAATACCTTCTTTGTCTCCATCTCTCATTCACTCCCCTAATATACTATTCCCATTCCTTACAGATCTCTGCAATCTGTTATACTCTAGCTCTAATACTTCTTTACCAAGTGGCGTTAACTCATAGCACTTCTTTCTATCTGTTGAGGCAACTTCAACAATTAATTTCTCTTTTAATAACTTCGTCGTATTCCCGTATAAAGTTCCAGGACCGAGCTTTACTTCTCCATTTGTCATCTCTTCTACCAATTGCATAATTCCGTAACCGTGCATTGGTTTCACTAGTGATAACAATATGTAATATGTTGCCTCAGTTAACGGAATATATTTTCTCGCTTTCGTATTCATTATAACCACCTCCGATACATCGCTTCATGATATATCGACTTGCGATACATCGTATACCGATATTATATATTCACATTCCAAAATATGCAAGAATATAATTTAATAATTGAATATTTATTTATTTGAATTGAAAAACCGTATAAATTTTCTGAATAATTTGTTAAAATATAGAAATATCCGTTTATATTTTGAAAGGAATGATACATATGATAAATAAATTGAAGGAAAATATAGGATCAGTTTTTGTAGGTAAAGAAAATGTTATCGATCTATTAATCGTTTCCTTGCTTGCTGACGGTCATGTGCTTCTTGAGGATGTACCTGGTACTGGGAAAACGTTACTTGCGAAAACACTTTCAAAAAGTATTGGTGGTAATTTTTCTCGCGTTCAATTTACACCCGATGTACTTCCGAGTGATGTGACAGGTATTGAATACTTCAATCCGAAAACGAGCGAATTCGAGTTAAGACTTGGACCAGTCGTGGCAAATATTTTATTGGCAGATGAAATTAACCGTGCAATGCCAAGAACACAGTCTAGTTTGTTAGAAGCGATGGAAGAGCGACAAGTGACGCTTGAAAAGCAGTCAACTCTTCTTCCAAAACCGTTCTTTGTTATTGCGACGCAAAATCCAATTGAATCACAAGGAACGTTCCCTCTTCCAGATGCACAGCTTGATCGCTTTTTAATGACAATTTCTATAGGTTATCCAAATCCTGAAGATGAACTACAAATGATGCGACGTTTCCGTAACGATGCACCACTAGAAAGTGTCACATCTGTTATTACTTTAGATAATATTTTAGAGGCACAGAAACGAGTGAAAGAAATTTTCGTATCAGAACCGTTAGAACATTACATTATTAAACTTGCTCACGCTACAAGAAATCATGATTATATCGCTAACGGTGTAAGCCCACGTGCCACATTAGCTTTAATACGTGCTGTTCAAGCTTTAGCCTTTTTACGCGAGAGAGAATATTGCACACCAGAAGATATACAATTGTTAGTTCCTTCTGTTTGGAATCACCGTATCGCCTTATCAATGGAAGGCGCATTACGCACAACAAAAAATGATATTATGCAAAAGATTTTAAAAGAAGTGGACGTACCAGTGGAGATTGAGCAAGCATGAATGGACAGCGCGTTGTAACTGTACCTTTATTTTTTCAACTTCATATTATTCAACTATCTGTTCCAGGCGCGATACTATTTACATTTTTTATGCCACAACGAATCATTATGTTTTTCTTTTTCTTCTACTATTTATTTGCGATTTTCATTTATAAATATGTCGCATATATAGAGAAAAAGTTTCAAGTGATAAACGAGAAGCAAACAACTCGTTTATTCCCTAATGAATCTGGACAGTTTTTCATTCATTTAAAAAATGGAGCAAACATACCACTCGTTAACGGTGTTTGTTATTTCCATTTAGACCCGTCTCTACTGCCGCATAAAGATCAAGGAATTGATCAAATATCGAAAACATTATTCTCTTTTCCTTTTTCACAACCTGCTCATTCCATGCAAAAATGGGATTTAACATTAACCGCTACGAAGCGTGGTGTGTTTCAAATTGAACAGTTTGAATGCGTTTTGAAAGATCCTTTTCATCTTTTAACTGTACATTTACCTATTTTCGATAAATTACGGACTGAAATTATTGTGTACCCTTCTCCTAAAGAAGTAGCAGGTTTGCAAGAACTTCAGCAACTTTTAAATGGATCTTATCGAACGAATTTTTCTTTTTACAATGATGAAACATCTATTATCGGTGTGAAACGGTACGAACGTGAGTCTTTCCGTTCTATTCATTGGAAAGCATCTGCTAAAATGCAATCATTACAAGCGAAGCAATATGAACCTGTAAAAAATTATAGTTGGACGATTTGTCTTTCATTAGCTGCCGATCGCGGGTTTGGTTGGAAAGATAATATAGAAGACCTTATTTCCTTTGCAACATACATTTGTCAATACGCTACGAAGCATCAAATACCGTTTGAATTATTTATTAGTGTATTAGCTGAAGGTGGTCCTCTGCACTTACCATTAAATGAAGGGCAAACACATTACGCAAAAGCTTTAGAGGAATTGGCACGTATTTCAGACGATAGCACACTAATTCCGAAACAAGGATTTCTTCATTATACAAATAGAAAAGGAGAACGATCCTCTACAATGATTTACATTGGCTTGCAGAAGAATGGCCTCTATCTTCTATCGCAACCTACGTTTCTCATAAATAACGAAGGGATGGTGGAAAAGCTTGAAAACTTGGCTCTATCACGTTAATGACTTTTTTCTGCTGCTCCTCCTTTCGTTATTAACAGAAAGGGACGAACTTATAGCTATTACTATATTTTTAGCACTAAGCTATATTGGTGTATTTCTAATCCATACATTCACGAAGAAAAAAACGACTGGATTTGTCATACTGTTAATGACTCAAATAATCGGTTGTTCTATCTTTCTCCCTTTCTCTCTATTTGGCACAATTATGTTACCGCTTTTCTTCTTTATCGTACATGTAGTTGGACCAGGATATCCAGTTCAAAAATCGTTAGGTGGTATTGTTTGGTTTGGTGTTTCAGCTATATTTTATGCGCCTTTTCCACCACTCTGGAAGCTATTACTATTAGTTATACACATTATGATTACATTTTGGTTAACTGGGGCAAATCGTAATCAACAGTTATTACGTTTCGCTTCTATTATTACAATTGGTGTAATGAGTATAGTACTTATTCAAGTGTTTCCTTTCATTCGGCTTGTTTTTTCATTTATCATAGAAGCAGTTGCATTAGGGTTCGGATACGCTATTAATCCATTATTTTCAGCAGCCGAGTTAAAAGAAACAGATGATTTTTGGTCGAATAAAGGAAATCTAAAAGACCCTACAATTAAGGATGGATTGGAGCCACATCCTTTTGATCCAACTCTTATAAATAGCATAACCATCATAGCCTGTGCAGCCATCGCTATTTACGTCGTTTGGAAAATAATAAAAAAACGAAAACAATTCAGTTTACCAAATATGCCTGCCTTCGAATCTACTATTATTACCGATAAAGAAGGTATAACCCAAAACCGATTTAAACGAAACAAGCCGCCACATAATGAAATTCGAAAAGAAATTTTTAAGCTTGAGAGTAAGTTAATTCCTCCTTTAAATAGAAAGCGAGGAGAAACTGTTGAAACATGGTTAGGAAGAATAAATTGTAAAGAGGATGTAAATATTGAGAGTCATATTATTATAAATGCTTATAATGCAGTGCGTTATTCTAATGAGGAAAACACCGTACTTTTGCAGGAATTTAAGGATGAAATTCATAAGCTTTACATGTATCAGAAGGGTTTAAAAAAAAGGAAGAAATAACACAACAAAAAGACTCCTATTTTCATAGGAGTCTTTTTATACTTCTACGTTACTTTTTAAATTGAGGCGTTTTTTCCTGCTTCAATCTCTAATGACTCTTCATGCCACCAAAGTGTTTCTTCAGGGTCTTCTTTAGCGATTTGGTGTGCTTCTTTCTTCGTTTCTACTGTAGGATATGAACCTTTTAGCGCACGTCCTGATGTTGTAACGAATAGGACACTAAATACAACTAATCCAATAATACTTACACCTGTTAAATAAAATGCCGGTGCGAGCGGGTTACCAGTCGCATGAACTAAGTATGAACATACGAGCGGTGTAGTTCCACCGAATATCGATACTGAAATATTAAATGAGATCGAAAGTGCTCGATAACGTACATCGGTGAAAAAGAGTGATGGTAATAATGAAGGTAATGTTCCTTCATACACACTTAGGAAGAAACCTAATACGAAAATACCTGCAAATATAGCTGCAATATGTCCGTTTCCTATTAGTAAAAATGCTGGAATTGCAAATACAGTTAAACCAAGCAAACCAATTTGCACAACACGTTTATTACCAATTTTATCACTTAATTTACCGAAATATAGTGCTAGTGGAATCATAAGTGCCATCGTAATAGAAATAATTAATAAGCCTGTTGTTTCTTCAACTTTAAGTACTTGAGTTAGATAAGAAGGAATATACGAAAGAATCATATAATTCGTAATATTAAAGAAGGCGACAATTACTGTGCTTAATAAGAAGTCTTTTTTGTGATATTTCATAATATCCATAAATGAAAATTGTTCATTGTCTTCAGATTCCTCTTGTGCTTTTTCCATCTCTTCAAAGATTGGAGATTCATCTAGATGACGACGTAAGTATAAACCGACCAAACCAATTGGTGCAGCTATTAAGAACGGAATACGCCAGCCCCAGCTGAGCATCTGCTCATCTGTTAACAATAACGTCAAAATGGTAACAATTACCGATGCAGCAATGTAACCTGAGAGTGTTCCAATTTCAAGACCACTACCGAGTATACCACGCTTTTTATCTGGAGAAGATTCTGCGATATAAACCATTGCACCTGAATATTCGCCGCCTGTAGAGAAGCCTTGAATCATTCGGGCAACTAAAAGTAGTATTGGTGCCCATACACCAATTTGTTCATAGGTTGGTAGTAATGCGATGAATAATGTAGAAAGTGCCATTAAAATAATAGTAGTACTTAACACGATTTTTCGGCCGTACTTATCTCCTATTCTACCAAAGAATACACCCCCGATTGGTCGAACGAGAAAGGCTGCAGCAAATGTACCAAATGTAAGTACAAGTTGCAATCCACTATTATCAACACCTGAGAAGAATAATTGACTTAAAATTACCGCTAAATACGCGTATAATCCGAAGTCAAACCACTCCATTGCATTCCCTATACCAGTAGCAACTACTGCTTTCCTGGCTTGTTTAGGATTGACAATATTAACGTCTTGAGGTTCAAAATTTAAATCATTATTTTGTTGCATATAATAAAACAGCTCCTTATTTAATTTAACTTCTTTAAGCACACCTTCTCTTATTGAATAAAATTAATTCGAAGCACTTAAGGAAAATTAACGTCTCCTTATCTGTTATTATTGTTTCACATAATTAATTATTTGTCCAATGAGATGCTCTCTAGGTTAAGTAATTTTCTATTTTAAAAAGCTGAAGAAGCCGCTAAAATAGCGCCTTCTTCAGCTTTTTATATTTTTTTATATTTTTTTAAATACTTGCTGTAGTAGCTATGTTATGAATACAGGAAATAAACTCATAAGTGAATGCGTCAATTTCCTCTTTCGTAATAATATACGGTGGAAGTAATCGAATAATATTCCCTTGTGTTACATCGACTAGCATTCCTTTATTCATTAACTCAATCTGTAATTTCTTCACATTTTCATTCGTGTCATTCACACTTATCCCAAACATCATCCCCGCATGACGCACTTCCTGAATATAATAAGAATTTTCTTTCTGAATGTCTAGCAGTTTGTCATTCAAATATAGTGACGTTTCATAAGCTTCTTGCATTAACCCATCATCAATTAATGTATTTAATACAGTTAATCCTAAAGCCGTTCCCATTGATGAATGAGCAAATGTTGTGCCGTGATCTCCTGGCGCAAATACATCACATAACCTTTCACCTACAATAATTCCGCCAAGTGGTATCCCGCCTCCTGCACCTTTACCAATTTGAATAATATCTGGTGTAATATTGAAATTTTGATAAGCGAATAGTTTTCCTGTTCTCCCCATACCACTTTGAACTTCATCAACGATAAGTAGTACATTATATTTCTCACATAAGTTTTGAACACCATGTAAATATTCACCCGATAATGGATAAATCCCCCCGCTTCCTAATACAGGTTCTAACAGAATCGCTATTGGATTTTCATTTATAATTGTTTCTTCTAATTGCTCTATATTCTCGCGCTCAACTTCATATACCGGGATCGATGTTTTAGGAAAATTTTGATACACACTTTCTTGTCTCGTAAAATGAAGTGCTCCTATCGTACGCCCGTGAAAACTATTCTTCAACACTACGATTCCTTCACGTTCTTCCTGCGTAATAGCTCTATATTTATCAATTAATTTCAACGTTGTTTCTGTCGCTTCCGTACCAGAGTTTGTAAAAAAGACCTTTCCGTTTTTTAAAGAGCAATCAACTAATTTCTTTGCATATTCAATCGCAACTGGATTTAAAAAATGAAACGGTAGATGCAACGACTTCGTAACTTGATCCATCGTTGTTTGTACGATTTTCGGGTGATTGTATCCTAATACATTTACTCCGACACCAGAAAATAAATCTATATACTCTTTACCATCCACATCATACAGCTTACACCCTTCTCCTCTTTCTATCGCAAGCTTTGTACGACAGTACGTTGACATCATATACTCTTTATCTAATTGAAACCAATCCGACATGTTACATTCCTCCCAGTTATTTTCCCTGTTTTATTTATGTTCATTTTCTATAAAGTCATGTATAAATTCATTTTTAAGATTGAAATTTTAATAGTAATGTTCTTCCCGATATTCATTTTTCCATAATTTCTTCTATTTCAACAGGTCCACTACATACGCGTTTTTTTCATCTAGCGGTCTGTTACTAGTTTGAACTTAACGTGTTATACATAATCAGGGCTATAAAATCATATTTAGTATCAATGGACAAAAAAGATTTGGAGGCTATATTGATGGATGAAAACTATGAAAAACAGAGGCAATCTTTACTAGGGAAAGACTTTAATGATAATGGAGAACGTAATGAACAAGCTATAATTCACTCTCAAACAGTTGGTTCACGTGGACCTGTTCTAGAGCAAGATAGTGTGCTTCACGAGGCGTTACAAGAATTTATTCACGAAAAAATTTTAGAAAGACCTGTTCATGTAAAAGGATTTGGTGCGTTCGGTTATTTTCAAACAATCTATCCAATGCCCGAACATACAAAACTAAATTTCCTACAAAACGCTAATGAGAAAGTTCCCGTTATGGTGCGATTTTCATTAGCTGTTAGTACGAAAGGAACACCTGATACTGCTAGAAATGTACGCGGTTTTTCTACAAAATTTTATACAAAAGAAGGTATTTTCGATCTATTATGTAATCACATTCCTGTCTTTTCTGTTCGCGATCCGATGCGTTTCCCTGAAACAATTCAAGCGTTGTCACCTTCCCCTAAAAATAACTTAATAGACCCTAATAGATTTTGGAGTTTTGTCGCTAGAGCACCTGAATCCATACATTTCGTTGTCCGTTTGTACTCTGATAATGGTACGGCCAAAAGCCTTCGCCGCATCCCAGGACATAGTGTAAATACATATGTTTGGAGAAATGCAGACGGTAATCGAAAGTATGTAAAGTATCATTGGTACCCATTTGAAGGTGTACAATTCATTACTAGTGAGGAAGCAAATAAACTGGCTGCTGAAAACCCAGATTATAGCGGGAAAGATTTATATGATGCAATTGCAAATGGTAAACCAGTGGAATATGGTTTATATGTCCAGCTCATGGATCCGAAAGATGAAGCACACCTATCCTATGATCCTTTAGATGACACAAAAGTATGGGATGAAAAGACGTATCCTCTTATACCAGTCGGGAAAATGGTATTAAATAAAAATCCTGAAAATTTTATGGAACAAGTAGAGAAAGTCGCATTCTCCCCTTCTAATTTACTGGATGGTGCAGAACTATCAGATGATAAAATGTTGCAAGGACGCGCGAACATTTATAGTGATTCTCAAAGAAGAAGAATTGGTCCCGAATTTCGGAAATTAACGATTAACAAGCAAAAAGATTGGACACCTGCTAATCAAATAACAAGCGGTGACGGAAGGTACGTTGAAGGTAAACTTGAAAGAACTTCTATAACGAAACAAGATGACTTTACGCAGGCTGGTGAATTTTATGCAAAGTTAAAACCAATAGAAAAAGAACATCTTGCTGAAAACTTAGCTGGTGATTTGAAAGTTATATCCAATGATATTAGGAAGATAGTTTTGGGGTATTTCAATCAAGTATCAACTGATTTAAAAGCAAGCATTGAGACAAAAATGAAAGAGCATTAAGAAGATTAAAACATGCTTTACGAATGAGAATTCCAAGCAATATTAATTATTTTCTTGTCAAAATCTAATGAGGTTATCTAATTTAACAATATAAAATCAATATACCCTTGTTCTATAATTAGAACAAGGGTATATTGAAGTAGTTTAATGTTTAACATTAAATACCTTACTCAGCTAAAAAATACAATAAGTAGCCTTTCAAAACAAACTATAGTAAACTATTTTACTTGCACCGTATAATTCCCTGCTCCACCACCATACTTATATACACTTAAGTAATATTTCCCTGGCTTTGCATTATAATTTCCAAGCAATTTATTCCCATCACGTTTTGTTGCATAAGCTACATAATTATTTAAATCTGATTCAGAATATAATACCCAGTTCAGTCCAAGATTTTGTTCGTTCGTAACAGAAATCTGTAAATCTTTTTGATCCTTTACATCAATAACAAATTTATCCCCCTGATCTTGATCGCTCAAGGTTCCTCTTAACAAAATATTCAAAGATAGTGGGTTTGCTGTTTCAAATGAATTATTTGGTTCTTTTTCTACCGCCGTACCTTCTTCCGTATTCACTCCGCTAAACACAACATCATATTCATATTGTCCAGCATTATTTACACGGTAATTTACAAAATAAGCAGTCAATGTTTTATATCCAGTCCACTCTTTTCCTGAAAGACGTTTCAACATATCATTTGTTGCTTCATTCATCACTTTCCAGTCCTCAACTTCTCCTTTAGCTGCACTTCCTGTATATGTCCCCTGTAGTGTAAATGTATTAAAGAATTGTGATTTATTCTTTGTTACTTTCACATCTTTTAATTTCGCTTCATTCGTAATATCTGAAGTAACGTCCGAAAGCGATTTTGGATCATGCTGAGTTAAATACTCATCTGATACTTGTGGAATTGTATACTTATCGCGATTATCAATAAGCATTTGCATATAAGATTGATATTCTTCATTTAACTTATTATCTTTGCTTAAAGTAGCACGGTATGCATCGTAACTTGAAACATCATTTGCGCGAATTAAATCATGCACTTTATCAAACATTTCTGGGCGCTTATTATACATATATGATTGCAGTGCAAACGAATAATTATAAAAATCCCACGTTCCATATTTCGCATTTAATGTTTGTGATGCTGTATAACGTTTTGCAGGATCATTAGATAACCCGCCAATTATACTTTTTCGCGGTACTACACTATCTAATCGCGTTGCACCTGCAAAGAACTCTGCATTCCCTTCTTCAAACCATGTTAAACGTTCATTTTGATACATTTCCCCTTGGCCCCATAATCCCTGAACTTCGTACCTTCCCTGTAAGTAGTGCGTAAATTCATGGCGGAACAATTCTTCCAAACTATAAATACTTTGCTCTGGTGTACGTTCATATGTAAAGAAAGTCCCTGTCCCTTCAATATAAATCCCACCATTATTCGTTTCATATCCGTACAGTTGACGATTAAATTGATACTCATCTGGGCTATTATAAATAACCATCGTTAACACATCATCAGCATGTCCACTTTCAAGTGGTTTATCGCTACCAACTGTACGATAAAATTGCGAACGCACTTCTTTTGCCGCCCAGTATAGACGTTTAATTTTCTCTTCACTAACTTTATCCCCAGCTTTAAGGACAATTGCTCCATCATCAAACGTATACGTTTTCGGTAAATATTTCTTTTTACCCTCTTCTCGAATTTGATCTAAATTTACAGTTTTTCCGTTCGCATCTATTCCTCCATAATTTGTAGTAATTTGTTCTGCCGCAACAAAGTATTGCTCCCCTAAATATGGATAAACTCGCATTGCATCTGTAACAACTTGTTGCCCTTTTGTCGGCGTGCTATGAAGCTTGCCCAATCGGCCAGCATAGTAAATTCCATTATTAATTAACCATCCGTTTTTATTTGTTACTGTACCAAGTAGTGCAAAACGATTTACTTCATTAATAAAGTTATCAATATTTCGAAACCACATCGTATCTTTCGGCTCTTTTCCAGTCGTGTACATATCCGTCTGAATATCAAAGTCAATTCCCTTCATCAACTCATATATAGCGTCTCCTTTTGTTCGGTCTTCAATGAAAGTTGCAAGGTTATCGTTATATTGTTTAAAAATTTCACCTGCGTATAAAACCGTTTCAACATCTGCTGATGCATTTCCAATTAATTTTCCATATGATGCAATTACTTTATTTTGTTCTGATGTACCAAGTTTGAAATTTGGATTTTTTGCAATTGTTTTTAAAGCTGGTAAACATTTATCATGGTAGCTACGCTCATTTAGTTTGCTTAATTCATCATGGTAAAAACCTAAATAAAATGCTGCACGTAGAGCTTCTACTAATGTTTCAATCCCTTTTGAATCATCTTTCGTATAAGCTTGTCCTTGTTCTGCTAGTTTATTAATAATTGCTTGCATTCGGCTATCATCTTGATAGAATTTAAGACTATCACTATTAAACTGAAATAATTCCGGAATTTGATACCATTTAATTGTCACAAGAAGATCAGTTAATTGTTTATTATTTAATTGATTTAACTCAGCCATTGAATACTTTTTTTCTTCAATTAACGGTTTAATATTATCGGCTGGTGCTAGTGGACGCTGCGATAAATCCGCTAATTTTAACCGTTTTGTAAAAGATGCATTTTCTTGTATTTTTGAAGGGTGTGCCAATTCATCAACAGATTTCTGTATTCCTACCGGTTCCATTTGTAATACGTTCTTCACATTTTTCTCTTTTGTTTCTGCTTGAATTTGCAAACCATTACATGTTATAGTCACTAGTCCAACACCAAGAATCCACTTAGAAATTTTCGAATATTTAACCATACCATTGCCCCCTAATAATTTAAAAGAAAATTCTGAATTTTAATTTCAAAAAACTACTTATTTATATGTATTTACAGTTCCCCTATAAATACAACTATGATTAATAATGCAATAGTAGCTTGTTTTATACTATTACGAGTACAGATTCCTTACATACAATCTCCCTTCCTTACATTTAATATAAGCAAAAACTGTGCCAATCATATTTCTTATGAATAGCTAACATTCTTTTATAAATACTGTAGAATAAAATATACATAGGTGGTTCGGCAATGTATAAATCATTTGACACAAAATCTAATGTTTATGAAAAACAAATTCATTGAATGTTATAAGTTCATTAGCCAGTATATAATTTTCAACTAACAATATCCCCAATTTTTAAATCTCTCAAAAAAGGTAAACAAACATATTCCATAAAGCTAATATGTTCGTTTACCTTTTTCTATTTCAAATTAACAGCAAAATATCGTTGAATAAAAACAGCATTCATAAGTATTTTGTTATTCATTTCTCTTTTTTAAATAATCTTTTTCACATTGTAACGGCTTAAATTTCACTTTTTTCCCTTTCTTCTTTTTCGTTTTTATAACGACCCATTCCCCTTTTTCTACATCTAGGTTTAAGTGTTTCATTACATTTATATTATCTTTTTCTTTATAAAGTAAAAATGCTTCTTGCGCCCTCACAAATAAGCTAGGCTGCTCGCTAAATCCACCACTATCATAAATTTTAGTTAGCGAATTATAATAAGAATCATTTTCCTTTCCACCATACATCAAATGGGCAGCCTCCAGATCTCTTTTACTTACTTCCCAAAAACTATGTTTATCAATATTTAAATTAAATGTGGATTTAATGTCCTGTATTATATTCTTCACATACTTTTCATCTCGAATTTTCCTTTCCTCAAGACAATCCGAAGATAACCTTGGTGCATCTGATTGGGAATGTACAACATGTTGTATTGATACACACAGAATAAATATGCTTAAAATGTATAATGTTTTTTTCATATTTACATATCACCTCAAATGATTTATATACTGTATCATTTGAGGCTTGCAATATTCTTATGCTAGAAATGAGAAAGATCCTATAAAATAAATCTTTCATAGGATCTTTCCGTCTAATATTGATTTATTACATTCACCGGCGAAGCAACTACCCTTCCACTTTTTACGTCATATAGCCCTATAGGCGTTACCCGTATAAAAGGCAAGTGCGTCGCAGAAAAGAATAAAATTGTAAATGCTGGATCATCATACGCGTAGCCACGCTCTTGCAATAATTTCACCATCTGTTTCTCTTCTTGTATTAATTCACTCATTTTTAAATTAGACATAATCCCGAGCAATGGTAATGCTATTTCATGTATTACTTCATTCTTTTCAGCTATGGCCATTCCCCCGCCAAGCTCTTTTATCCTATGAAAAGCTGTAAGCATATCTCCTTTACTCTTTCCAATAAGAATGATGTCACCTGTACCAGAATAAGAGCTAGCAAGCCCACCTAGTTCTTTCGCAAAACCTTTCACAACTGTATTCACTCGCCAACTGCCATCACGAGCAATCATCATAAGGAAACATTCATCATGATCTGTGGACAATTCATCACAGTCTATGTTGATTTCACTAGCATATGGCTTTGTTATAACGTTATTTAATAAGTGTATCCCCGTTTTATTAGAGAAAGTCATATCCTCTTTTTCTATGGACCAATCTAAGGATAATGGAGTTACTTTACATTTACTCCAGTCTATACGTAATGCTTCATGTGTATTTACACCGTCACGCTTCACCCATTTCCCCTTTGCAATAACGCTTGTTGGTACTGGATTTTCTTTACTTTCTAAAATATTGATATTGGCAATTCTCCCTGTTGCAATCGAACCATGTATATGCTCCATATTATAATAACGAGCAATATTATAACTTGCCATATGATACGCATCTATTACTGGAACACCTTGCTTTATAGCAATAGTAATCATTACATTCGTCATTCCGTTTTCATAACAGGACGGATGGGAACCGTCTGTTGTGAAAATGAATCTATCAAATTGCTTCACACCTAATTCTAGTAATTCTTTCAGTAAAACTTCTAAATCTGGTCGGATCGAAGAGTTTCGAAGAGAAACAGTGTAACCTTGCATAAGACGAGTTAACGCCTCTTGTCCTGTCATCGCTTCATGATCACAGTCTGTACCTAACAGTTTTAATTTTGCTAACGTTGCTTCTGATGCTCCTGGGAAATGTCCTTCTACTTTTTTCTGTAATCGCTTTGTTTCCTGCACCCAAGTTAGCATTTCATCATCGCCATGTAATAATTTTGGCCATGCTGTTAGCTCTCCTCCTTGAAGAACTGCTTCATGCTGTAGCCACTCTATTATTTCTTCACTATTAAATAAAGATTCCCCATTTTGCAATTCAGTTTGTCCATCAAAACGGCACCACCAATACATACTAGCTGGAAGCTTTTTAAATTCATCTAATAAATGAAATGATTCTTCACGCTTTAATGTGAAAAATAGAGTTAAATTATCATTAATAAAAGTTGTTGTCCCGGATTGCATCGCATGATTCGCTAACGTCTCTGGATTATATAATTGATATGGATGTGCATGCGGTTCTATGTAACTAGGAACAACATACTTTCCATCACAATCAATGACTTCACATTCATATAGTTGCTCTGGCAACTTTTCTCCTACATATATAATACGGTCATCATAAATCCAAATATTTGCTTGCATCCATTCACGTATATAGGAATTTAAGTATGTTGCATTCTTTAATAATTTGTGTGGACTTCTTGTACCGTCTATTATTTCAACATGTTCTCGTAATTGCTTGTTACTCCATCTAAACTGATTTTGTCCCAATGTATTTCACTCCAAATCAATTTACTTTTTTATTAAAACAAAATAATTAACAAACTAAAGTATTATCCATTCATAACTCCCCTGTATAGCCCCTATACCTCTCATTATATGGAATACTCCCAAAGATAACAATTTTCAAAACAAACAACACCTCTTTGTCCCACAACAAAAAGGATGTCATGCAACTTACATCCTTTTTATACTAAACTATAAGATTGAATTGCACTTTGAAATACACTTGTATCATATTTATGTTCTACATATACTTAATACCATATCATGGATGTTAATACTGTCCTTATTTGTGAAATTTAAAAAGCATCTCTTTTATTTACAACTATTGCAGAAACCTATTCGCTTTTTCTTCATCTATTTATTAAATTCAACTTGCATCATTTTATCAAACTGTGTAAGAATATCAACCGGACCTAAAGAGTTAACATTGACAGCAAATGTATGCTTGCCTCCAATTACTCCACCAGCAAAAGTCATAAACCCAGGAATTGATCCTCCGTGCCCCCATACTGAGACACCATTTGGAAGTTTAGTCTCATAGATTCCAAGACCATATCCATCCCCAACCCCTTTTCCTTCTACAGGAACTGTAGTAAGCATTTCTTTTAACTCGCGTTCCTTCAGTAACTTACCACCGAGTAAAGATGAAAAGAACTTGTTTAAATCATCCGCATTAGAAATCATATCTCCAGCTGCATTAGCTAAACTCGGATTATAATACGTAATGTCTTTCAACTCGCCTGTTTCTTCCATTTTCACATATCCACGAGCATGATTCTTTCCTGGGATGACGGGTGAATTTCCTGGTAAAAACGTATTTGGCAAGTCCAGAGGTTCAATAATTCGCTTTTCAATTTCTTCCGCATAACTATTACCAGTTATTTTTTCAATTAGCATTCCCAATATTACATATCCTGTGTTTGAATACAACCAGTCTTTGCCAGGCGAGAAATCTGGAGGCAGAGAAAGGCCTATTTTCACTATTTCTTCTGCTGTATACGTTTTTTTCGAATTCATTACGTCAGCGTCTTTTGACTTTAAGTATTCAGCGATACCACTCGTATGATTCAAAAGTTGTCGTATCGTAATTTGATTTCCATCATACCCATTTCCTTGCACGAGACCCGGCAGCCACTTTTCAATTGGATCGTCAAGTTGTACGCGATTTTCTCCTACTAATTGAAGAACAGTCGTGGCAGTAAAAGTTTTCGTCACACTACCAATCCGAAAGCGAAAATCTGATTTCACCGGTTTCTTTGTAATTAAATCCGCCACGCCAGCAGTATAACTATTAACTTTCCCTTTATTAGACGTCTTAGCTAATACCCCCGGTGCCCCAATTTGTAGTGTTTCCTGCATTACTTGTTTCCATCCATTCCGATTCTTTTGATTAGGTTCTTGTGACGAATGAGAAATATTTTGAGTAGATTCTGCTTTTACAGTAAAACCAGGTGTAAATAGAGTAGTACCCGCTAATAAAACTGTCAAACTCGCTAACTTCATTGAATTACATTTTTTCATAAGGTTTTCTCTCCCCTATTCATATCGTATTGATTCAAGCTATACTTTTATCCTATATGATAAAACTCTCTTTTTTCTTATCCATTCCTTAAGAAATACTTACGTTCAAAGTTTGATACAATCTGCTGAGAAAGAATTATGTATGAAAATAAAAAGGGCATAAAAAATAAGGAAAGTCCCTTAACCTCCCCCGTTTTTATTTCACCTTATCTTAATTATTTTAAGATGAGTCATTGTGTTCGTATTAAAATGAATAAAAAAGAACGTGTTTTCATTTTTTATGTAAACACGTTCTCTTTTATTTAAACAACTAATCTATATTCACCTTTACCATCCTGCACTAGCGTTCATACCATTTCCGATAATAGAAAGTAATAGTGGCCATAATACTGGTCCTAACGTAAGAAGTAGATTTAGAAGTATAAGTATTCTATATACACCGGTGAAATTATGATTTTTATGATTAACAAATACGAGACTGACTAATGATAGTATGGTCGTTAAAAATAACACTAACATTACCAACCAATACCACACCATTAAACTGAGACTCCATGGTGTTAATAGCTCGTGTATGATACAAAATGAGATTCCTAATACAGCAAAACTAAAGCTAGTCACCGCTGTTTTTATAAGCCATTTACTTATTTTTTTATCGTATGTAGTTTTACAATATAAATCTATTAAAGTATATAAAGATAAATATGCCATTAATACGCCTATCCAAGACAATAACCAGTCTCCTTCCCCTTTGAATAATAAGAACAGCAACCAACACATACTTACTGCAGAAAAAACAAAGGAAATAAGTATGCTTTTCAATACTGATTTCATTACATTTTCACACCCTTAAAAACTTAAAAATTAAGTATATTTTATAAAAATTAAGTATAGGTTAACACGGAATGAAGTATAAGTAAATAATGTTCATTTTGTTTACCTATTTAAATACGGTTTCATATAAGAAAATAATTCATGTTAATCAAATTTCCGTATAAAAAAAGAAAAGGTGGATATTTACATATCCACCTTCCCACCTCCCTCTACCCACTTCATTATTTCTTCCACATCTATATCCGTATACGTCTTTTCCCCATAACGAACAGACTCATATAACGGGATAATATCCCTTGTTCTACAAATTCTTTTTAACCACTGTTGCATCGTTTCATAGGATCTTCTCTGTTCATGAAATGGTAAAGTTCTTTCCCATTCAACTAACGTTTTTCTTATCGTATTTGGTGGTAACGGCTGTTCTAACTGATGCTTCACTTTCTTATTCTTTTCGATTCTGTCCGTATTTTCATTTGTTATCGATTGTTTATCCTGTTCTATTTCGGATTTCGTTACCTTTTTCCTAACGGATTTATAAAGAAAATATATAATTATCCCTGCAATCATTACATAAAAAACTATACTAATCCATGAATTTGAAAGTACAGAAAACATGTGTCCCCATGAACTTTCCTTTTCAAAACCTTTAAATTTTTTACCCGTTGTCGTTCTCTCCCCATTATCTCCTACTTTCTTCTCTTCTATAGGTGTTCCATACTCTTCAGTATCACCGTAGTTTATAGTCTCCTTATAATTTTTTTCAGATTTCTTTTCACTAAAAAAACGTTCTTTTACTATGTCTTGCACATACACAACACCTTGTGATAACGTTATTGCACTAATCGCAAAGAAAAGTATGATTAAAGCTCTTACACTCCACAACTTCACTTTCATATGCCGGCTTTATTCACCATGACATAAGCCCCTTCTTATTCTTTCATTACAATCCATTTATTCGTTCTACTGTATTTCTTTGGTGAAGTACCAATAATTAAAGGAACCGCATCCAATTCCTTTCGCCGAAATCCAGCTGTATAAAAATAAGAAGAAGTTATAGGTGTATCTTGATCCGATATTGAGGCAAGTACCTTTAATACATTTTGCAAATGTTTCCGATTATCACCATTTTTTATATGCAATAATCCGTTATCTTTTACACTATTGATCCATACTTCAAATGAACAGTTTTGCATGAGCAGTTGTTTACATATGCCTGCCGTTAATTCAATTAGTTCCTCTATATCATTTCGCAAAGAAATACCGCTTTTATTTTGCAAGTTGAGGTAAATCGCGTATTTATCTGATTGCGTTCGCTCGTACTTTTTCGCAGTTATCGTCCCTGTTTTCGCTGTTGCACTCCAGTGGATGGAACGAAAATCTTCATTTTCATAAGACTTTACTCCCATTACTTTCGTTTCATCATATAAGGGTGATGACATCGCTTTTCGAAATCCTCGTGACCATTCTTGTAATTCAGGAACTTGTATTTTTGGAACAGCTGGTAAGACTAAATAGGAGGGCGTATCAACTTGTTTATATGTGATATGGTTCGTTATAAATCCAAAGAGATCAGTAATAACAATTTCAACCTCTTCCCATTTCGCAATGCCTCTTTTTAACGCTACAGCTTGTAAATCAAATGAAACTGACTCTCTGCCTTTTACATTAAAATTCATATAATAATTTGAACCTGTACTATTATTTTTATTTATTTCATCATGATTCCAAGTTATCTTATTTTCACATTTAAATCGGAATACAACATTAAAAATAGGGAAAATTGATTTGTTTGAAATTTTTATTTTGCACCTGTTCGTTTCACCAATAAAAACATTCGAATTTCCTTGATCGTATTCCCAGTTAACACGAGATACTTTACGTATATAAACATGCATAGCACCTATTAAAATTACATATAAAAATACGAGAGATAATATGAGTAGATTATTTGAAAATACACTTAAAATAACGGCTACAACTGACATAACTCCTATTACGAAAGGCTCCGCTAAAGGTGTATACACAAGTTGTTGATTCATCGTACATTCTCCACCGGCACATTAATCGTATGAATAATTTCTTTCATGATTTGTTCTTTTGTTGTTTTCGTTTCCCCTTCAATTGTCAACGTTAAACGATGGGCGCATATAGATGCAGCAAGTATCTTTATATCATCTGGCGTACAGTAATCTCTTTCATTTAATATAGCCCGTGCTTGAATCGCTCTCATAAAAGCCAACGTCCCCCGCGGACTTACACCAATTTCAATTAGCTCATGCTTACGCGTTGCCTCAATAATTTCAAGAAGATAATCTTGCACATCATTTCCTACTAACACTTCTCTTGCACGCTTTTGCATCATAATAATTTCTTCACTTGAAATAATAGAGTGTAATGTTTCTAACGGATCATTCATTTGAAACCGATTCATCATTTCCTTTTCAGCTTCTCTCGTAGGATAACCTTGGCGAATCGTAAGTAAAAATCGGTCTAATTGAGCATCAGGTAAAGGAAATGTACCAGCAGATTCAAGAGGATTTTGCGTTGCAATTACTAAAAAAGGTTCTGGTAATGAATGCGTCTGTTTCGCAATCGTAACAGTACGCTCTTCCATAACTTCAAGTAACGAAGATTGTGTTCTCGGTACAGCCCGATTAATTTCATCCACTAATACTATATTTGCAAAAATAGGACCTAACCTCGTTTTAAAATCCGATTCCTTCACATTAAAATATTCAAGACCAATAACATCTCCGGGCAAAGTATCCGCTGTAAATTGTATTCTTTGAAATTTTGCGTCCACGCTTTTAGCCAAACTTTTCGCAAGTGTTGTTTTTCCTGTCCCCGGTACATCTTCTAATAAAATATGTCCTTTTGCTATTAGAGCTATTGCAGCCAACTCAATCGATTCATCTTTACCTATGATTACCTTTGAAATGTTGTTAATAATCTTTTTCAACGTGCCCATACATCTCCCCCTATCTATTATCCTATATTTTATTTCACTAAATCCCCCCAGGTATTTAGGCGAAAGGTGCCTATTATGTACCTATGACTGTAAATGACACCAGTTTACAACATAAAATAGATTAAATTACCTTTGATAAAAATTCGTAAATTTCAAATAACTATCAATTCCAAATTATAACATTTTATATTTTATAATGCTATTAGGTTCCACTTTATATGATTGTAGTAGAACTTCTTGCGCATCAGTTTTAATGTGGACTACTGATAGAAATCTACATCCTTATGTAGGATTATAGTTGAAATCCCAACATCCGAATAATATAAACCCCATTCTAAGACATTATTCTCAAATGAAAAGCTGATTTTCTTACGTTTAGAAATTCCCATTTTTATGCTCCCAGCTTATTTCGCATCATTTTTTAAATATACGAGTATGTTCAAGGTAAGTTCCAAAAATAAAAAGACCTCATTCTTGATAAGTATCTTTGAATGAGGTCTTTCTATTATAAAAATGGTTAACTTCTACTATCTTAAAAGTATTGCACATCCATTGACTTTAAACAATTAGATCAAATTACTTCTGTTACACGAATCTTACATTTAAACCTTTTTAACAAATTCAGATTTTAATTTCATAGCTCCAAAACCATCAATTTTACAATCAATATCATGGTCACCCTCAACTAAACGGATGTTTTTCACTTTTGTACCGATTTTTACAACTGATGAAGTTCCTTTTACTTTAAGATCTTTGATAACTGTTACAGAATCACCATCGTTCAAGATATTTCCATTTGCATCTTTAATCATCTTTGTATCTTCACTATTTTCAGTTTCTAATTCTAAAGTCCACTCATAGGCACATTCTGGGCAAACAAAAAAATTCCCATCTTCGTAAGTGTACTCTGAATTACATTTTGGACAATTAGGTAAATTAGACATATTTTAAATTCCTCCATTTATTATTCATTATATAGTTTTTAAAAATTTCTTTTTATAATTTCATAAGAATAGTAATTTTATAGTTAAAATTTAACGAATTCTTTCGGATCAGCATAGCCAAAAACTTTTGATAATCTAACTATATAAAGTTCTTTGATAACTTGATATAGAAGGTTGCAGGAAGAAAATAAAGTGCGAAAACCAAGCCATTCGGTTCCTTCGTAAAATATCAACCGTATAAAGAGAGCTTCAACGTTGGACAACTAGGGGTAAAATGCCCCGAAGTAACGCTCAGGGAGATGAAAGGTTACTTTCGTCGTGGAACTGAGAACCTTCCACTTCAAGCTTTGCTAAGTGGCGAGTAGTTCACTAATCTAATGCATTTGCTTTATTCTTTATTGCATTCATATCCTGAGATTGCTGAGCCAGCTCCGTGCATTCATGAAAAGCAAAGTGCTTACATCCTATACATTTGTTTGTATTCAACTGTCTTAAAGCACAGTTGATTGCTTCCCCTGTATGATCAAAAAAGTTTTCTTCGCCAATCTCCGCGTATAATCCATTCTTATCTAGAGTTGTTTTTAGCTCTGATTGAATTCCTGAAACAAGAATTACGCCACCTTGCTTTTTGAAATGCTGAACAATATTCCTAAAATAGGATTCTCCTGTTGTATCAATAAAAGGAACTTTTCCCATACGCAAAATTAAAACTTTTGGTTTATAATGAATGGTCGCTAGAATGTTTTGTTCAAACGTTTGAGCAGCTCCAAAGAACAATGGTCCTTCTATTGTGTAAATGCTGATTTGTGGACAATCGTGAGCTTTATTTACCACATGTGGCAACAATTTCTCGTTCTTTCTTGTATGATCTGGAAGCACTTTAGATATAACAAGCATGTTGCTCATACGTTTTGTAAATAAAATAACAGCTAAAATAAGTCCGATTTCCACAGCTGTTGTCAAACTTGTAAATACAGTCAGTAGAAATGTTACAAGTAATACAAGTGAATCCCCTGTCTTCATTTTAAGTATGTGAATAAAATGTTTTCGTTCACTCATATTCCATGCTACCACCATTAATATTGGAGACATACTAGCAAGCGGAATATGTGAAGCATATGGGGCTAACAATAAAAGCGTGAATAATACAAATCCCCCATGAATAACACCAGACATCGGGGATACAGCTCCGCTCCTAATATTGGTTGCTGTGCGGGCAATTGCTCCAGTTGCCGGAATACCTCCAAATAATGGTGTAACAATATTAGCAATTCCTTGACCGATAAGTTCTTTATTACTGTTGTGTTTACTATTCGTCATACCGTCTGCTACGACGGCGGATAAAAGAGATTCAATACCACCAAGCATCGCAATAACAAATGCAGGGCCAATTAACTGTTTTATACGCTCTACCGTAATTTCTGGTATACCAAACTGAGGAAGTGTACTAGGAATCGTACCATATGCTGTACCAATAGTAGGTACATGATCTGAGAAAAATACAGTTGCAATTATAGTGGAAACCATAATACCCACTAATGAACCTGGTACTTTTGGCAAAATCTTTGGTGTTATGAGTATGACAAGAAAACAAATCAAAGCAGTTATTACACTGTAAAAATTCGTAGTATTGATATGCGTAAAGATTTCTTTCAGATTTGCTATAAATTCCTCATGTTTTTTTATACCTGTAAGACCTAAAAAACTAGCAATTTGTCCTGTAAAGATAATGACAGCGATTCCTGACGTAAAGCCAATTGTTACAGGACGCGGAATAAACTTTATTAAAGACCCTAGTTTAAAAATTCCCATAAGACATAAAATAATCCCAGCTAATAAACCAGCAAGTAGTAAATCTTCGTATCCATAGTTAATGACAATTCCTAAAAGAATTGGAACAAAAGCACCTGTAGGTCCTCCAATTTGATACTTTGAACCACCAAATAGAGAAATGAGTATCCCTGCAATACATGTTGTATAAATTCCATACTCTGGCTTAACACCAGAGGCTATTGCAAAAGACATAGCAAGTGGAATCGCAACAACTCCAACAATCACTCCTGCAAGAATATCCTTTTGCAAATGCCCCAATGAATATCCTTCAAACCTTCCTGTAAATAACCCTCTCATTATAAACCCTTCTTTTCTATTCTTAATAAATCTAGATTACAAATGTATTTCTCGTTCCCTTATAAAAGAGATTTTCACAAAAGAAAACGCCATCCTAATATTTACTATACGTTTTGCTTAAATGACGCTCTAATTCACCGATATCTCCACCTTGTTGTACATAGGATTCCAATCTTACCGCTAGAAGTTCCCCAGCTCGACTATCTAGCTTCTTTGTGTCTATAAACGATGTAATCCTTATCTGATCTGGAGTAGTATCTCTACGAAACATTTTACCTGGAATTTCAATCCAAAAATGATTCCATTCATCCAATAATCCTATTTGATCAAATAAAAAACCTTGGATTCCACATAACCAAGCTGTACAAGCAGTATTTCTTTTTTGACATCCAACGCCATCTTGTAGATGCTGGCATGAAAAACAACAAGAATTCCCACTGTTAATACATACATTACAAACGTGATAAGCTCCTATTGAGCGAAATATATCAATCCCATGTTGGATAATATCTTCTTTCTGAACTTCAATGCTCAACCTACACCTCCGTAACTATCGTTTCGCCTTCTGTTTCATCTAGCTCTTCTAACATTGAAATCGTATCGATTAAATGGTTGTTAAAAATTTTCCGTGCAACTACCAGTAAATTTATTATCATAGGGTCCCGAAGAGAATATAAAACTCGTTTTCCATCTTTGGTGCCAACAACAATATTTTTAGCACGTAACACACTTAACTGTTGAGAGACAGCTGAACCCTCCTTATTAAGAATACTTTGAATTTCATTTACACTTTTTTCACCTTCTGATAACACTTCTAAAATACCTATTCGTAAAGGATGCGATAAGGCTTTAAAAAAATCAGCTTTAAATTGTTGCATTTCAGTTCCCATTTAAACACCTCTAGTTTTTATTTTAACTAAAACTTAAAAAAGTATCATATACATCTTCAAATGTTTGAATATGTATATGATACTTCTAGAACTTACAATTTTCAATACAAACTTTAAAACGTTATAAAAAGAATCAGAAACGATGGAAACTATACAAAATGAAATTCCCATCAAGTCATGTAACAGTTAAATAGTTGCGAAAATTCTTTCTTCCATTCTCCTTGGATACACCTGCATTATGTGAATTTAGACACCTTTCGCACTCCTTTTCTGGTACCTTCAATTCGTACACTACAATCTGGTATAACCATTTTGCTCATTTGAAACAACTTTATTTTTTCTTTGATCTGCATCACGAATCATTGATATAAAAAAGATGACTACAGCAATACGCTAAAGTCATCTTTTCCAACCATATTATTTTACTAACTCTCCATTATAAGCTTTTATATTAAGAGGAGCAGTTAAAAACTGTGCTGCTTTACTAACGAAAGATGTGAAGTGTTCACTCGTATTATGACTCGCAACTGCTGCTTCATCTTTCCATACTTCTACCATCGTATAAACACTTTCTTTTTCTGTATCTTTATATAAGTCATAAGATACATTTCCACTTTCGTCTCTTGAACCATGAATGAGTGGTTGAATTTCTTCTAAAAATGATTGTTGTTTTGCTGGATCTACTTGAAATATTGCGTGAATAATAATCATGGTGTTTCCCCTTTCATATTCCACTTATTTCTTTGAAATTACTTCCACTCAGCAACTTTTTCAATTGGAAGACGTACTGATTGGTAACCACTGTCAGCAGCTTTTCCGATTGAAATTAACATTACTGGTACGTGACGTTCTTTGTCTAGTCCGAAAGCTTCTGCGATTTGATCTTTCTCAAAACCACCAATTGGACAAGTGTCATAGCCGTGAGCACGAGCTGCTAACATAAATTGCATCGCTACAAGACCACCGTCAATTAGTACTGTGTCTTTCATTACTTCTGGTGTAACCATTGAGAAGTAAGCTGAAAGTTTTTTCATTTGATCTTCTTTTACTTCAGCTGGCATAAGTCCGCGCTCTACTGCTGTACCATAAATTTCTTCTGCATTATCAAAGTTGTTTAAGTCACCGAATACAGCGATCATAGCTGAAGATGTTTCTACTTGAGATTGATTGAATTTCGCAAGCGGTGCAAGTGTTGCTTTTGCTTCGTCACTTTCAATCACAAGGAATCTCCATGGTTGCATGTTTACTGAAGATGGTGCAAGTGTTGCTTCTGTAAGAATTTCTGTCATTTCTTCTTTGCTAATTTTTACTGAAGGATCGTACTTACGAATTGAACGACGTCCTGTTAAAATTTCGTTAAAGTCATTTGTTTTTACTGAGTTAGTCATAGTTGTATTCTCCCTTTTTTAAAGTTCTTTTATATTTTCTTGAATGTGATTTAACATATTTAAAAGATTATCGCGTTCTTCCTCACTTAATCCTTTAAATGCACATGCTGCAAAACGTTCTTTTTCCTCTTGAAACGCTTGAATTTTATTTCGTCCCTCTTCGGTAAGAGAAACTAACGTAATTCTGTTATCATCTGGATTTTTACGTCTTACAATCATTTCATTAGCCTCAAGCTGCTTTAAATGCCTCGTTATCGCAGCATTATCAATATTCACTTCTTGTTGAAGTGCTTTTTGACTAATTTCACCTACTTCATATAACTGGAGTATAAGCTCTAATCGAGACTGGCTCATACCCGTACACCCTTCAAACTTCGAACTTACTTCTTTATTTAGAAAGTGTAATTTATATAAAATAATCGCTTCTTTTGAGCATGAACTTGTCAAATTACCCCTCCTTTACATCCAATTTAAAAACATTTGACATATCAATAGTTGATATGTCAATTAATATAATCTATATCGATTTAGATTGCAAGCTTTTTGTTTTCATTTTTATTTTTCCAAATTAAGGCGCTTTGTAGCGTTACAAAAAATGTAAATTGCATTATAATAGTAATAATTCAAATGACTGGAGAGTGATTGTAATGCGGCAATACACAAATAGAAATGAGGAAATGAAATTGGAAAATGAAATGAGGATATTGACATATGACAACAATAAATATAGGGATTGTCGCGCACGTAGACGCTGGCAAGACGAGTTTGACTGAGCGTATTCTTTATGAAACGAATGTGATTAAAGAAGTTGGGCGAGTAGATAGTGGTAATACGCAAACTGACTCAATGGAATTAGAGAGACAACGCGGCATTACGATTAAAGCGTCTGTCGTTTCTTTCTGTATCAATGACTTAAAAGTAAATGTCATTGATACACCTGGACACGCTGATTTTATCGCTGAAGTGGAGCGATCATTCCGCGTTTTAGACGGTGCAATCTTAGTTATTTCTGCTGTTGAAGGCGTGCAAGCACAAACGAAGATTGTAATGCGGACATTACAGAAACTAAATATACCGACTATACTTTTTGTTAATAAAATAGACCGTAGTGGCGCGAATACTGAAAAAGTTATGAAACAAATAAAAGAGATGCTTTCAAATGAAGCATTCCCCTTCTACTCTGTAGAAAACGAAGGAACAAAGGAAGCACGGATTATTGAATGTAGATCATATGACGATTGTATTGAACTGCTAGCATCATATAATGAATCATTACTTGAGTCATACGTAAATAACGAAATAATACCGGACGCACTTTTAAGAAAAGAGCTAGAAAAACAAATACAGAAAGCAAATGTGTATCCAATCTTTTTCGGTTCAGCCATGACAGGCATGGGCGTACCTGAACTACTTGAAAATATTTCAGCCTTACTTCCAGCTAATATTTCGTCTCAAGATGAAGAATTATCCGGTATTGTATTTAAAATTGAACGTGAACCTTCTGGGGAAAAGATTGCATATGTAAGAGTTTTTTCAGGTAGTTTACACGTTAGAAAATATGTGGATATACAACGGGATCAGTCTCTACCACATAAGGAAAAGATTAAAAAAATGTGCATATTTCATAATGGAGATGCCTTACAAACTTCTACCGTTCCTAGCGGAGAATTTTGTAAAATGTGGGGAGTGAGTGATATAAAAATTGGTGATATTATCGGTAAACGGACGGATTATATAAAGGATATTCACTTTGCCGAACCACAAATGGAAGCTGCTATTGATGCGGTGCCTACGGAACGAATTCATGATTTATACGCTGCTCTTATGGAACTATGTGAAGAAGATCCACTCATTAAAGTGTGGAAAGACGATGTTCATAATGAACTATATATTCGCCTTTTCGGTGAAGTACAAAAAGAAGTCATTGAAACGACTCTTTTTGAGAAATATAATTTGCAGGTTACTTTTTCAAATACACGAGTTGTATGTATTGAAAAACCAATTGGCATTGGGAATTCGGTTGAAGTAATGGATGAAAAAGCGAATCCATTTTACGCAACAGTCGGATTCAAGGTTGAACGTGGTGAGCTAAATTCTGGCATAACATATACATTAGGCGTTGAACTTGGCTCACTACCTTTAGCATTTCATAAAGCGATTGAAGATACTGTATTTCAAACGTTAAAACAAGGTTTGTACGGATGGGAAGTTACGGATATTATCGTTACGTTAACACATACTGGCTATGCTAGTCCTGTTACAACAGCGAGTGACTTTAGAAATTTAACACCGCTCGTTTTAATGGATGCTTTAAAGAAAGCTGAAACATATGTATATGAACCAGTAAATGAGTTTGAATTAACTGTACCTGAGCATGCAATTAGTACTGCAATGTATAAGCTCGCTGCCATTTCAGCAACTTTTGCAGAGCCTATATTCAATAATGATTCTTATCAATTAACAGGCTCATTACCTGTTGCGAAAACAGAGAATTTTAAGCGCATGCTCCATTCATTTACAGAAGGAGAAGGTATATTTACAACGAAGCCAGCTGGTTTCACAAAGATTATGGCTCCCTTCCCTATTCGAAAACGTGTTGATTATAATCCGCTGAATCGTAAGGATTATTTGCTTCATGTTTTGAAGGCTTATTAAATAAAAAAGAGGTGCAAATTGCACCTCTTTTTTTATGTATTGATAGATTAGTTTGTCCTAATAACTTCTTTAAGTTTTTCTAATACTTTTATTATCGCTTCAATTGAATTTTTTGTTTCAAATTCCCCAACATTTACAGAATGATTTGCGTTTTTGACAACTTCAATCTGTAAATTCGTTTTATGTAACTGATCAATTTGGTCCGAATTGTATTGGTGATCTTTATCCCCAATTACTAAAAGCCCTTCATGATTACTATGCAAAATAGAATCAAAAATTGTATCAAACGTCAGTAACGGTGTCATTAATATCATTATTAATCTTTTAAATAAGGAAGTATGCACCCTTTAATCAATTCCCATCTATCCCGTGCATTCGGCATAGCTTTAGAAGCAATTACTACAACCAAGTCCTGCTTCGGAATACAACAAATCACATTCCCACCATCGCCCATTGCACAGTATGAAAAGATTCCATCTTCTTCTCGTAACCACCATAAGTAACCATATTGATTTTGGTTCATTTCTGTCGATTCTTTTATCCATGATTTTGATAGTATTTGTTTTCCATTATGAATACCTTCATTCAAATACATCTGTCCAAACTTAGTCATATCCCTAACTGTTAACGTTAGTCCCCATCCGCCCGTCGAAATACCATTTGGATCGTGAACCCATCCTTTCACATCTTTTCCGAATAAGTCATCAAATCCAAATGCTTTCATATTATAGTTTGGAATTTCTCTCATGCCGAGTGGCTGAAATAAGTATTCATTCGCAAATTCACGCGCATTTTTTCCTGTTGCGTTCGTTATAATTGCTGATAGTATGTGAGCTCCTGCAGATGAATATTTAAAAGATCCAATTTCTCCGCCGTTTCCTATCCTATTTAACGTATATTGTATCCAATCTTGTTGTATACATAGTTCTTCTAACGGTTCCTGCCAGTCTACGAATGGATGTGGAGCTGTCATCGTTAGAAGATGGCGTACTGTTACTTCAGATGAATGAACGTTATATTCCGGGAAAAACTCTATTACTCTTTGATCAACGCTTTTTATATAGCCCTTATCTATACATATCCCAATTAGCGCAGAGATTATCGTTTTTGTGACTGACGCTATGTGAAATGCATCATCTGGACCATAACCGTTATAATATTTTTCAAAAATAACATTACCTTTCTGCACTACTAACATACCATTCATATTTTCATATTCTTCTTTTATAATCTGATCTAACTTTTCAGCAGTTTTCATTATTCTTTCCCCTTTAACCTATAATTAAAAAGGTTCGATAGGTACATATATGTCAACTATATGTTTATGCTTTGGATGCTGCTTTGGATCATTTCTATATACTTCAAAAGGATACGAGTCTCTCGGTTTATATCCGCTATTTGGCAGCCACTCACCATATATAAAGTCCCACGCTCCCTTATATTCATCTTGGAATATTTCGAAATGTCCTACTGCATACTTGCCTGAAGGTATTACCATTATTCCTATGTCGTTCGTTTCTATTACGGATTCATCTGGAATTGTTATACATAAACTTGTTCTTAAATGATAGTCCTCAGTAAATTCATGATGATCGTGGTAAATGATTAATACTTTCGTATCCTCAAATACATAATAGTTTTGCTCAGATGCGTAATGAAATAGTTTCTCTATCATTTCTGGAAATGCTATAGTTAACTCTTCGTATGTACCTGTATGTCTTATGTATGCGACGTTTATATTATCCGCTGTTACGATTTCAACATTACCTCGAACCTTCTTACATTCATTGTATTGAGGAATTCCCCTTACGTCTTTGCAATTCTTGCTATTATGGTTTCGATATTGAGACGGACTTACACCATAATAATTTTTAAATGTCCGAGAGAAAACTGCTGAATCTGTGAAACCAAAATGGTAAGCGATATCCGTAATCGTCATATCCAATCGATATGTAAGAAGGTTTGTTGCCCTTTCTAACTTCAAGCGATTCACATACCGAGATAACGGCTCGTCTACTATTCCTTTAAAAATTCTATGAAAATGAAACTTTGAAAATCCTGCTACATTGGCTAGCTCTTCAATTGAAAGTGAATCATTTATGTGTGATTCTATATAATTTTGTACTTTGTATATGCGCTGTAAATACTCATTTCTATTTTGTTTACTCTCCATACTTCTAGCTCCTCACAACAAAAAGGCTAACTTTTCGCTAGCCTACTTTTACACCTGTTTCAAAAATAAAACTCTACTACCGCCGTTCCCATCATAATTTGTATGTACCGATACACCCTCTACCTCATCATCCCCAGCCTCAATTCGAAAACCGATTTCTTGATGAAACTGTATCGATTTTTTATTAACTGGTGACGTAATTGCTTTTACAACTTTACGATTATTTGCACGTGCGACATCAAAGAAATACGAATACAATGTCGATGCAATTCCTCTTCTTCTATACTTCGGATTTACCCCGATAAAATGAACGTACGCTTCCTCTTTATGCGTTTGCGAAAAGAATCCGCATAAGAAACCTAACGTTTCGCCCTCTTCTTCAATGATAAAACTCGTTTCTTGAAAGTGAACGAAAAACAATTTTGGTAACATGGCAGCCATATCTCTCCCGCCCCACCAATCATTTAAAACAGAATGAATCTTTACATAATCTTCCCCTTGTATGTTTCTTACTCGCATATGTTTCTCCCTCTCACTCACTTCATTTTTTCATAAATCTTAATGACTGTTTCTACTAATAAGATGAATACCCAAATACCGCAAAATACAAGTACAGACTGGAATATCGATCCAATAATAATAACACCGACTGCACCTGATCCTGAAATTGATACTTCTCCAAATCCTGGGTCATGTATAAGAGATCCGGCAGAAAAAGCCATTAAAATAGATCCTATTAAATAAATCACACTCATTATTTTTAATATCTTTATAGAAAGATACGAAGTTTGTTCTTGCTCCACTTGTGATAATTCGATTTCTTCACTCGCAATTCCTTTTTGCAAACAGTCTTCACACAAAAATTCTTCCTTAATTTTTTTACCACCGTGCAACGCACCTGTTATTTCTTTACACCTTGAACATTTTCGATTTATCATGTTGTTATCACTCCAATCTATTAAGATTATACTTATATAATCCTATACTTACCTTAATATTCCTTTTATGTATTTTATAGAGAAAGGTCGTGTTTTATAATTTCAAAACTCACGTTTGGCTTGAAAAAACCTACCGTTCATTATGAATTAAGACCTAGTTGTTATGCGATTATTTTTCAATCATCTTCTTTAAAGATTGCTGTTATCCAAAAAGGAGACCGTTATTTTTTACCTGGCGGCGCTATGGAAGGTAACGAAACAAAAGATGAATGTTTACATCGCGAACTACTAGAGGAATTAGGTTGGACAATTGGAATTGATCAATATATCGGTAATGCAGCGCGATATTTTTATGCGGAAAAGGAAGATACATATTATTTAAATGATGGGTTCTTTTATATTGCGAACATGGTGCAGAAACAAACTGAAAGCTGCGAGGAGGATCATGTTTTAAGGTGGATGTCTCCTTTACATGCTATAGAATATTTACTTCATGATCATCAAAAATGGGCTGTTGAACAAGCGCTTTTATTACGAAAACAAAAAGGATCTCCTTCTATATGAAAGAGATCTTTTTTACTGTTAACTTACCTTTTTCAAATTGAGAGCTGGCTTTTTGATTCCACCTTTTTTTACAACATATAAACCGATGAAGATAATAAGACCGCCAACGAGTTGCATCATGTTTATTTGCTCTCCAATTGTTACAGCCGCAAAGATAACTGCGAATAATGGAACAAGATACATGTATACCATTACTTTCGTTGAGCCTATTTGACTAATACCAACATACCACATCGCAAGTCCGAAGATTGTCGCGAAGACGATTGAATATGCTAGTGAACCCCAACTTGGCATGTCTACTGGCCACGTTAATGTGTTTACGTTGAATAAACAGTATATAACGAGAGGTACAATTCCAATTAAAGTAGACCATGATGTGACTCTCATTGCGGAGTATTTTGTAATAAGAGGTTGCGCTAATATCGGATACCATCCCCACGCAATTGCTGCGACTAATCCAATTATATTACCGAGCCATGCATACTCATAAGTAGCTCCTCCCGTATGCCCTGTTAATAAAACAAATGCTGCACCAATAAATGCTACTATTGAACCAATCTGTACTTTCATCGAAAAACGTTCTTGTTTGTGCAATACCGCTAATATCCCTGTAAATATAGGTGACATCGCAATTAATAATGAGGCGTTCGTTGCTGAAGTATATTTTACAGATAGCATAAACATCGTTTGATACATTGTCGTACCAACGATACCGACTGCTACTAATCGTAACCAATCTTTTCTTTCAATGCGTAATGAGCGTTCCATTAAAAATGTAATAAGTAATAATACCGGTGATGCTACTAAAAATCGTAAACTATTAAATTGAATGGATGACATATATGCCACGCCATACTTTCCAATTGTATAATTCGCTCCCCATACTAATGCTACTGATACTAGGAGCCATTCCATTTGCCATCGTTTCATCCGAATCTCCCCTTCCATATTTAGCATAGTAAAATTGGCTGGATATAACACCGTCCAATTGGCTGTTTTTTTACCCAGCCAATTTGTTATACTGAATGTATATAAGAGTTACGGAGGCGTTTTTATGGAATGGAAGCTAGATAGCGACAGTAAAATCCCTATTTATCAGCAAGTTGTTGACTTTATTGAAAAACGTATTACATATGGAGAACTTCCTCCAGGTAGCTTCCTCCCTTCCGAACGGAAATTAGCTACACAGTTAAATGTAAACCGTAGTACAGTAACGACTGCTTATAATGAACTTCGTGCTATGGGAATTGTAGAAAGTACGACTGGTAAAGGAACACGCGTGAGTACACATATGTGGGGTGTTTCTCCAACATTAACGCCGAACTGGAGAAATTTCGTAGAAGGTGGTACGTTCTTACCAAACTTACCGTTACTTCGCCATATTCGGGCAGAAGTACAACAAAATGAAAATATTATTGATTTTGCAAACGGAGAGCTCGGTTGTAATCTTTATCCCCACGATCAACTACAAACAATTTTACGAGAACAACCGTTAACGCATGCATTAAGTTACGATCACCCGCAAGGCTATCTCCCGCTCAGACAAGCGGTCGTAAAATATATGAAGGAATATTTAAAAGTTGAAGCGACTGAACAATCCATTATGATTACATCTGGCGCACAGCAAGCACTTCACCTTATCGTACAATGTTTATTAAATCCAGGTGATGCTGTCGCTTTCGAAAGTCCATCACACTGCTATTCCTTACCGTTATTCCAATCAGCAGGTATTCGTATTTTCCCATTACCTGTCGATGAACACGGTATTAATCCGGATGATGTGCAAGAGCTATATAGAAAGCATCGTATTAAAATGATTTTTTTAAATCCAAACTTCCAAAATCCTACGGGCACAATGCTGCATCCAAACCGTAGAAAAAAACTATTATCACTTTGTGCAGACTTACGAATTGCGATTGTTGAAGATGATCCTTCTAGTTTACTTACGTTAGAAAAGAAACTACCTTGCCCTACTTTGAAATCGATTGATGAAAATGGAACAGTCATTTATGTACATTCCTTATCAAAAATGATTGCGCCAGGATTACGGGTTGGCTGGCTTGTCGCTCCGCAATCGGTAGTTGAGCGTTTATCTGACGCAAGGCACCAAATGGAATTAGGAATGAGCATTTTCCCACAGTGGCTTATGCAGCAATTTTTCGAAACTGTACCATTCCAGTCGCATATCGTACCGTTACGAAAACAACTAGCAGAAAAAAGAGACGTTATCGTCCGCGCTCTAAACGAGCAACTTCACGATAAAATCTCTTTTTCAAACCCGACCGGTGGTATTTACATATGGGGAAAATTAAAAGAACCGATAAACGAAAAACAACTCATTATGCAAAGCTTAAAACAAGAAATTGCTTTTATGCCAGGTAGTATTTTCGGCGCGAAGGATGGTTATATTCGTTTATCTTATGGAAAAGTGAATATTGATCAAATTGAGGAAGGGATTTCTCGTTTGCGGGAGGCTATTTTGGTTTGTGAAAAGTAACTTATGATTAAAGGATCTCGTTTGACAAAACCTAAATCTACCATTATCATCAACACGAACCTATTTATAGGAGTGATACCAATGAAAATCTATGTTGATGCAGATGCTTGCCCTGTAAAAGATGTGATTATTTTTGAAGCTACGAAGGCAGAAATTCCTGTTACCCTCGTTACAAGCTTTTCTCATTATTCTAATGCAGAGCAGCCTAAAGGCGTAGAAACAATTTATGTGGATTCTGGAGCAGATGCTGCGGATTACCGGATTATGCAGTTAGCAAAAAAAGAAGATTTAATCATAACACAAGATTATGGTCTTGCTTCGCTTGCTTTAGCAAAAGGCTGTATCGTACTACACCATAAAGGCTATAAGTATACGAATGATAACATTGAACAATTGTTACAAACACGCTATTTAAGTGCAATGGTTCGCAAAAGTGGTAAACGTACAAAGGGACCGAAACCATTTACAGCAGAAGATAAAGAGAAATTTAGAGTGCTCTTTAAAAGTATGATCGCACTGTAGAAATGAACCGTCTATTTGTAGAGAAAGAAAAGAAGAGAATATCCAAACGAACATTCTCTTCTTCAGGTTTACCCGTTTAAAATGAAGGTAAATTATCTAAGTTATTTTCTTTTATCTCATCAGGTTCACTTCGTATAATATCTCTACCATACTTATGAAATACGTCCACATGAGCTAACTTCCCAGATTTTGCTTCATTAAGAGCAGTCATATAATCTAACTCTCTCCCGCTACTTGTTTTAAACGCTATTAAATCTCCATCATCATTTTTACGAACGGCAACTATTTGTTCTGCTCCTGAAGTAACTTCCTGAGCTATTTCAAATTGAGCTTGCTCTTCCCCTTGATGTAAATAATCATTATACACTTTTTCAAAGTCTTTTTTGTCCATAAAACTCACCTCCAACACATTTTATTAGTATGGTTGGGATGTAGTGGTTTTATGTACTTTTCTCTTAGAAAAACGTATTTTTAATACCTACGCACCCCCTTCAAAGTCTCCAATATATCATCTGTAAAGGCTGTAATACCTTCTGTCTCTAAAACTCTGAAATAAAAACTTCTTAAGAAAGTTCTAATATTTTGTACTAAAATAGCATGCTGCGGATGTCGGATGTCTTCAACAGTTGCTATACTATGTAACCAATTGCTCCACTCTTCTTCAGTTAAAAGATTTTGGTTACGTAACGACATAATTGGCGCTACTAATCTCTCATCCTCAAAGTGAATGTATACGTATTCATGTAAGCGTACCTTCTGACGAACGGCAGCTAGTATTGCATATGAGAACTCACGATTTTGAATTGTACGTGCTAAAGCATCGAGCGCATCCGCTGCATGTGCAGTAGAATGTGCCCAGCCTTTTCCTTCTACGTAACCTCTTACATCTTCTTCTAAATATACATATTCCAACACTTGTTCTGCCACACTGTACAGTTGCTCTTCAGATAACAGTGGTTCTCTTTCATGAACAGATAAAATAAGTGGTGGAATTAATACGGAGAATGCACGTTTAAATACAGAATCTGTTCCCTTTTCACCAATTTTATAAAATAAATAATCAGGGCTAATTGCTTGCAGCATTAATCCTCGTAACTCTTTTTGTCTAAATACATCATTTGTAATCCATTTGTGAAGCGTACTATATATCAAATCATCACGCAGTTCAGCATCAGGTGATCCGATATAATCTAACATCCACTGGGCATATGGATATGCATCTACGTCTTCTGGTACAGCATAATTATTATTTTTAATTTGTAGTAGTTCTTCTTTTAGTTCTAGTACTTCATTCATTATATTTCTTGTCCCCTTTTTGCGTTTTTTATTGTCTTATCCCCTTTTATTTGCTTCATAAAATTAATTTAATTATAACAATAAACAAAAAGCTATACATATATTTCTGATTATGTATTACGCTCTTTCATGAAATATAACTTCTGGATTTTCTAAATCACTATTCTGAAATATAACATCCGTACACTCTTTCGGATTATGCTCATCTATATACATCTTACAGGCCGCATGATATCTGTTTAAAAACATTTTCTCTGCTTCTTCATAACTTCCAAAAGCCTCAGCCTCGCGCTTTGCACCACGTTTTCTCGCAATCTCAAAATCTGTATCTACAAAGATTTTGTAATCAAATAAATGCGCAACGTCTTTTTTCAATAGAAACGTTCCATCTACTATTAATATCATATTTTGCGTGGCCACTAGTGGCTCATTATGTATAGGCATATCTGTTATTAAGTTATGAGAAATCGTTTCATACTGTAAATTCCCGTTAGGTCCTAAAGGCATTAATAATCTTTCTTTGAAAGCTGTATAATCGTGTGCATCTTCATAATACCCTCTTGCAGATTCTTTTCCTTTTGCATAGCGAATCACTCTTGGATTATGAAAATCATCAATACTGGCGCGTGTTACTGGTAATCCTCGTTTTTTTATTTCTTCCGCTAGTTCGTTTGCAAATGTTGTTTTTCCTGATGCTGTAATACCACTTACTCCAACTCTTGTTGGATAGGTTAAGTTTAGCTTTAAAATATGATCTGCAATTTCTTTGATTCGTTGTTTTCGGTTCATGATATCTCCCTTTATAATTAGTTTACATAATATAATTACAAGTAACAATTTATGTCACTATTTGTCGGTAAATCGATATCCTTTGGTGAATCGTTGATATATTATTAGCTTACTTCCCCTTAAACCCTCGATATAAAGCAGTCCGTAACTCTTGTTTGTATTCTGCAATCTCTGGCATATCAATTTCTTCTGCTAATCGAATTGCCAATTCAATATCATACGGTACACGTACGAGTTGTATGGAAAAGCTCGCTGCTTCTTTTTCATTGTAAATCCCTTCGAATATTAAATAAGAAGCTTGTGTAATTTCAAGCGGATTTCCTACACTACCAGCATTACATAATGTTTTCCCTCTGAAATTTTGAACGAATGCTTGGTGAACGTCACCGTAGCAAACGACATCTGGTTTTCTTTCCCCTTCTATATTCTCTGTGAGATCACTATTTTCGAACATACTCATACGTTCTTCTCTTGAAGCGTGTGGTTGAATTCTTTCATATAAACTTCTCGGTGACGCGTGGAACATACGAATGAGTTTGCCGCTCATATAAAACTCAATCGAAAATGGTAAGCTTCTTAAATAGTCATTTTGTTCTTCTGATAATTGTTTTTGATGCCATTTTAACGCTTCAAATTCAGTCGGTTTTGTAATGAAATCATCCCAGTTCCCCATTACAACTCCTTCACATTCTTTACGAATGATTTCAATTACTTCGCTAGAATGAGGACCTTTTCCTACTAAATCTCCAAGACAAATAATGCGTTCGATTCCCCTCAATTTAATATCTTGGAGTACCGATTCTAAAGCTGGAATATTACCATGTATATCTGAAATTACCGCAATTTTTTCCATATGTATTCCTCCTTTATTTATTACATTCACTTGATTGATACCATTTTGGAATATAGGATGAAAAATGATTATGATCTTCTAAAATCGCGTTCAATCTTTCCTTCATATCTTCTACTAAATGCGGCGTGCTTCGGTTTGTCCATACGATATCCGCTGGGAAGGTCATAGCTGCATATAATGAGTACAGTTTCCAAAAATGAAGTGATGGTTCCCCTCCGCAATAACCGTGAACTTGTCCAACCGCAAATGGTTTGCTTATTCTTGTAGTAAAAATCGCTACGTTATAAAAATCATGTATGGGATCGCCAAAATCATATCCACTAAAATCGATAACGATAAACTCCTTATTATGAATCATACTATTTGCTGGATGGAAGTCATCGTGTAAAAATGTGATTGGACGATTTTTCAATAATTGTTTATGCTCCTCCACAAATCTTAATACTGGCTTCAAATCAAGGAAATCTATTTCATAGTTTGCTAACGCATCTACGTATCTTTCGTATTTATTCCATCGAACCGTTTCCCATCCATTACTTGCACTTTCTCTTTCAATTGAGTGAATCTTCTTTAATACTTCACCTGCTTTTCTTCCTGCATGATACTGTTCTTCCACCGTTAGCTTACTTAAGCTTTCTTCACCATTTACACCTTGGGCCCATTCAAATACTTGAACACATTTATTTAATTCCTCAAGTTTTATGAAATGAATTAAATTAGGCGTTGGAATATGTAATGACTCTAATTGTTTCATATACGTATATTCTTCTTGTTTACGTTCAAAATGAACTACATCACATACTTTCACAAAATATGTTACTCTGTTTTCTAATTCTATTTTATATTTCTCTTCATGTGAAAAACCTTTTGAAATAGCTGTACACTTTACAATACGAGGCCATTCTAGTTTTCTCTCTATCTCTCTAAGCATTTCCTTCACAACGTTCACCTCTATTAATATATATACAAACTACCTAACACTTCATGCCCTCGTTTATTTTCCCCTTTAAACTCGACTGCAAATGGATATTCGCCATGATTCTTTAGGTATTCTTGCACTAGACCTTCTCCAATCGGCTCACAAAACTGCACATGAATGTCACCAAATGATACACTTTGACATTCAGCATTCCATTCATCATTTTTCACGACTGAGCCTGCAGTTAGCTCCATTACTTCTTTCCATATTCGCAACGTTTCTCGAACATTTTTCACTGCGTAATGAATCGTTTCAATTTGTTGTACGTTGTTTTTATGTTCCGTGATTGTGCCAATGTTACGTAAATCGTTTCTTCTTTCTTCATCTGTTTCATTCCAATGTATAAAGAAAGGTAATTTCGGTCCGTTCTCTTCTTGCTTTACAAATAACATTTTCCATTCTAAAAGGCGACCATCTTTTCTCATACGTTTCCCTTCAAATGGTCCTATCGTATGTAAACCATGCTTACTAAACTTTACTGCTAGCTCTTCAATTGCATCTGTTCGAATTGCGATTTGAAGCATTCCTTCTCCGTCTTGTAATTTCACTACCGTTTCTTGTACTAATGGATTGTCTGCTTTCTTCGCTTTTTCTTCATGCTGAACTGCCAGAAATTCTATATATGATAAATCAAAATAACATAAACTATTGCAAGTACCCCAATTTGTATGCTCTCCGCCTAGTGTAGTATGAAATCCACGCTCCTGCATTTGTTTTGCTGCTTCCTTCGGTGTACAATTCACCGCATGTACAAGATGATCAAATCGTAACATGTCTTTCTCCCCTTTCTCTCCATCCTTTTATTGTATATTTTATTTTTCTTTCATTCAATTTAAAAAACTTTAAAACCTAGTTGATTTATACGATTAATATGTATTATAATAAAACAAATTTAATTATTGCTGATTGGAAAAACCAAAGGCACTTTTCTCATACGGGAAAAGTGCCTTTTTCATTTATTATTACAGGGGGATAATTTATGCAGAAATTAATTGTCTTTGCTATTATTGGATTTTTCGCTCAATTGATTGATGGAGCACTTGGAATGGCGTATGGGGTAACATCTACCTCACTATTATTAATGTTTGGTATCGCACCGGCTGTAGCTTCCGCTTCTGTTCATTTAGCTGAAGTCGTTACAACCGCCGCTTCTGGTGCATCTCACATCAAATTTGGAAACGTTGATAAATATACCGTTTCCAGGCTTACATTACCAGGAGCAATTGGCGCATTTGTTGGGGCATGTTTTTTAAGCAATTTACCTGGGGATGTCATTAAACCATACATTTCTGTATTTTTATTTACTTTAGGGGTTTATATTTTATTACGATTCATTATTCAAAAACAAGTTGTTACTTCAAATAAACGTATGTCGGCTAAACAACTTGTTCCGCTTGGCTTATTTGCTGGATTCGTTGATTCAACTGGTGGTGGTGGCTGGGGTCCGATTACGACACCTGTACTTTTAGCAAGAGGAAATGAAGCTAGAAAAGTTATCGGATCTGTAGATACGAGTGAGTTTCCTGTCTCACTCGCTGCAACAATTGGTTTCTTCATCTCACTCGGCTGGGAACAAGTAAGTTGGGTTTGGGTATTTTCGTTAATGCTTGGCGGTATTGTCGCAGCTCCAATCGCTGCATGGTTAGTGCGCATCGTTCCTTCTCATTTACTTGGCGTATTAGTTGGTGGCCTTATTATCTTTACAAACATTCGTACACTACTTACTACATTTAAAGTGGATCCAACGATTATTTCACTTTCTTACGTGGCAATTGGTCTTGTCGTTATTATTTCTATTTTCATTGCTGTTCGCAATCATTCTAATCGTTCTAACGCATCGACCACCGGATATCCGAATGATCAAAAGCAAATGCTACCTTAACGAAAAAAATACCGCCCGATATACTTCGAGCGGTATTTTTTATTTTTCTAATTTCCAATTAATCATTGTTTCTGTAGTACCCACTCTTTTCATATGTAATTTCTCTAATACACGAATCGAGCTAATATTATCAAGAAGTGTCTCTGCAATAATCGTTTCTACCTGTCCTGTTTGAAAAGCCCAATTTATTAATTCTCTTACAGCTTCTGTCGCATACCCTTTATTCCAATATTTCTCAATAAAACCGTAACCAACTTCTACTGTATGTTTCTCGTTCGGTTTCCCTTTAAACCCTATATCACCTAGAACGATGTCATCTTCTTTTCGAATAACATACCACGCCCCCCAAGGTAATAAAGCCACATCTTGTTTTACAGTTTCTACATGCCCTACAATATGTGGACCACTATTAAATCCTTGCTCGTTAGCGACGTGCATCCTTTCTTCTGTACACGGCACTATATAGAGTCTTTCTGTTTCTAATTTCATATTGATTTCCCCTTTTTACTTAAGCTTTACTTTAATTATAACAAAAAATATGACTTTATTATGAATGTCGAATTATATTTTCTGAATTTTCTTTTATTTTTGAAGGGTTTTTTAATATTTTTTGCGAAACATTTGTATAACAATTTATTTCTTTGTTTTTTTTTACATAACAGTAGGTTCGGACGGAGTTTAGCAAGCGTTTCCTAAACAATAACCGATATTTTTTGACTTTTCCTAACAAAAAATCTTGCAATATATTCAGAAAGTCATTACAATTGCCATATATTAAAAATCTTAGCAATATATCAAATCCTCATCAATCCGATGAGGTAGAGGTTGCGACTTTTAAGAGTAAAACGGACGAGACACAGAGAATGTCACCGACTCCGTTTGAAAGGAAAAGTTGCCGAAGTTTCTATTTCTTCTCTGGAAATATGAGCTGGGGCTGTCTCCGAAAGGAACAGAACTGTCACGTTTACAAAATTACCGTGTAAACGTGGGGTGCTATCTTAACGGAAGGGTATGATGGGGTGGTTATTTGTGAAACGTTCCGCCAAATTCCTTTGGCGGTTTTTTGTATTTTTCTCCCCCGCTCCTTCCTATCTTACAAGAAAAGGAGTGTTGAACATGAATAGCGCAACGAATCAAGCTACCTCTAAAACAGAAACTACAAAAGGAAAAGGTGAATTAAGACGCGGTCTAAAATCTCGGCACCTTACGATGATTTCTCTCGGCGGTACAATTGGTACCGGACTATTTCTTGCCAGCGGTGGTGTCATCCATTCAGCTGGACCTGGTGGCGCATTAATTGCATACGCCGCAATTGGAATTATGGTTTACTTTTTAATGACAAGCCTAGCTGAACTCGCAGCTTATATGCCTGTTACTGGATCTTTTAGCACGTACGCAACAAAATTTGTTGATCCATCACTTGGGTTTGCACTTGGATGGAACTATTGGTATAACTGGGCAATTACTATCGCTGCTGAACTAGCGGCTGTAACATTAATTATGAAATTTTGGTTTCCAAATACTCCTTCCCTCATTTGGAGCGGATTATGTTTAGCTATTATTTTCCTTTTAAACTACTTATCTGTTAAAGGGTTTGGTGAATCTGAATATTGGTTCGCACTTATTAAAGTAGTTACTATTATTATCTTTTTAATTGTCGGCTTTATGATGATTTTCGGAATTATGGGTGGCGAAACTGTTGGCTTCAAAAACTTCACTGTTGCAGATGCACCATTTAACGGTGGTATCATGGCAATTATCGGTGTATTTATGGCAGCTGGTTTCTCATTCCAAGGAACAGAATTATTAGGTGTAGCTGCTGGTGAAACATCTGATCCAGAGCGTAATATTCCGAAAGCAATTCGTTCGATCTTTTGGCGTATTCTCTTATTCTATATCCTTGCGATTCTCGTTATCGGTTTATTAATTCCTTATACAACTGAAAGCCTTGCCGCAAGTGATGTAACAGTAAGTCCATTTACACTTATTTTTGAAAAAGCAGGCGTTGCCTTTGCTGCTTCTGTTATGAACGCTGTTATTTTAACGGCAGTACTTTCTGCTGGTAACTCTGGTATGTATGCATCAACTCGTATGCTTTGGGACTTAGCTCGCCAAGGGAAAGCACCAAAGTTTCTTGGTAAATTAGATAGCCGCGGCGTACCTGTTAACGCATTAATCGTAACATCAATTGTCGGTAGTATCGCTTTCATTGCTTCTCTATTCGGTGACGGTGTTGTATACATTTGGTTATTAAATGCATCAGGAATGTCTGGCTTTATCGCTTGGGTTGGAATCGCAATTAGTCATTACCGTTTCCGTAAAGCATATATTGCACAAGGAAAAGATTTAAATGACTTACCTTATAGAGCAAAATGGTTCCCATTCGGTCCACTCTTCGCATTTACGCTTTGTATTATCGTAATTTTAGGACAAAACTACGGCGCATTTATGGGCGAATCAATCGATTGGAATGGTGTACTCGTTTCGTACATCGGTTTACCACTCTTCTTAGTACTTTGGTTAGGATATAAATTTACGAAAAAAACGAAAGTGATTCCACTTGATAAATGTGAACTAAAATAAAGTGAAATGAGCAAACAAATTTGTTTGCTCGTTTTTTGTTCCAAACCTCTTTGCTTCCCTATTGCTCCTGTTTTTGCCATAATAGAAGAAATATAAATAAAGGTTGGGATACCATGAACATTCGCATTACTGATGAAGCAAAAACAGCTATACATAGATTAGAACGTGAAGACAAAAAGATCATTCGCATTAGAGGGATAATGACAAACTCTTGTAGTATTTTCGTTGATGTCGATTTAATTTGGGATACATATAACGCAGATGACGTTGTATATGAAGATGCTAATTTTACCGTACAAATGGATTCATTTACGAAAGACTACACTGGTGATACGGTGAAACTTGATTATAAGACGACTGGTTTTAGTATTACGACTCCGAGTGAGACTTTAGTTTATGGGTTGTCGATTAAAAAATAAAGATTGTTTTTATTTGACCACCGAGGTGAAAAAATGAGTAAATATGTTCCGTTAAAATTTTTGTTTAACGAAGAATTTGCAGAAAAAATGGCTGATTCTATTTGTAAACACGATCCTACTTTCTCTAAAAGAAACTTTGTATCTTCCGTAACATGTAAAGTTAAAAATTTAGAGTTAAAGCAGCGTATTGAAGTAATTGCAGATGAATTACACAATACTTTACAAAAAGATTTTAATGCAGCCATACATATATTACTGAAAACATTGGGGCCAGAGAATACAACAGAAGTAGGCACATTTACAAATGGATATATGTACATGCCTATTGCAAAATACGTTGAAAAATATGGGCTTAACGACTTTGAAACCTCATTCAACGCCATGTATGAAATAACGAAACGGAATACTGCTGAATATGCCATTCGGCCTTTTCTTGAAACATACCATGAAGACACACTAAATATATTACAACAGTGGATTCATGACGAGGACAGCCACATTAGAAGATTAGTTTCTGAAGGTACAAGACCAAGGCTTCCTTGGGCTAAAAAAATAGGAGCTCTGAAAGGTGACTTTAAGTACAATTTACAGCTTCTTGAGCCTTTAATGAATGACCCTTCTAAATATGTTCAAAAATCTGTAGCCAATCATATTAATGATATTACGAAAGAAGATAAAGAACTTGTTTTTCAATGGTTGCAGCAATTGCGTGATAAACAGCATCCTGTTAATTCTTGGATTATAAAACATGGGTTACGAACGATTATTAAAAATGGTACTTTACCACAAGATTTTTCTTTTTGAGTATTTTAAATAAAAAGTCCTTATACTTCAAAAATGAAGTATAAGGACTTTTTCTCTCCCAAACATTATCCTTGCCTTAAAATATTTTGAAACATTTCCGGCTTATTTCGTTCAAAACTTTCTATTAGTCCTTTTCCAAATATCGTTATACTCTTCTCCCAAGGATGACCTAAATAACCCCACTTAAAGTCCTTCTGAATAAAAAAGTAGTAATCTCCATTCGGAAATATTGGTATAATCCACTCATCAAATTCATTTCTTTCCAACTCTAAGTGAGGATTCACCCAATAACACTCATGTTGCCAATCTAGTGCCATTATATATTCATTCGATGCTGTATTTTCCTTAAACACTTGTAACGCTTTATCTTCCAAATCTTCATACACATCTAAATCTACCGATTCTCCAAAGTAATGAGAAATATTATATGTAATAAAAGGACTTGGCACCTTAAATGATGGAAATGTAGAAACACTTGGCGAAAACTCAAGTTCACTATATAAATTGTTCCAAATTCGATCATCCTCTTTGTCTGTAAACTCCATCCAGTTCTTCATTAAACAACACCTTCCCATGTAAGTTCAAAGGATTTTCACTCTATAATGCCGAATATATAAATAACCATTCTCACAAGGAGCGAATCTATATGAATCTATTCGAACACGAAACATAAAACCGCTTCTCATTCATAAGAGGTCCTCCTTTTTTCTTTTCTCATCATATTATTCATTGAAAAACAGGAGGACAAAATTATGAAACGTGATCCATTATTTTTAACTTTATTAGAAAGCGCCAATACAAATTTTAGTGGCTGGGATTTTTCTTTCATTTCAGAAACGGGTCGAATGAAGAGCGATCCTTTATCGTGGTCATACGGCAGCACCGCTTTCCAGCTTATGCAACGTGCAGAATCAATGCTGGATATGGGAACTGGCGGCGGAGAGTTTTTATCTATGTTACAACCGTACCCGTCAAATATTTATGCGACTGAGGGTTATGCTCCAAATGTGCCAATTGCTCGAAACAAATTAGAGCCTTTAGGAGTTACTGTTTTAGAAGTAACTGATGATACTGCATTACCATTTCAAGATGGGCAGTTTGATTTAATCCTAAATCAACATGAAGCATATGCTGCCTCTGAGGTAAACAGAACCCTTTCTCCAAATGGAATTTTCCTTACACAACAAGTTGGTGGTCTTGATTGTGCGGAACTAAATGAGCAGTTTAACGCACCGCTTAATAACGAATTTGCAAGTTGGTCTCTTGAAACAGCATGTAGTGAGTTAAAGGAAAATGGATTTACTATTTTAGAAGAAAAAGAAGAGTTCCCTTTTCAACGCTTTTACGACATTGGTGCGATTGTCTATTATTTAAAAGCGATTCAGTGGCAAATTCCTAATTTTACTGTCGAAAGGTATTATGAGGAATTATATCGTATACATGAAGTCATCTTACAAAAAGGGTATTTTGATGTGACGCAACATCGTTTTCTGATTAAGGCGATTCGCAGTTAATCATTAAGCATATGAAAAAGAGATGGATCTACCATCTCTTTTTTTCACTCAATATTTTCTATATTTAAACACTTCGTTTCACAGTAATAGCCTTTACCACCAACATAAACTTTTTCTATTTTATTCTTGCTATCGGTTGCTAATTTAACTAATATTTCAGAAGGCGAGTGTAAAGAATAACCTTGTTCAAATACATAGACTTCTTTTTGTAGGTAGCGCTGTTCATAAAGGTAGCAAGCTAATGCACCGTTTGAAGTTCCAGTGGCTGCTTCTTCGTTGATATCATATAGTGGAGCAAAGTTTCTGCATATTATTCGATTGTCATTAAAAGTATATAGGTGCATCCCGACAACATTATAATACTCGCTAATTTCTTTAATTTTTTCAAAATTAGGTTGCAGTGTATGTAATTGTGTTTCGCTTTTTATAGGAATTAAAATATCTTTTAAGCCCGTAGAGACAATTTGAATTGGGTATGTATTGTCTATATCTTCAATGTCAAAGCAGTCGATAAACTCATTTGAAGATATAACATCATAGAATATCGGTTCATTTTGTTCCATGAATATGATGTCATCTTTTATGGTAATAGTAAGAACACCGCTGTTCGTTTCAATCGTATAGCGATTCTTGAAAAGTTTATTTACATGCATCAGTATCGCGAAAGAGCCAATTGTGGCATGACCACATAAATCAACTTCCTCTTTTGGTGTAAAATACTCAATTTTATAATCAGCAACTTCAGATTCTGATATAAATGCGGTTTCCGCATAGCCCAGTTGTTTGGCTATTGCCATTTTTTGAGTAGTGGTCAATGTATTCTCCATAAATACCACTCCTGCTTTATTTCCGCCTTTATGATCCTTGCTAAATGCACTTGCAACATAAACGGATATTTTCATAAGACACCTTCCTTCCTCACTTATAGTAAATTGTAGCATAGAACGTACTACGTATATATATTGTTGGATAAATTCTCGGTAAAACAAGAGACAAACTATTTTTTAGTATCCGAACTCTACAAAAATAGTTTTTCTACAGCCTGAGAGATGGGTCTACCATCTCTTTTTCCCCGTTTATTTTTAAAAATTTTGTGGTGGTTTCTAGATTGTTAAGTACGTCCACGTCTTGCAATCGCATCAGCTAATGTAATAGGCTGCTCGTACGTTATCTTTCCAGCTAACTTTCCTTTTACAAATTTAGCTATTTTTTTATGCTGGCCATACCCTCTATTTCTAGGATTGCTTTAGCTGCCTCGAAAGCTTTATTTAGTTCTTCCTCGCTTTGAGTGCCCTAATTTAAGTTATCTCCTTCATATCATTTTATTTACTCTTTCAATACGAGAAAAGTAATATCATCCCATTTTTCATCTAATTTTAACGTAGTCTTTTCAATACTAGCTCCAGTTAACAGATCATACCCTTCAATTTCAGCTATCAATTGTTTCGTTTTACTCTTTGGATTCATATCTTTGTATAAGATATACACCTTATTACCATGTACTTGTATATCAGAAATCCCTTTGCCCTCTCTATTGATTTTTGTATTTTTGTCACTTTGTAATGAATATGTACCTATGATGTTCAAATTCTCATCTAACTCTTTCATTTTCTCATCATGATTTAAAACATACACCTTATTATCAATCACCTGCAGAAGAACAGGTATGAATTGTTTTTCGTCTAATATCATTTCTTTTTCTACTACTCTAGTCTTCATATTTACCATAATTAATTTAGGTGGTAACTTTTGATTTACATTATCACTTAGTACGAATAATAATTTATCTTTATACTTTTGAAACATTATTTTTTGAGCAGTTGGTGCAAAATACACATTTTCATTAGGAATTTCAAATTCGTTTGTTTTTTTATTTGTGATCAAATCTATTTCTGAAATATATACTTTGTCTAGCGTTTGTGAAAAGGCGTATATATGATTCTCAATAATATGCGCTCCTTGAATTGTCCCCTTCAGTTCTACACTTTCTTGCCTTTTATCATTCTCTTTCCAATATACGAGTTCACTTGTATATCCTTTCTTTTCGTCTACCAGCCCAATGTTCACATCATAATATACATATCCTTGCTCCGCATGGATGAAATATGCCCCTGCGTTTACATCTTTTAATTGTTTCGGTCTATTGATTTCTTGCATCTTACCAGTCTTATCAATTACATAATGATTGTTATTTCTATTTGATGAGAAGTAGTACCCCTCCCCACCTTTTGCATTACTCATTATACTTTGGCCATCTACTTCTATTTTACTAATCTCATTTCCTTTCTTATCATATGCATATATGTAACCACCGGCTTTCATTGCATTTGAATAGGATACGAGGTAATCTACTTTTTGAATGTCTTTAAGTTCTGTATCACTTTTAGAACAGGCTACAAAAAGGAACATCGTACATATGACGATTATGACCAATGAATTGTATTTCTGGAACATATCATCACCTCACATATATAATGAAAGCAATCAGCATAAAAATACTGATTGCTCTTTAAAATATTTTATCAATTAGAGTATGAAATTGATCTTTTTATATACCGTTTGTTTACATCATCTTCTGTCAAAAATGAAGCTGTGTAATTAATAATATTCCGGTTATCATATGTGAATATATGCTCTAACTTATTTTCTTCTGTTAATACTATCGGTAAATATTTTGGTAAATTGCTAACTATACCTCTATTATCCTTATTTAATATCCAATCAATTTCTTTCCATTCTAATAATCCTTCCACCGTACTTAATGGCGTGTCCATATGTACTCCAGCTGGCAGGTCAGCAAGGAATACGTACATTCCTTCACTACCTAGCGGCTCGTCCTTGCTTTTAAAAACTACATTCCCTTTATACGTTACACGTGGAAGATCTATGCCTGTTTCCTCAAGCGTTTCTCTAATTATTCCTTCATATGGCGTTTCATTATCTTCAATTTTTCCACCAACACCATTCCACATTCCCATATTCGGCTTTTTGTTTCTATTCAATAAGAGTATTTTATTTCCCTTTCTAATGAAACAAATTGTGTACTTATACATATGTTCATCTCCTTTCCTTTTCCCTTCATTTACAGATTAAAACTGTAACTTCCTGCAAAAGGTTTTTTATTATACAAACAATTGGTTTTTAATGAGATATTTTGCTCATTTTTATTAAAAAACATTCTCCTTACAATTATATTTCACATAATATATTGTACAACTTTCGTTTCAGAAAGGAGTGTTCAAAATCGATAACATAAGCAGCGAATTTTTAAAACAATTTTACGATAGTCGAGTCTGGTTATATGATACACATTGGCTTGGAGTCCCCATTCTCAAACTTCCTTCTGATCTATTTTTGTATCAAGAAATGATTTACGAATTAAAACCCGATTTAATTATTGAATGTGGCACTTGTTATGGTGGTAGCGCACTATATTTAGCTTCTATATTAGATTTAATTGGAAAAGGTCACGTTCTTACTATTGATATATTTCCACAACCAAATCGGCCATCCCATGATCGCATTACGTATGTAACAGCTTCCTCTGTTTCAGTAACCGCTGTGCAAACAATATTAAGTATGCGCAAACCTAATGATGTAATTTTAGTTATTTTAGATTCTGATCATAGTAAAGAGCATGTAGCAAAAGAATTGTTGCTTTATAAATCTATCGTTACTAAAGGTAGTTATATTATTGTTGAAGATACATCTATTAATGGAAATCCTGTTTCTCCCGATTGGGGACCTGGTCCAATGGAAGCTGTGGAAGAATTTTTAGCCAAAAATAATAATTTCATAATCGATGAATCTAAGCATAAGTTTTTCATATCATTTAACCCAAAAGGTTTTTTAAAAAAGATAAAGTGAAACTTTAATCAGTGAGGGATTCATCCCCACGGATTATTAGCCCTCACCAATCGGGCTTTTATGGACAGCCCGCCCCCCCACCTAACTTCTTTGTTTTCGCTGAACTTTGAAGTGGGGGTCTTACTGCCCGGCAAATAGCGGAGTAAAGTGAAACGTTAATAAGTGGGTTTTTGTAACTCCCCACTTATTTGATAATCTTCATTTTGGAAAAAGGATAATATACAAATTCCACTTTTCCTATTATATTATCTTCTTCAATATATCCTAAGCCGTTTCGACTATCTCTACTAAGTCCACGATTATCTCCCATTACAAATAACTTATTTGGCGGGATTTTTGTCTTTTGAAAGTTATAAAACACTTGCGTATTATTGAACAAATCTTTATTTGTATACGGTTCTTCTTGTTTTTTATCATTCACATATACGGATCCATTCGTTATGTTAATTACGTCACCAGGAAGTCCTATTACTCGTTTCACATAATATTTTGATTCATCCTCTTCCTTTATAATGACAATTTCTCCATGCTCTAAATCGGAAAAGTGTACGGCTGCTTTATTTACAAATACGTAGTCTTCTTCATATAAAGTCGGTTGCATCGATTTCCCTTCCACTTTACATAAAGTAAAAGAATGATAGGCTACGACCAAAACAAACACGAAGAGTATGTATTTCCCCCAACCTCTCTTAATCTCTTGTTTCATATCCATTCCCACCTTATTCAAACGCTTTTTAAATCAAAAAATATATCACTGCACCATAAGTCTCAATGCAGTGATATTATTTTTACTGTGCCTTGTTCGGCTGCTCTACTGGGACTGGATTTCCACCCGATCTTTTCGTTTTCAATTCAAAATACGCATCCAAAATCTCTTTACCAATCGCGGAATTAATTCCTGATTTGTCATCATTTACCCATGGTACAACAACTGAAAAAGCTACTTCTGGATCAGCATCATATGGTGCATAACCGGCAAGAGTTAAATTATAACATTTTTTTCTATTATTATTTTCATCTCTTCCAATTTCACTTTCCCCACCATATACGGTTTCAGCTGTTCCTGTTTTTCCAGCTGGTTTATATGGTAATCCTTTAAACGTTGCAGTACCAGTTCCGTCATTCTCTTGAAAAACCCTTCTAAACCCTTCTTTTACATGATTAATGTATGATGTGTTCATATCCACTCGATTTAAAATGACTGGTTCAATAGACCGAATAACTTTTCCAACATCCTCTGGTCTATGTGGTTGCTCTCTCACTTCTTGCACAATTTGCGGTTTCATTCGATAACCGCCGTTTGCAATTGTTGACATATATTGAGCAAGTTGAAGCGGCGTATATGTATCGTATTGTCCAATCGCATAATCAAGTAAAAAACCAGGTATGTTATCCGTTTTACCCATTTGACCAATCGATTCATTCGGCAAGTCAATACCTGTTGGTACACCTAAGCCAAATTGTCTAAAATAGTAGCGCATTGTATTAAATGTCTCTCGTTTAATATCTAATGGACTGTTTGGCACATAATTTATACCTGCCATTTTTAATGCTGTATTAAACATGTAAACATTCGATGAAACTTGTAAAGCTCTTAAATCATCAATATCACCAAATTCTTTCCACGATTTCTTTGGCTTAGAACTTCCTTTAAAATACATGGGTGCATCAAAGAAATGCGTATACGGCTTAATTGTGTCAGTTTGATAACCAGCTAATAATGTAGCCCCTTTCACAGTGGACCCTAACTCATAAGAACTTGTCATCGTTCCTAACGCGTAGTCTTCTATTTGCATCCCGCCATCTTTATTTACAATTTTCTTTCCTGCCATCGATAAAATTTGACCGTTTTTCGGATTCATCATTACAACGAATGCACGATCCATCATCGGCTCTGCAGAATGAAATGCTCGTAAATTCTTTTCAAGACTTTCCTCTACTTTTTTCTGTAACTCCATATCCACTGTTAACATTAAATTATTTCCACTTTTTCCTTCGGTCACTTTTTCATTTCGAATCACATTTCCTGTTTTATCTGTAATACTTCTAGTCTGTTCTTTCGTTCCATGGAGTGCATCTTCATATTGTTTTTCAATGTAACTCTTACCAATACGATCATTTCTGTTATAATCACGTACTAAGTAATAATCTAATTGTTCTCTTGGCAATCCTTCATTTTCAGTAGAAACGCTACCAAGGATAGAACGAAGTATTTTATCATTTGGGTATTCACGTTCCCAGTCTACTGTCGTATCTACTCCAGGCAAGCTTGCCAATCTTTCACTTACGACTGCATATTCATTTTGACTTACATCTTTTTTAACGATTTGCGGTGTCATTTTATATCCCGCATTCATTTTGCTTTTAATTGCTAGTACTTCTAAATCCTCTTTTGAAAGTTCGCTTAATTCTTCTTGTGTAATTCTTTCCCTACGTAACTCTTCCACTTTTTTATCTAATTCTTTCCCTTCTATCTCCTGCTTCCTAAATTTACTCTCATCTTCTTTCGTTACTTTTGCTGCTGCCCGCTTTTCATTTAACTGCATCCAAAAATCTTTTTTATCTGTTTCTGTTAACTTATCTATATCATCCGGCGACATTTCAATTAACTGGGCTAATTGTCTTGCTACTTGTAAAACTTCTTTCGAGTCTACTCCTTTCATTTTTGTATATGTAACGGTTCGTAGTGGTTTGTTATTTACAATCACCTGACCTTGTCGATCAAACATTTTCCCTCTAGGAACAGGTGTACTTACCGTTACATCTTCCTTTTTGTTCACTTCATTTCTATACGTTTCTCCATCAATGATCTGTACTTTACCTAATTGAATTATAATAGCTGAAAATAAAAGAAAGACGATAAAAAATAGTACATTTAACCGAAAAGGAATATGAGTCTTTTTCTTTTTCGATTGTTTCTTCTGCTCCTTTTTCTGTCTCATTTCGCTCCCTCGCTTCATTCTATTAACATTTCTACGGAAAATCATTATGTACCAAATTTATTTATATGATATATATAGAATTTTATATTAATTATAAAAGAAATAAAAGATTTAATTTTCAGTTTTTTGATTTTATATCCTATTTATTACCATTCCCTTATTAAGGAATAACATGAATGTTATTCTAAAAGAAAGATTTTATTCCATTGTTTTTTCACACCATTCATTTACATTTATTTGTATACTAATAACAAAAGACATTACTAAGGAGAACAGGAAATGACAGATTCATTTACAATATATACTAATGCGTCACATTGTTTAAACTTTATGATTTATATTCAAAATATGTATCTCAACCAAAAAGAGAAAAAAGAAAATTTAAGATTTCCTTACATAGCAAGACAATTCAATTTCTCTACTAACTTTGAAGCGAATTTCAAAGAATTATGGCTTTCACTTCGCAAACAAATTGCTAATGACAAGTATGATTCACAAATTTTTTATGATGAAAATCATACTTTTTATGAGAATCTTTTTAATGCTGATTTATGTAATGAAGAATCATTCAAAGGATTAATATGTAGTTTTAAAGTATGGTGGACTAGCATAGCAGGTCAGCTTTCATTAGAGTAGTCTATAAGTGAGTATAGTACACAACTTTATAATGACTTAGTTTTATACTTAAAACAAAATCAAATAGAGCCTTTACAACAGCTACATATTAGCTTACTGTATGACGATTGTGTATTCACTAAAGATAATATTACTTCTTACTCTGCCATTTTACCTACGAAACACTTTTTTATGAGTTATAGGGATGTGGTTACTACATTATCGACCTGTTTTCATGTTGCTTAACATAATGATTACTCAAATAAAAAACTGAGGCAGACACCTCAGTTTTTTCGATAACTTATTTCCTTGAAGACAATCCCTCAACAAATTTACCAATCTTATTTTGAAAAACAAAGTCAAAGTTATATTCTTGTCCTGTTAACTCTTCATTTACTAAGATGGTTGTTGCTCCTACTTCCCTCTTTGCAATTTGCGGGAATGAAGCAACAGGCTGTACTTTTAATGACGTTCCCATAACGATAAGCACATCTGTTTCATATAAACGTTTGACCGCATTTTGATATTGCGGCAATGTATCTCCGTATAAAACAACGTCTGGATTTAAAATGAAATTACATTTTTCGCAGCGCGGCACTTCATGATCAATCATGTACTGTAAATCATATCTCGCTTTACACTTTGGACAATGTGCTGTTTGCAGTGTTCCATGTAAATCAATGACATGTTTACTACCACCTACTTGATGTAAACCGTCAATATTTTGCGTTAAAATCGTAATATCTTTCCCTTGTTCTTCTAATTCAGCTAAAAAGCGATGTCCACGATTTGGCTTATATTGATGAAACGTATTGATTTGAAATATTTCTTTATAATGCTTCCAAAATTCTTTCGGACTTCTATTATAATATCCTCTTGATAAATACATCTCTACATTCGCATCAGCATACAGTCCATTTGCTGAACGAAAATCTGGGATACCACTTTCCGTACTTGCACCAGCACCTGTTAATACTGTAATTTTCTTCGCTTTTTCTAAAATTGAACGTACTTCTTCAAATTGTTGCACAAAAATCACCTCTATGTATTTTCCTATTCTTATTATACCAGTTGTTTACAGGAGGTGTTGTCTTTGTATAAAGAACTCTTTAAACTTCCTTATTTTATATAGTTTTTCTTGATGATATCTTTTGCGTTATTGTACAGGAATACAAGGAAGATAACTGCTAGGATACCGTTTCCCCAGTAATATGTATTTCCAGAAGTAAACCTATTATAAAAAGATTGAGCATTATAATATAATAGCCCCGCTGAAAGCACAGTAGAGAATACTAACATACCAAAACTTTTCAAGATATCCACCCCCGATTCTAAAAATTCTAATTTTTAGAATAATTATACATGAAAATGGGAGAATTTAAAATATGCAATGTACCCTATCATTATCAAGTTAACGATATCCGCTTCTTCCAAACAAAAATAACAACTACATACGCACTTCGGTACTACTTCAGAATCTTACTTAATGCGTCGTACCCCCAATTTCTACAATATCGACCTCAACTGTCGTCGTAATCTCAATCGCCAATTCTATCCCTTTACGAATAGTAGAAAGTGACATACTTGGTTGACCTGGATATTTGCTCGCTTGCTCTGGTAAAAACGGAATATGAACAAATCCGCCTTTTATTTTCTTATCATGGCTCTCTAGTTCATGCATGAGACCGTAGAATATATGATTACAAACAAATGTACCTGCTGTTTGTGAAACGGAAGCTGGTATACCCTCTGCTTGTAGCCTTTTTACAATTGCTTTCATCGGAAGCGTAGACCAATGAGCAGCTGGTCCTTCTTCTACAACTGGTACATCTACTGGCTGATTCCCTTCATTGTCAGCAATTCTTGCATCATCAATATTAATTGCGACACGTTCTATCGTAATATCTGGTCTGCCCCCAGCCTGTCCGATGCATATAATTATTTCAGGGTTTAGTTGTTCTATATACTCTTTTAATGTGCTGATTGATTTATGAAATACGGTCGGTACTTGTTTACTAATAATCTTGTATTCTCCAATTGTTTTTTCATGCAAACTTTTTGCGACTTCCCAAGCTGGATTAATGCTTTCTCCGCCGAACGGATCGAATCCTGTTAATAATACTGTTTTCATAGTTTTATCCTCCTATTAGAAACGATATACTAAGCCGTACATAATAAACATATTTATGATAAAGATTGAAAGAGCAATTGGTACTTGTGCTTTAATAACGGCATTTTTATCTTTTAGTTCTAAAAGCATTGCCGGAACGATATTAAAGTTTGCTGCCATTGGCGTAAGTAGCGTTCCGCAATATCCAGCAAACATACCGAGCGCTGCCATAATCGCTGGATTCCCGCCGTGCATTTGCACAATTAAAGGTAAGCCAATTCCGCCAGTAATAACAGCAAACGCTGCGAAAGCATTTCCCATTACGACTGTGAAGAGCATCATTCCTAAACAGTACGCCATAACAGCAACGAACGGATACTCTGTCGGTAATACTTGTCCAACTAGATCTGAAACGACTTGTCCAACGCCAGACTTCGCGAAAATACCGCCAAGAGCTGCTAACATTTGTGGTAAAATAACAGCCCAACCGACAGCTTGCAATAGTCTGCTTCCTTCTTGTACAGGCGTTGTTATTTTTGATTTTGTAATTCGCATTGCCGCAACGAATGCAAGTAATGCTCCTAGTGCCAATGCAACTAATGTTACTTTATCTGGATCAACAAGGGAAACATTTCCCCATTTTATTTTTCCTAACGTTAACGTACCGATAATTGTAAAAATAGGAATTAATAGTGCAGGCATAAAGATTTTATTTTTTAATTTCTCCGCATGTTTTACACGTTCTTGTACTGGAACTTCTTTCTCCTCTGATTTTGTTACTTTATTTAGTGAAGCTAACACAACCATAGCGAGTACAATACAACCAACGTAAAACGAAGGGATTACATTTCCAAATAAAAATGTAACTGCAAACAACGCCCAAAATAAACTAGAACCAAATCGGTTTGGATGCTCACGATCAAACGCAATACGAACAGCGATAAAGGCAACAATTATACCTAATACGTAATAGATTGTATCCATTGTGATGATGTTCATGTTATATTGCCTCCTTCTCTTCTTTTTCTTTTGCTTCCATCGTTTTTGCTATATATTTATCAAACCTTCTAAATCTGATCCAGCTTACAATAAGTGCAGATATTGCAGTTGGAATACCCCAAAGCGCCATATCCCATACACCGACATGCATACCTACTGAATCGAAGAACCCTTTCATTAATAAAATAGCACCAGTTGCGATAAAAATATCTTCTCCGAAAAACCAAGCTGTATTTTCCGCAGCCGCTGCATTTGCTTTAATTTTTTCTCTTAACTTTTCAGGTAGCTTACCGTATTTACCTTGTGCAGCCCCTTCTGCCATCGGTGCAACGAGCGGCCTTACCGTTTGTGCATGACCACCAATATTAAGACCTAGTGCTGCTGATGATTCTCTTATCGTAAAATATGACATTAATACTCTTCCAGTTGTTGCGCCTTTTGATTTCGTTATAAGCGCTTCTGCTCTTTCTTTCAAACCGTAACGCTCTAAAATTCCGATTACCGGTAAAGTTAGTATGATAGGCATAGACATATATCTATTTTCTATGAAAAATTTACCGAACATGCTGATCACATCATAAAAACTTAATCCTGAAACCATCCCCGTAACAATACCTGCAACCATAACGACTAACAGTGTATTTAATCTAAATAAAAAGCCTACTGCAACTAATAATATCCCAATTAATTTCACCAATTCCAACACTTCCCCTCATTTTTTTATTCCGGTGCACAAATAGCAATACCATTATGTTCGAATGTTCTGTATATTACTCCCGCAAATTGTACTGCTTTTTCTCCATCACCGTGTAAACAAATCGTCTGCGCCTGAACGGCTACTTTCTCTCCATTCACCGAATTTACATAGCCTTCTTTCACCATTTGAAGCACTTGCTTTATCGCTTCTTCTTCATTTTTTATAAGCGCATTTTCTTCCGTACGACTCGTTAATGTTCCATCTTGCTTATACGTACGATCTGCAAAAGCTTCTTGTACAAGAGTTATATTGTATTTTTCCGCAGCCTGTATAAACGCCTCGCTATTTGCTAATCCGTAAAGTAATAGATTTGGATTCATATGATACATTGCCTTTGCGATTGCATCTGCAATTTCCGGATTAGTTGCCGCCATATTATATAGAGCACCGTGTGGTTTCACATGAAGCATTTTCCCGCCTGCCGCTTTCACAAATGCGTCTAATGCGCCAATTTGATATAAAACATAATCGTATACTTCACTTACTGAAACGTTCATGTTCCTTCTACCAAATCCAATTAAGTCTGGAAAACCTGGGTGTGCCCCTATCGCTACGTTATGCTGCATTGCCTTTTCAACTGTTTGACGCATAACGGACGGATCACCTGCATGAAAACCGCAAGCAACATTTATAGAGGATACGAACGGAAGAATTTTATCATCATTCCCCATTTTATAAGCGCCAAAACTTTCTCCTAAATCACAGTTTAAATCAATTGTAGTCACACTGTTCCCCTCCTAATTTCAGCTTCGTAAAACAATGAATTTCTTTAATAGATTCATATTTACTTCTTGTTCTATGTACAATTGTTCCGCTTCTTCAAGCGTAATTTTCTCAAAAGAAACATAGTCCCCAGGTTTTAGCTGGGCAAGAAGAGGTAAATCTACTGAAATGATATTTCCCATTCTCGGATAGCCACCTGTCGTTTGCCTATCTGACATTAATATAATCGGCTGTCCACCATTAGGAACTTGAATGGTTCCAAATGTAACAGGGCTCGATAAAATCTCTTTTTCAACGGCTCTATTTAAAATTTCTCCTTCAACCCTATAACCCATACGATCAGCGTAATTAGATACTTTATACTCTTTCGTAAAAAATGCCTTTTTGCTTTCTTCTGTAAATTGATCATATTCAAAATCAGTTATGACGCGAAGTTTAGGATTTTTCTTATATTTTGGTCGTACGCTGCTACTAATTGCCCATTTTGTTTTTATGCGCTCATCCTTTTGTAAGTCTTGAATGAAACAATTTGCCATTTCTGATCGTTCACCAATTTGAAAATAATCTCCTTTTTTCAGCATCCTTCCTTCGATACCACCAATCGCAGCACGTATGTAAGTACTTTTGCTTCCCATCGTACAATCAATATGTATACCACCTGCAAAAGTCACATACGCTCTGCAACCACTATTCACTTTTCCAAAGCAAAGCATGCTACCTTCTTCCACTAAAATGGGACGCCATAATGGTATACGCTCCCCATTCAATAACGGTTCCATATCCGCACCGCCAATCGCGAGTAACGTCGTTTTCTTTATTAACAATTTAGGTCCCATAATCGTCATTTCGAGTGCCGCTTCATTTTCTTCATTACCAACTAACATATTGATCATCCGAAGTGCACTTTGATCCATAGCCCCGCCAACAGGTACGCCGTATTGTTGGTAATGAGACCGTCCTAAATCTTGGACTGTTGTAAACATTCCCGCATGCAAAACTTCTACATCCATTCTTTAGCCCCCTCAAGTGATGCGTACTCTTCCTTCGTTATTGGGATAAATCGTAAATACATACCACTTTGAATATAGGTTGGTGTTTTTTCTTCCGGATTAAATAAGGAGATTGGTGTTCGTCCAATAATATTCCATCCACCCGGTGTTTCAAGTGGATAAATACCTGTTTGATTTCCGCCGATTCCTACCGAACCAGGAGAGATTTGTAACCGCGGTGTTTCTTTTCTAGGTGTTTCTAGTTCTTTTGATAGTCCTCCTAAATACGAGAATCCTGGTGTAAAACCTAACATATACACAAAATACGTTGTTTCACTATGTATGCGAATGACATCTTCTACTTGTAAACCGTGATAATGTGCCACCTCTTCTAAATCAGGTCCATATTCTCCCCCGTAACAAACGGGTATAGAAATATGTTTCACATCTCGTTTCAGCTCTTCCTTATACGTATCGAACATTCCAGTTATATATTGGCATACGTAATCATACGGTCTTATCTTTCTATCATTTTCCTTCCATACTTCATACAAATTGTAGTAAACAGCTAATGAAGTAAACGACGGAACACATTCAACCATCCCTACAAACGGATGTTGCTGCAGCGCTTGAAATAATCGCTGCACTTTTTCATAAGTATCCATTCCAATTCCTTCACCAAATGTAACAATAATTGCTTGATCCCCTAACGCAGAAAATTTCATCCTACTCCCTCTTTCTATGCCAAAAAGCCGAGTTCTTTCGAAATGCGATTCGCTGTCTCTTTTACCTTCGCGATAAAATATGGAATGTTACTTTCGCTGTACTCAATTGCTAATCCCGAAATACTAATGCCTGCTACAACCGTTCCGTCGCTTGCGAAAATGGGCACTGCTATAGCTGCTGTATGATTTTCTAACTCCGAATAACTAATGGTATGTCCTTCCTTTTTCGCCATTTGTAACACTTCTAACAATTGTTTCTTATCTACGATTGTTCCATCTGCAAATTGTTTTAAATCCGTTTCCTCTATGTATTTCTGTTTCTCTTCCTCAGAAAAATACGATAGTAAAATTCTCGGACATGCACCGGCATAAAGTGGCGCTCGTCTTCCAACCGCCGTATACACACGTACAGGCTGAACGCCTTCCATCTTTTCCACATAAATCGCGTCATTACCATCTTGAATAATTAAATTAACTGCCTGCCCTAAACTATCTCTAAGCTCTTTCATATATGGAATCGCAATATTTCTTACGGATAGTCTTTGTGAAACAAGTTGACCGAACCGTAAAAAAACGACTCCTAGACGATATTTCCCCTTTTCATTTTTTTGTAAAAACTCCATTTCTTCTAACGAGCCAATTAAACGATAAACTGATGTTTTCGGCATACTTGTAAGCTGAACCATTTCTGTTAAACTTAGCTCTTCATGCTCATAAAACAACTGTAAAATATCCATTGTCTTAACTGCCGTTTTATTTATACTCATTCTATCTCCCTCTTATTCCGAATTTCGGAACTTAAATTCCGTTTTTCGAAACAAACATATAATTTAAAATTATAAAATATTCTTTCAATTCTATCAATATATTTTTCAGCTGCTTTACCTTTATGTTTTGTCAGTAAGTTAAATTAAGCGTAAATCATTACGTATATTTGTAAATTTTTACATCAGGATATTATCATTTTAAAATATTTATTTTATTATGATATATGCAAAATAAAATATAAGGAGTGTTTCTTTTGAAAAAGTTGCTAGTGATTCCTGCCATAATACTACCTTTTTGTTTAAGTTATCATGTGACGTTTGCGACAAATGAAGATACGAAGCTAGACTCTCAAATTGAACAACATGCCATAACTAACGAAGGCGTTGCATTTTTCGGATCAACTACTTATAATTTCAACTATTTTAGTGGAGATAACTTAAGCGTTCTTGTACAAAATACAGGTGATTCTCCTTTTAGTTATACCTTATATAATGCTAAAGGTGCTTGGATGATTGACGGAGCTTTACAACCAGAGGAACGAGCGATAAGTGAATTTAGTATAAATTGGAGTGATTGGCTTCCTGAAGGTAAATATAAAATTTTTTTTAGAAATAGAGACGGTTCACTTTCCAAAGTACATGTTTCTACAAAACCATTAAATTAAAAATCCCAATAAAAAAAGTATGGAAGAATATTTCTCCCATACTTCTTTCTTTATAACGCTCTTACTTGTTTCAACGGCCAGAAAACAGCTTGTCCTTTTCCGACAATTTCATCTTCTGAAATAAATCCAAACATACGACCATCTTTAGAAACTTCACGATTATCCCCTAAAACAAACACTTGACCTTCTGGCACTTTCGTTTTTCCTGTGATTTGTTCTAACGTAAAGTCTGGAGTTAATACACGGCCTGCTGCTTTTTCTTTAAACTCTTTTAAATATGGTTCTTCCATCGCTTTTCCGTTTACATATAACACATCATTTTTATACTCAACTGTATCGCCTGGTAAACCAATTACTCGTTTTACTAAATCATATCCTTCTTTTCCGTGGAAGACGATAATATCAAAGCGTTCTAATCCACTTATACTATAACCAATCTTATTCACGAGAACTCGTTCGTTATTTTCTAAAGTGGGCATCATCGATTCGCCTTGTACTAATGACGGTGTAAATAAAACACCGCGAATAATTGCGATTAATACAAGGGTAAATCCTATCGTTTTCGCCCATGAGAATAATTCTTTCTTCGTATTTTCCTTCATCGTTTCTCCTCTTTCTTACGCATTTATTTTATGATTCGAACTAATTCTTGTACTAAATTAAGATCAATGTCAGCAAAACATGATTTTCCTTCTCTTACCGCTGTACCGACATGAGCTTGCGAAATTCCAGTTTCATCTAGCAATCTCCTTATATTTTCTTTCGTCACGCCAGCTCCAACAACAAGTTGAATTTGACCATCACTTACCTTTTGCATTTCTGTAAGCACCGGAATATTCTCTACTATATTTCCTTGTCCACCTGAAGTTAAGACGTGAGTCACTTTATGAAACTTCTTTAAAGTTCTCATCGCTTCTACTGGATTTTCTGTGTCGTCTATTGCACGGTGATATGTAACATTTATCCCGTCTACCACAGATAATAAATCCGCTAGTTTCTTTTCATCCACTTCATTTCGTTCATTTAATACACCTAATACAACACCAGCTACTCCTAATTTCTGAGCAACTACAATATCTTCCTTCATCATTTCAATTTCTTCTTCCGTATATGTAAAAGACTTCGCATGCGGACGAATCATAACGTGAATCGGTATATGTACTGTTTCTACCGCTTTTTTAATTAATGCATAACTCGGCGTTAAACCGCCTTCTGTATAAGATGTAATTAATTCAATTCGCTTCCCACCAGCTCGTTCAATTCGTTTCACATCTTCTAAACATGTTGCAATAACCTCTAGCATGAGATGACCTCTTTTCGTGCTTTTTTCTTATTATACAGTAGGTGAAATAAGAAGCATAGTATTCTCCTATAAAACGATAAAAAGAAGAATGAAAAGAAAGATTTTTTAACTACTAACATCTATTGGTGATTTTATATTTTACAAAAAGGAGTAACCCCCTAGAAACTCTGAATAGGTGTCACTCCTTTTTTATTTTAGTTATTTTTCTTAACTACTTCATTATAATAGTGGCTAAATGCTTCTACTAATGCGTCAACGGAAGCATACAGTTCTTCTGGTGTATTATCTACCCCTCCCATTTCAATAAGTAGAGCATTTGGAGAAAGATCTTGATTATATACTCCATTCCCGCTTTTACGATCTTTAATAAAAATCCCTCGGCTTAAACCGTAATACTTCTCATCTAAATATGAATTTATTGCCGTTACTATTTTTTTATTTTTTTCATAGTTAGGATTTTCTCGTCCTAAAATAAAATAAAGCCGAGCATAATCCTTTCCATTAATCGTTTTCTTCGTAATATTTTTTCGTGCATCATCCCTATGAAGATCAATGGGAAACATAATATTTTTATCTTGTGCTAATTTATCTTGTAATATTTGACGAGACCCTTTATAAGATTGGGCCCAGTTTAAATTTTTATTTCGTAGAAAATCTCTCATATTCGTCGTATCATGTGAAACGCCTATTCCTTTTTCTTCTAACTTTTGTTTTAAATAATTTCCAACAAACGTAATGTTCACTTCATTATTTGTACTAGAGGCATCATCAGGTATAGTAGCCCCTGGAATGAGAGGAATAAACGACTCCCAACTATGTGTATGATAAATAAAAACTTTATTTTCACCGTTATTTTGTGTATTTGAGTTGTTCTCTTTCTCACTCTTTGGGTGTTTAACAGCAGTACCTTTATCTTTAATATTCTCTAAAGGAATGCTTGATTCTTCAGGAATGTTCGTATAATCTGTTCCTTCCCCTGCAATTAATATTTCGGAATAAAATTGATTCATATTTGGAAGTTCTCGCGTTAATAAACTGCGGAGGTCATTTACATTAATGTTTGTAGAAAGTGAAAGTAAAAAAGATTCCAAAGACGCTCGTCCTTTTTCTTTATGAAATTCTTCTGCAAAATAACGATTTTCACTTCCTATCATATACATAAGACCTTTAGTAGAATTCGTTCCTAATAATTGATTAATATAATACGATTTAAATACGTTTGAATTACTAGAAATGAAGAATGAAGTGAGAATACATATAATCGTGAATAAAATACATATCATTACATACTTTATATTAAATACTTTTAGTTTCACTTTATTCATTTTATATCTCCCTTCATTTACTATATTCTTACGCATAATTTTCAATGAATATGATTACTAATTTAATAGAACTACCTCAAATTTGAAAATAGTAATATGAAATCTATCAATTATAAAAAAGAAGATCCTGCAATAGGATCTTCTAAATCTTGACTAATATATTTTTAACTACGACCGAAACGCCGCATCCGCCAACATAGATAGTGTTGCATCATCCATCGGCGGATTGTGTAGTCCTGCTCTAACGTTTAAATAGTAACGGTGAAGCGGATTTTTTTCTGATAAACTTTTTGCTCCTACGATGCGCATTGATTTATCCACTATGGATATTGCCGCATTTGTTACGGCGTATTTCACTGCCGCTAATTCGGCTTGCAGTGATAGTTTATCTTCTGCCTCATCGTATTTTTTCGCAATTTGATATAAAAAGACGCGAGCTTGCATAAGCTCGAGTTCTAATTCTCCAACTAATCTTCTAACATTCGGTAATAAACTAATAGAATGGTTTAAACTATTTGGTTTGTATGATCCCGCAAACTGAACTGCATAATTTCTTGCTGATTGTGCAATTCCTAAATAACATGCTGGTATATGTAGCAACCAGCCAATACCCTTTTGTTTCACTTTCCCGCCTTTTACATCCGTAAAAAAGCGGTTGTCTAACTCTACATTTTGTAAGACAAGGTCGTGACTAGCAGTCCCTCGCATTGCAACGCTATCCCACGTTTCTTCAATGGATACACCGAGTGTATTTCTTGGAATGACAAACTCACCAACTTCTTCTTGGCCTTCCATACTCGCTGAAATAATAAAATAATCAAGTACTGGTGCCATTGTTGTAAAAGTTTTCCTTCCATTTATAACCCACTTCTCGCCTTGTTGAACCGCTATTGTTTCTGGTTTACCGCCACGCGTCGGACTCCCTGTTTTCGGTTCTGTTGCTGCCCTGTTAAAGAGCGCACCATTACGCACTTCTTCGCAAAACCATTTGAACATCTCATCATTCCAAGAGCGATTTTCCCCTAGCTCTTTCACAATACCAAGATGCCAGCCAATCGATAATGCAGTAGCTCCGCAACCTTCCGCGATTTTTTCTTGAAATAAAACGAAGTCATATAAAGAAATCGCACTACCACCAAATTCCTTCGGTAACGTTAATTTCGTATACCCGATATCTTTCAAATCATTTATATTTTCATACGGAAATGATCCTAATTCACTTAGTCGATGCTCCCTTTCCATGAAATTCGGAATCAATTTATTTATTTGTTCAATAATGAAAGATTGTTTTTCTGTTTCAACAAATGAGAGTGCCATACTATAATCTCCTTTATGCTCGATTCATAAACCGTTCATTTTGTCATTATGATTATATGAAGCTACCTCTCTATTGTTTCACTATTCCGATAAAAATACAATGTTTTTGACTAATAAGAAAAGTTCCTATTTTAGGATAGGTTCTTTTCTTATTAGTCCCCCTTCAATGCCTTTAGTGGCAACGAGGTTACATATCCAATATACGAGAATAATTCTTTAAAGAAGAATGGTATTTCTGTATCTAACGTTTTATATGCTGATGTCGGCGTTGGTGAAGCATATGCTTCAATATTAATATGTTTTGCGATTCTCATTGCTCGTTTCATATGAAGTGGATCACTTACAATCGTGTATGTGCGTATTCCGTTCTCTATTCCAACTTCCTTCGCATTCTTTAAATTTTCTTCAGTGAAAAGGGATTTTGTTTCAATTAAAATATCTTCCTCTTTTACACCTTGTTTCATTGCATATACTCTTGCAGTACGCGCTTCCTCAAGCTCTGCCTCGAACTTTGTACCACCTGTAAAAATAATCTTTTTAATATTTCCGTTCTTATATAAGGAAATCGCATGATTAATTCTTTCTTTAAATACAGGAGATGGTTTTCCGTTCCAAGAAGCTGCTCCTAGTACGATACCAGCATCCGTTTTCACGCTATCATCTGTTTTAAAACGATAACTCCAAATATCGTAAGCTGCATAACTTACATATAAAATAGCAGAACAAATCATTAGTAAAAATACTTGAAAGATTCGTCTTTTCTTACTCTTCTTATTTTCTTTCATTTGTAATTGCCTCCGTACATCATCCATACTTCTATAAAAAAACATTTATATCAAATCGTTTTGTTTGAGTTTATTTAAAAGAAGGAACTTTACTTGTTATTTATGTATAAAAGGGTTTTCATTTAAAATTGAGGATTATCAATTCATTTTCATTTGCGGTTTTCATTACATGTTTTAAATTCATAAGTTTATTACCATACAACTACATTGTAACGAATTTTTTCTCAGAAGGGAACGATGAAACAAAAGGAATTAAAATAAAGTAGCATTTTGTAAGAAAAAAGGTATATTTTTTATGTATTACAAACAATATACCTTTCAAAACACGAATTATAGCTTTTCTTTATACAATTCTAATTTTTCTAATAGACGAGCTTTCACAACTGGCCATTCGCTTGCGATAATACTATACACAACCGCATCTCTCACATGTCCATTCGGTAATTTTCTTTCATTTCTAAGCACGCCCTCTTTTACGGCTCCTAACCTTTCAATTGCTCGTTGTGCTTTTTCATTTCTTGCATCCGTCTTAATTTGCACCCTCAGCATATGCAATTTTTCAAAAGCATACTGGAGAAGCATATACTTACACTCTGTATTTATACTCGTACGTTGCACACTTGGATGATACCACGTTTGTCCTAACTCGACTGTTTTATCTTCCACTGAAATATTATATAGACGTGTACTCCCTACAATCGTATTCGTCTGTTGATCCACTACAACGAAAGGTATTTGCGTACCTTTTCCATAACCCTGTATCGCTTTTTGAACATATTGCTGCATATCTTGCACACTATCCATTTTAGAGATTAAATACGCCCAAATTTCCCGATTTCCTTCTACAATCGAAAACAAAGTTTCGACATCATCACTATCCATTAACCGTAACTTTACTCTTTCGTGAATGATTTCCATTTGTAAGCCCCCTTTTTCTTACTATATCACACAAAAAAAACTTCATTATATAGATATAAAGATATTAAAACCTATTTTAAAATTCACTTACATTCAATTATTAATAACTTCTCACATCATAATCAACCAAAAATCTCTAACAAATACCGTTTACATCTCATTGTATCAAGCTACATTTATATTGGTTTCGTTTCATTTGAAATTTTTCTTTTTCTACTGGTCTAATGTGCGTTCTTTAAAAATTTGCACAGCAAAAACGCTCTTTTTTCTACAAATAGATTATTGTTTTTCATTTATAGATCACTTTTTCAGTTTGATAGCATGGATAAATATGGATGATAACCAAAAAATACTATATAATAATACAGTGGAACTTTAATCGGTGAAAGTTTTACAGTTAATTAATATGGGGTAAATGGGAGGATATAAAAATGCTAGATCAAATCACTTGGGGAACGCCAGGCAGCTTATTATGTTTAGGATTCTTTTTTGCAGGGTTAGGAATTTTCTTAAGAAGTATTACCTCATATACGAACAACAAATAAAAATAACAAACAAAAGAATCCTTTCTTTTACAGAAGGATTCTTTTGTTTAGTTGTATCTTTTTAAAACTTTAAAGTAACAGTTACCACATGTATACTACTAATATTTTTAATTCTACTTTTTATACCTTTCCCCTTGTCGTTACTCTATCTTTATAAATTTAAAATGACTTTGACAATATTTTTCTTTTTAAAGCAACAAATAAGCAATCGGCGTAATGATAAGCAATGTTAATATCGTTCTTTGTACGTACAGAATAATAAGTTCTGATACTTTTAACGGAATATCTGTCGATAAAATACAAGGGATGGAAGCTGAGAAAAACAATATAGATGATACCGAAACGACCGCAATGACAAACTTTGTCACAAGTGGTGCGCTTGCTACTAATAATGACGGTAAAAACATTTCTGCAATACCGACGGATGCCGCTTTAGCAGCTAAGTCTGCTTCTGGCAGTTGTAAAGCCCATGTAAAAGGATAAAAAATATAGCTGACCCAATCAAATATTGGTGTGAACTTCGCTAAGACGATACCAATTAACCCTACAGACATAATAGATGGTAAAATTCCCATTGTCATAATAAAACCGTCTTTTAAGTTCACTGCGATATTTTTCATAACGCTCGGTGCAGTTTTTGATACTTCTAATGCATCTTCCCAAGCGCGTTCTAACATTCTCTCTTTATAAACAGGCTCTGGGAACCCTTCTTCCGTTACATATGTATCTGGTTTTCTACTAAGGGGCGGGAGTCTTACGGTGATAGCAGTTACGATGAATGTTACAACGAGAGTCGTCCAAAAATAAACATTCCATACATGCATAATGTCTAATGTTTTTGCGATGATGATCATAAATGTTGCGGATACTGTAGAAAAGCCTGTAGCGATAATAGCTGCTTCTTTTGTCGTATACTTTCCTTCTTTATACACGCGATTCGTAATTAATAAAGCCAAAGAATAACTCCCCACAAAGGAAGCAACCGCATCAATTGCTGATCGTCCTGGTGTTTTCCATAACGGTCTCATAATTGGACGGCAAAACGTACCGATAAATTCAAGCAATCCATATCCAACTAATAATGCTAAAAAAGCCGAACCAATCGGAACGAGTAAACTCACCGATATGACTAGTTTCTCATACAAAAACGGCCCTACATCTGGTGCAAAGAACCAAGCTGGCCCTACTTTCAAACAATATAATACACCGAAAACGACGCCAACTACTTTTAAAATCGAAAAACAAATATCTACAATAGATGCCTTCCATTTCTTCGTATAAAACGGATAAATCGCACCCACTATCATAACGAGTAGTGCGTAATAAGGTACTACGCTTGGAACCGAAGCTCTAATCCACGACACGATATGATCAATCATTATGGAAGAAGCATCGTTTATCGTAACCGGTACGAAAAACATAAACACCCCAACGAGACTAGCAAGTATAAACCGAAAAATGATGCTCTTCTCACTCCCTGTCTTAATTACATTCCTTTTTAATTCAATTTCACTCAAAATTCGACACCTCCTATTATCTAAATATTCTGTATAATTATATTAAATCCCTTCTTTTCATTTGAAAATTACACAAGCAATAATCTTACATTTTTATTGTCAGTCACCAAAAATTATCATATAATATCTTTCATACATGTTACATATGCTCATTTCAAACATACATTTTGTAACTAAATTATTTCTTTTTTCAATTTACTCTTTAAATTATCCCACATAAAAATAGAAGGAGAATGGAAATTTGAAAACAATAAAAATAACTATGGCAAGTGCGTTGCTATTTGGTGCTATCATCGCTCCATCTAGTTCTTTCGCTGTGAGTGAAACTGTAACACAAAAAAATAATGCGCAATTGGAGAATTACGAAGACGAAGACGATTACTACTATCAATTTCCTGATGTTATTGGCTGGGCAAAGCCGTCCGTTGATTATTTAGTAAAGAAAAAAGTCTTATCTGGCTTACCAGACGGTACATTTGGACCTAATCTTGAAATTGATAGAGCTTCAGCCGCAATTATCATGGCAAAAATATTAAACTTACAAATAGACGCTTCAGCAAAGCCATCATTTAAAGATTCTCAAGAACATTGGGCTACTCCTTATATTGCTGCAGTTGAAAAAGCTGGGATTATTAAAGGCGTCGGTAATGGAAATTTCGAACCTTCTGGAAAGCTAACAAGAGCTGCTATGGCCTCTATGCTTGTTCATGCATATAACTTAGACAAAAAAGCCACTGAAAAACTACCTACTGTATTCCGAGATTTAAAAGGACATTGGAGTGAAAAATCGGCTAATCTTCTTGTTGCTCTTGGTATTTCACTGGGCTATGGTGGTAGTCATTGGTATCCAGATAACACGATTACCCGTGCAGAAGCTGCAAGTTTAGTTGCTCGCACAGACCAATCGAAAGATAAAGAAATTAAATTAAAGCAAGTTACTATGAAACAACATTATTTTATTTATCCTGAAACCTCTCTTCATTCAGGTATACTTGCTGAATATGCACCACAAACCGTTACTGTATTCGATGAATCTGAAAACGGCTGGATCAAAATTGCGACGGATCATGGGTTAAAGTGGACACCATTAAAAGAGAAACAAGTATACATTGATAAAAACTTTGTTACCTTTGATAGACCGTCAAGAACAGGATACGTGGTTGGTAAATATCCCCCTCAAACTGTAACAGTTGTTGAAGAAAATAGCATCTGGTTAAAAATTCGCACTAGTGAAGGGCTTCAATGGATGAATCCATATTTAAAAGAGGGTGAAGGAAAAGAACTAACATACATACCACGAACATTTTTCGCTTACGATAGCCCTAATTTTTCTTCTAAAATATCTGGAAAGTATGCTCCACAAGGCGGCATCGAAGAATTAGCTATGGGAGATGACGGATGGGTACAAATTCGTACAGATAAAGGACCAAAATGGATAAACATGTCTTATCTCTTACGTCCAAAGCTCCTCTTAAATGTTCCTGCCATTAATCAATTGCCCGAACTACAAAAAGGAAGTGCAGTTGTTTCACTACAAATGCTTTTAGAATACTATACAGGACGTTCATTAAATAAAGTAGACTTTGCTAATCAAATGCCATTTGATACAACGAGATATCAGATGGAAGAAGGCGGAAAAATTACAGTTTGGGGTGATCCAGACATCGGATTCGTTGGTGACGTAACAGGAAAAAGATTGGGTTACTCTATTAACCCGGCACCATTGAAACAATTACTTGATAAACATGCAAGAGGTACAGATTTAACAGGACAGGATTTCTCTGTATTAGAAAGCTATGTACGTAATGGTAAACCAGTTGTAGCGTGGGTAGGAAACAAAATAACTGCTCCACAACTAGAACAAACTTGGAAAACACCTCAAGGAAAAACCGTAAATGGATACAGAAATGCACATACTATTATCATAACTGGTGTAGATGATCGTAACATTTATTATAATGACCCATTAGACGGTAAAAAAGACCAGCCAATGGTAAAATCCCGATTTGAGCACAGTTATAATCAAATGGGTAAAAAAGCTTTAAGTATCGATTAATCATATAAAAAAGCCTATTTTGATCGTATGATTCAAAATAGGCTTTTTCTATTACTGTCCATAATCATCCACAATTACTTGAATGACACGATACGATTCTTCTGCCACTATCTTATTACTACTCTTATTCGCATCATATGTAATTAACACCTTCCAAAGTGCCCATCCTCTCGCTCTATTCCACGTTTCTTCATCTATTTGTAGTACTTCTTTACATATCTTTCTACTACTTTTATCAAAAAACGTCCATGACATCGCTGCATCACTTGGCAATCTTACACTCATCTCATCCCCTAAGTGAAATGTTCTGTTATCATGCCCACTAAACTTTACAGGTTTCACCTCTAAATGTGTCCATTCAGGAAACTGTTCCCCCTATTAATCTTTTAACTAAACCAGTATCAATTTGATTCATTTACTCTCCCCTTTTCTTTTGAAACTTACTAAGTCCATCTGTACTGCCAACATATTCAAAACCATTTCTCTTATAAAAATCATTCAATATGCGATTATGCCCTACACAATCTAGTTTTAAAAACTCTTTGTCATGTTGTACATTCTCTTCTATCCACCGTAACATCCATTCTCCGATTTCGTTCCCCTTATACTTCCGGTTCACCGCAAATCTATGAATATATAATGAATTTGAAACTTCTTCTTTACCAAAAATATATTCATCCCATTCATTTTGTTTAGGAGATACTGTAACTGTACCGATAATTTCATCTTCTTTCGTAACTACATATGTATATTTCTCTCTTATACCTTCTAGTATTTCAGCCGTAGCCTCTCCGCCTAACAGATACTGCCACTGATCTACTTCTTTATGTTGTAGCCACTGCGCTACCTCTTTTAATAGAGTGATAATGTTATCGCTTTCCTCTTCAGTAGCGGTTCGAATTGTGTATTCTTTCGTTATGGTGTTTCTCTCCATACTGCCGTTCCCCTTTCAATTTACTACTATACTGACAAACGTGTTCTACCATCATTTTCGTCTGTAACATATTCAACATAAAAACCTTGATTGAGTGCATTTTCATACATCAATTCAATCACTTTTTGATCTTTCGCATAAATTTGTATGTAATCGCCATCTGCTACTAATACGACTATCTCACACTTACTTTCCATAAACTCTTCATATGTTTCAATATCTAGTACTATTTCTCCTTTGGGATATGCTTTTAAATCTGCAAAAATAAGATAATATACGTTGTCTTTAAATAACCTGTTCAAATCCGATCCTTCCATTACACTTGGTTCTTCTGGAAATAACGCTTCATCCAATCCACCACGTGCTACTAAGTATGACTCCTCACTCACTCCCTACCCACCAATCATATGAAGGAATATGAATTGGCTTTAATACTTTCCAAAGTAAATTATTATATTCATTTGGAATTTCTACAAAGATTCCTCTTTTCATATGTTTACTCCTAACATATTTGTTTCCATTTTTGTTTCATACATTATATACGAAATTCAGCTACTATATATAAGTATTTCATCACAAAAACCGTCCCACTACTAGTGAAACGGTTTTAATTCCTTAAGCATTCACTTCGTCTTCACAAAATAATATAAAAACCACACCGCATGATTTTGTTCATCGGCAGCTATTCTACGCAGTAACTCTTTCAAATGTGCATCCGATGTCTCATCTGCAATTTCTAAGTAAAAATCCACTGTCTTCTGCTCATCTTGTATGGCGAATTCTAATCCTTGTAAGTACGTATTCGGACATTCTTCTGTAATTTTTGGTTTTGGCTGCTGACCAGTTAAATTTGTATAAATCTGTACAAACTGATGAAAATGCTTTATCTCATCGTTACGAATTTCAAGAATTTGATTTCGTTCCGCCGCATTGGGAGCCATGTTGGCTAATTTCGCATAACAATTTATAGCACTAAACTCTCCGTTAATTGCTTTCTCAATATCACGAATCAACTTATCATTTTGCCTATACGAATCATAATAATTCGAACTATACATCTTATCCCCTCCATTGTTTCACATAACACTTTATGCAATTTGAAATAGTAGGAGCATGTATACAAAATAAACCGCAAATACGAACTCTTCATTTCCCTATAGACTAATAATCATTTCACCACAAAAAGAACGCTTCACTACGAGTGAAACGTTCTTTTTTCTAAGCGTTTAATTCTATTTTATGTTCCTTTATTGCACTACGTTTGAAAGCAGTCGCTAACATAATAAATATACTTACCGCACCAATACAAACGAGCACAGTAAGGGGTGTACTCCAGCTTAATCCTTTTCCGAAAAAGAATATTTCTCTAAGTCCTTCAATCATAAATCGCATTGGTAACCATGAATAAACCCAATCTTGATAAAATGGAGACAGCATTTCAGGTGCTAATGATAATAACGGTGCACTGAAGAATAGTAAGAGTGCGAATAAACCGATTCCCTTTAATCCAATTAATGAAAGTACGGCCGATATCATTAAGAAGAAACTAAACGATGTAATGGATAAAAATAAGGCCGTATCGGTGAAATTTGAAATATTCAGTCCTACCATGCTATCCGCAATCCACGTAAGACCGAACCCAATAACAAGTGCGGCAATTGCGCCTGTTACGATTTGATTTAGTTTTAATACAAAGTTTTCTTTTCTTGTATGAATTGGCATTTTACTTATCGCGATAAAGATAAGCGCTGCACTCGCTAAACTTGCGATCCATAACGGCTGGAATAATGAAATTGGTGAGTTACCGTTTGCACTATTTTTGCCGACTTCATTTACGTTTGTTACTTTCTTAGTAATCGGTGTTACTACATTTGAAACTTGATCTGCTGTTAATGTAGCCCCTTTTGCTTTCCATCCTTCTAATAGTTGTATACGAACATTGTTGTTCATATTATCAACTACACTATTTAATATTTGTCCTGCCATAGTTGATGCCGCTGTATTCATCCCTTGATTGATAAATATTTCTACCTGTGGCGAAGATGGCTGTGGTGTTCGTAGTGATGCCTGCTTTGTACTAAATTCTTTCGGAATGACCAATGCTGCGTAATACTCTTGATTATTTAAACCTTTTTGTACGGCTTCCTTATTTTTCACTTCTACCCACTTTACCGCGGGTTCTTTCTCTGATTTTGATGTCTTTTTCATATTATCAACAATCGTTTGCCCCATGTTCATTTTCGGTTGATTCGGAATTTCTACTCCTTGATCCTCATTTACAATTGCGATTGGCAAATTGTAAATGAGGTTGAACGGTTGGAAATAATGTTAATGAAAAAATAAACACAACAAGTAGTACAATAACTGGTGATAATAATAAAAGTTTATTTTTAAACATTTTCTTTTCTCCTCCCATCATTTGATTTATAATAACCAACAACGTGTTTATTATTTGTATTTTGAATTATATGTTCGAGTTGAACCGTATACAATAATCAAAAATCGTGAATGTGTCGGTTATAAGACACATCCTTAAAATGTGTTGGCTAAAATTTAGGAGGGACATACTTTGCGTGATAGTAATTTAGATTTACGCGTCGTTCGTACGAAAACTGCCATACGAAATGCATTGGTGGAATTAATTGAGGAAAAAGGTTTTGACGCCATTACAGTGAAAGATATTACAACGAAAGCAAACATCAATCGCGGTACTTTCTATGCGCACTATCAAGATAAATTTGATTTAATGACGAAATGCCAAGAAGACATTATGTACGAGTTTTCTAAAATTGCCAAACAGAAATTCCCGGAAGTGATTGCTGACCTTGGATCTAACCCTTCTCCAACAATGCCCTTTATACTTATCACTTCTATTCTTGAATTTTTAAATGAAAATAGTGATTTTATGAAAGCTGTACTTAGCCCGAAAGGAGACTTATCTTTCCAAACAAAACTGAAAGATTTCATGTGGAAAACACTATTTGAAGATACGAATGGTGCTCTCATTAATAAGGAAAATTTACTTGTTCCAAGCCAATACTTAACTTCTTATATGGCATCCGCTCATATTGGTGTCATCCAGCAATGGTTAAATAGTGGCCAAAAAGAAACACCAGAGGAAATTGCTCGTATTTTATCAACAATTGCCGTTCATGGACCTTTTTATGCAGCTGGTTTAAAGAAATAAGCCCGCTCGCTTAGTAATTTCTATTATTTTATTAATAACTTGAAATTTATGTTGCTGTAAAAAAAAGCTGTTGAAGGGACTTCCCTTCAACAGCTTCTACATTATTAACGATATAAACGAACTGCACCTGCAGAGTTATCATCTGCTTGTCCAACCACTTCAAATTTCAATCCAAATTCCGGTAATTTACGTCCTGCATCTGGGATTAAATCATTTATATACAATTTAGAATCATCAAACTTCGTTACACCTGGTAATCCTTTGTAATCATATGTTCCGCGTATTGGAGATACAACTTTCCATGCTGGCGTTTGATTAAATGAGAACGCAGCATCTGCGATTTGGAATCGTGTACTATTTTTAACAGTTGGTTTTCCGTTTAGCGTTCCAACAATTGCCTCTGGGTGAGAGTCAACAACTCCTAAGAAACCTTCACCTGGATGCAAACCAACCCAATTATCTGTAAAGCTAGAGTCTGCATACCATACAAGAAGACCTGTATTATACGGTACACCACTGCTATATTTTAACGCTTGATCAGCACCAGCATAGTTTCTCCACTCTAAATAGTAGTTATGCTTCTTCTTATCAAAACCGTCTGCTACAACGAAACCATTTAATTTGAATTTCGTTTCACCTTCTGCATCATCAGAGAACACAACATTTCCATCTACGGTTAATGTAGCATTATCAAAAGTAAAACCAGTCGGCGCTAAACCACCATCTGTAATGTATTCGAATACTAGTTTTACTTTTTGACCTTTGAATTTGCTTAAGTCATAAGACTTATCTACCCATTTACCATCTGTTGTGTCTAAACCATTTTTTACATTCTTTTCACCAATTCGATCCACTAACGTTTTCGTACCATCTTCTTTCACTGCATGTACTTCAAGAAAATCATAATCCGTTTCAATTTCATACATTGATTTGTAATCAAACTTCGCATTTGTTGCATTTGTTAAATCAAATACTGGCGTTTCTAATGTTGTATGAAGATTATCACCTTTTGTACTATAGTAGTACTTCTTACCGAATGCAGGCTGAATACCTTTTACCTCTTTATCTGGTAAGTTAACACGAATCAGACCAGGACGATTTGATTTCGTTACACTTTGATCTAAATACGTCGCATAACCGATACCGCGATTTAATTTATTATAGTCAACCTCTACAATATTGGCCCAGTTTCCACCTATGTTCTTTTGAAAGAACTCTTTGTTTTGCGGAGAAAAACTCGGTGGCGTTGTTCCTGCAATTTTACCAGCCCAGCTACCGCCACTCATAACAGACCAAGAGTTAATTGGCTCACCTGCTCCTGTGTACTTCGTATCATACTCATCTGGAAGACCTAAATCATGACCAAATTCATGTGCGAATACACCAACTGCTCCGTCTTCTGGCTCAATTGTGTAGTCGTATGCTGCCATTTTACCGCCCCAGTTATCAACTTTTGCTTTTGTTCCTTCAATTGGATATGGTGTTCCAAGGTGCCAACGATGTGACCAAATGGCATCATCACCTAGTCTACCACCGCCTCCATCTTGCCCAACTCCAGCGTGAATGACCATTAAGTGATCAATTAGACCATCTGGTTCATTTTTATTGCCATCACCATTATTGTCATATTGATCGTATTCGTCAAATTCAGATAAATCAATACCACTTTCTACAGCCGCATTTAATGCCTCTTTTACAAAATCACGCGGTCCTTTTGGTCCCATATTATCATGACCGCCATCTCCTGCATCTGCGCCATAATCCGCCGCATTACCAGGAACTGTCAACCACTTTGTTACTGTCCCATCTACTGTATAACTACCACCAGATTGCTCTTCATAATATTGTTTAAATGTTGGTACTTTTGAACCATCAAAGAGTGTAAATGGCTCATTACCAAATAACATTTTTTGATAATGTTCTGGATTAAAATCATTTGAATACATATAACCTGGTACTTGATCAATATTGTTATGCTTAAAGTCAGCAAACTCTACTAGCAATACAAGAACTTTATCTTTACGAACATCACCGTTATATTGTTTTTGCTTCGCTGAAGTAGTCGGTACTTTGCCGTTTAATCCCCCTTTAACCGGCTCCTGTCCAACTACCGGGCCACTAGCAGGTTGATCTGCTTTTTCTTTCTCATCTGCTTTTGCATCTTTAACTTTTTTCAAAAAGTCAGCAGCATCTCTCGTAACACTATCCCCCGCTGCTGGTTCTTTTCCAGCATTTTCACCTTTTTTCTTCTCTACGTATTTTTCAACAGCTTTTAATGTGTCTTCTTTCGACGTAGATTCACTAATTACACCGCGTTTCTTGAGCGCATCTGCTAAACGCTCCTCTTGAATTAAATTTTCATCAATTGGACTTAAAGTTCCTGCATTAGACGGCGTTGCCGCATAAGCAGATTGCCCCCCATACCCAAATGTGCAACTAAGCACAGCTGCCGCCGCAAACGTAGACAGCACTTTAAAAGGCTTTTTCTTCATCCCTATTCCTCCCCAATATTAAATACGATACAACGTTTATATATTATAGAAAATTCAGATAATTAACAATATATTATCTTTATTTGTAATATTTTTGAAAAAATCCTTTATTTTAGATGAACATACATTCTGATTCATCAATGTTTCAGGAAATATTGATGAAAGTTGATAAAACTATTAAAATCTCTGTATATCATATGCTCCTTTTTATTTCGGTCTTCCGTTTCAATTAAAATCATAAAGAAATCGTCCACTATATTTAGTGGACGATTTCTTTATTTATCTAAAATACAACTACAACACTTCAATATACCCTTCTGTTCCATGTACCCGTATCCGTTGCCCATCTTTTATTAATTTCGTAGCGTTTTCTACCCCAACAACTGCTGGTAATCCATATTCACGTGCAATCACTGCTCCGTGCGTCATAAGTCCGCCGACTTCAGTAACTAATCCTTTTATAGATACAAATAATGGTGTCCAGCCAGGGTCAGTAAAAGCTGTAACTAATATATCTCCCTCTTCTAAATTCGCATCTTCCATGTTTAAAATAACGCGAGCTCTCCCCTCAACTAATCCAGAAGAAACAGGCAGACCTGCAATCGCGTCAGCTGGGAGGTTTTCTCGTTTATATTTACCTGTAATGATTTCTCCATCAGACGTCATTATACGAGGAGGCGTTAGTTTTTCGTATAATTTATAATCATTTTTTTGTTTATGAATAAGCTCATAATTTAGTTTCTTCGTGCGAACAACTTCGTGAAGCTCTTCAAAAGTTAGATAGTATATATCATCAACTTCATGAATGACACCGCTCTGCACAAGTTGCTCAGCTTCTTTCAGTAACGCTTGCTTATATATGAAATAACGATTAATCATACCGTATTTTGGATATTCACGATAGCCGATAAAATTACGGATATTGCGAATCATTCGCTTCGTTTCTTCTACTTTTTGTTTTCCATCCGGCAATTGCTGCAATCGATCTACTAACTCTTCTTCTTTTTTCAAAGCTTCTTGCAGTCCTTCTTCAAATTTCCGTTTACTTGCACCATATTCAAAATCTCTTATATTATTTAAAATCATCGGGATAATGGTTGTTGGCTTCTCACTCCAGCGCGTTTTCGTAATGTCGATTTCGCCACTACATCTCATTCCGTATTTATTTAGAAAAGCATCTATTGCCTCTCGAGCTTTTTCCCCGCCTTTAAACTGAACGAATTCATCTAAAAAGCTATCATTTTCTACATGTTGTAAATACGCAATAACTTCTTCGTACGGCCGAATCACATCAGCAACTTCCATTAATGCTAAACCCATTTCCGACGTAATATTATTTTGCACCGATTGAGAAAGGGTGTCCGCTGCATTCTTTTCGCCCAGCCATTGCTCCATTTTTTCATTGATCCATGTTGAAGCATTCATACCTGCCATAATAACTGCTATACTTTGCGGATTAAACAATACTTTCTTTAATTGCTGGATATCTTCCAAAATAAAATCAAGTATGTCCACTCCTGATTTCAGTTGCATATTTTGTTTTAACTCTTCAAGTGATGCTTCACTATTCTGTATTAATTCCGTAACGATTGCTGGATCACTTTCAATTTCTGGTTGCGAACTTACTGGTGGCTTACTTTTACTAGCACTCTTTTCCGTTTCTTCATCTGGTAACAATGTAATAAAATTATCTCGCTCGACTACAGTCGTTAATGCATCTCTTATAAGCGGATCTGATTTTCCTAACGTATTTATTAGGTAATCCCTGCTAGCAGGTGAAGCCAATCTTTGTGTAGCATCCACAAATAGCCTTCCTCCCGCTTTACGCATAGGGGCATTAGTCGTTAACAGGAAAAAAGATAACCCTAGTGGTTTCATCGCATCGGTCATCATTTGTTGGTGACCAACTGATATATATACATGATTTTCCCCATCATTTTCTTCAGGGATTGGATATAACGTCGTAATGGGACGACTTTGGACAATATAAAATGTATCATCAACTAAACACCATTCAATATCTTGCGGACAGCCAAAATAAGCTTCAATCTGCCTTCCGATACTTGCTAGTTGTAAAATTTGTTGTTCAGACAATGTTTGAAGCTTTTGCTGTGCCGGATTAATCTGTTTCGTCTCTGTTCCGCCCTCTTTTACAGCATAAATAGCTACTTTTTTAGTCGCTATCATCGCTTCAGTAATTTCGCCTTCTTTTACTTTATAATTATCGGCAGAAACCAGTCCTGATACTAACGCCTCACCAAGTCCAAAACTTGCATCAATTGATAGCACCTTTCGGTTAGAAGTAACCGGATCAGCCGTAAATAAAATGCCCGAAGCCTCAGGGAAAACCATTTTTTGAACGACCACACATATAGAAACTTGATTATGTTCAAAACCATTTTGCATGCGGTACATAACTGCTCGCTCTGTAAATAAAGAAGCCCAGCACTTTCTTACATGCTGTAAAATTGCGTTTTCTCCGATAACATTTAAATACGTATCTTGTTGACCAGCAAATGAGGCATACGGTAAATCTTCAGCCGTAGCACTAGAACGCACGGCATACGCATATTCATTTCCAAAACGTGAGAGATAATGAGTTACCGCTTCCACTACATCAGAAGGGATTTCTACTGCCATAATAACTTCTCTAATCTTCGTACTTATTTCACCAATTTGAGCTCGCTCTTCCTTTTTCAACTTGGTTAGCTGCTGCAATAAAGTTTGAAGCTCTTCATTTTGCTCGATGGCTTTTTCATATCCTACCGTTGTAACACAAAATCCTTCTGGCACTTGTATTCCTTGAATGTTGGATAACGCACCTAAATTGAAACCTTTTCCACCGACGAGTGAAAGCTGCACCTTTTCTATTTCCTGAAAATCGAGAACGAAAGAACTCATATGACATCTCTCCTTACTTTGCATGTGTTCTTGATTGTAGCAGGAGTAAATGAGAAGAAACAGTCTATTTTGAACTTTATTTACGTGGTATAATTAAGTTAGGAAGAAATAATAAGATGCCCCAGCTGCTGTGTTTGGCAACTGGGGCATCTTATTTAATACCCGTCTTCAACTTAAATAGTTCTATTGTTTCAGCGGCTTTAATATATCCACCAGCATTTTTTAAAGTACATTTGATTTTATGACTATTTTCTAAGTATACATCATTCGATAATACTTCCATTACTGCATTATGTAATGTCATTGGAGTAAGATTTTTTAGATTTAATTGTATGCCAGCTTTTAAATCTTCTATTCTTTGGGCCACTATCGGTTAATCTCCCATAACTGGGATAACGATCATAGGAACACCAAAATATAAGCTTTCACTAGAACTATTCATTCCCCCATGTGTAATAAAAAGATTAGCCTGTTTCAATACCTCTAACTGAGGCACATAATTATAAACTTTGAAATTAGATGGGATATTTTTCAATTGGTTGATGTCAATATGTTTTCCTACGGACAATATGATGTTAGCAGGAAAATTTTTAAATGCTTCAAAACATATGTAATAAAAATCCACCTGTTGATTAAATACAGTTCCCATAGAAATATAAATGAGTTTCTCTTCTTCCTTCTGTTTAAAAGTAATTTCTTGCATATCTTTCCGTGATGTAATAGAGGGTCCAACAAAGATATAAGAATCATCCAATTCCTCCACATCAGGTTGGAAAAATTCAGACGTATATACGATAGTAATATTTCCAGCACAAGTCATTACGTTTTTCTTTTCATTCATAGAAAAGCCATATACCTTTTGCCACTCTTCTAAAATATGCGTAACTTCTTGATAAAGAGGTGATTTTTTGTCTCCTTCATTATGATTGTTCATCAATGCGTTAAATAACTTTTTCGTAACTGCAAATGTTGTACATGAAGAGATTTTAGGTAAGTGTAATGCTTCAGCTATGATCCATCCTACTGCAAAATTGTTATCATATATTACGTAATCATACTTTTCTTCTTTCTACTCTTTTATAACAATCTTTATTATTTTATCCATAGATTTTACCATATGTAATAATAGTTCAGAGGGATCTATTTCTCCATTCATCCTTTTCAACATGTATACTTTTGCTAAAAAATTTTCATATGGACGAAACAAAGCTCCTGTTTTTTCAATTTTCTCCTTATACTCCTCTACACAATAATAAACAACCTCTTCCCCTCTTTTTACTAATTCTTCAATAAGTGCAAGAGTTGGGTTCACATGTCCTTCCCCTGGAAAATTAAACATTAGTACCGTTGCCATATGATAGTTCCTCCTCTTAAATTAAAAACTTCCTATAATCAAGTACATTTCTCTCCTCATTTTAATAAGGGCACTTGTGATAGTAAATGTAATAAACGAGTAAGAAACAAAGTCAGTATACTGTAAAGTGAAACTTTAATCAGTGGGGGTCTTACTGCCCATTAAAGCGGGATAAAACGCCATCCCCCAAAATGGATTTTCAAAATTAGGGAACTATAATGTCATATTGGAATAAGTTAAGGAGGAGAAAAAGTGGACAATGAAATGAATTACGGAAGTGATTATAAGTTTATTCCAGCAACTTCAATTGAAAGTGGTCATGGCCTCGAAGTATTGCCTGATTTATTTTGTTACACGATTCAAATCGTCAACATTTGTTTTGTTGGACATCCGCATACCAATGATTTTGTTTTAGTTGATGCTGGAATGCCTAAATGTGCAAATGAAATTATCTCTGTCACTGAGAAGCGATTTGGTACAAATAGTCGCCCAAAAGCAATTATTTTAACTCATGGGCATTTTGATCATGTTGGGGGAATAATTGAACTCATCAAGTATTGGGATGTTCCAGTCTATGCACATCCAATGGAAATACCTTTCCTGACTGGACAACAAAGCTATCCTGAACCAGATCCAACAGTTGAAGGTGGTATGGTAGCGAAAATGTCGCCTCTGTTCCCTAACAAACCGATTGATTTAGAAAATAGCGTAAAAGTATTACCTGCAGATGGAACCGTTCCTCATATGCCAGAGTTTAGATGGGTTCATACACCAGGACATACTCCAGGGCATATTTCATTATTCCGAGAAAAAGACCGAACTTTAATTGCTGGGGACGCTTTTGTTACAGTGAAACAGGAATATTTATATAAAGTAATTACTCAGGAACAGGAGATAAGCGGACCACCTCGCTATTTAACAACAGACTGGAAAGCCGCTAAAGAGTCAGTTATTAAGCTAGAGAAATTAAAGCCTCTAGTCGCTATTACTGGACATGGGATACCAATGTCAGGTGAATTGCTATCAACAAGCCTCAACACACTCGTTCAAGAATTTGATAAAATTGCTGTACCTGATTACGGAAAATATGTAGATAAAAAGGCACATTAAGCAAAAAAAACTTTGGTTCTAATATTAAATAATTAAAATATACTTCAAAATCAAAATAGAAAAAATTATTAAGTTTAGTAAAAAACACTGTACTTAGGCAACATCTCTATTATAAGGATAGACCTACCCTTTGTGAATAAAACTCGATATTCCGCAAATACTATCCATAGTATAAGCCTGCTTCTTACCCAGCTTGTACCTCTTCCCATTAAAGAGTGATTAAAACGGGTTACGCTATATAAAAGCATAACCCGTTTTTAATGAAATATTTTATTCCATATACGTTTAAACAATGGAGGAAAAGGATGAAACATATTGTTGCTTTATTAATTAAATACACAGCGATAACTGCAGTATTACTAATCATACTTAGTATCTTTAAAGGCATTTCAATTCCTAGAGTATTACTAATTTCTCTTTTTCTTACAGGAGCTGCCTATTTAATCGGGGATCTCTTCATTTTACCTAAATACGGAAATATGATTGCTACAATAGCAGATGTCGGCTTAAGTTTCTTTGGAATTTGGTTACTAACATCCTTGTTTACTAATTTAGATGCTACTCGTAATATTGGACTTTCTTCATTTATAGCTGCTTTAATTATTGGTGGAACAGAAATTTTCTTCCACATTTATATGAAGAGGTTAGTACTGCGTAACGAGAATACATTAAGAAATCATAATCATATTCAGCATGATAACTATGCTATGGAAATGTCAGATGAATATATAGATTCTTCTACAATAAATAAATCCAAGCTTGAGGATACATCTAAAAAATAAAAAAGTGGCCAATGCCACTTTTTTATTTTTGTTTATTAAGCTTGATCAGAGTTTTTCACATGTAACGGAGGTGGTACTACCCATCCTTTTTTCTTACTTAAACGCAGCAACGTTACACCTGCTTGCGCTTTTTTCATATGAAATTGTCCAAATAGCATTCCTACATCTTCTCGAAGGCATTTTCCCATTACTTGACTACATGTCACAAGACCAGCTGCTAGCCCTGCAGCAACAGCTGCTGCAATTTCCACATCATTAATACGCGCTCCTGGAGGAATGTCTTCAATAGATGCTACTGGTCGTTCTGGAGGAGCAGGCGGTAAAGCTACGCCATTCACCTTTAAAAGAGTTTTTAACTCTTCTATTTCTGAATTCATATCATTTTCAATTAAGCCTTCTAAAAACTTCTTCAAATCTTCATCACCTGTGTGATTCATAAATACTTGATGGCTTGCAACCGCACCCTGTGCAGCAAGAAGATAACTCCAAATATCAAATACTTCTCCGTAATGTAACGGTTCATTTTGAGGATTTCCACTTAATATACCCATTTTTAAATTCCTCCCTTTCGAAAATATCATAATGAATATTGATTTCAATATTGAAATCAAATGTTTAAGTATGTTTTTTCCTGCAAAAGATTTTCTACTATGCATGAAAACACCTTTCCAACACTGTGTGTTTATTGTTTAGGAAAGTAGTTTACAAATTAAATACTCAAAGATTATGAGAGAAGATTATCAATAATCTTTGAGTGAGAATCCGTTTAATATAAGGGTTTTATTTTTATACATATACAAAAGAAATTGATTTACATATCTGCCACATTTTACACTAATTCTCTTAGCGATTAGCTCTACCACCAAGTTGTTGTTCAGCCATTGCTACTAAACGTTTTGTAATTTCACCACCAACAGATCCGTTTGAACGAGCTGTTGTATCTGCACCAAGTTGTACACCAAACTCTTGTGCAATTTCATATTTCATTTGATCAAGAGCCTGTTCAGCACCTCGAACTAACAATTCATTACGATTTCCACTATTATTGTTTGCCATATTATTTCACCTCCGATGTTTTTAATATGCTACAGATTATGAAATAATAATTATCCTTTTTATGGTAATTAGTTTATGAATAAATATTGAATTTCTTCTTAAAATAGTGCAGAAGACATAAGAAAGAAGAGTTGCTATAACATACTGTCATAACAACACTATGTATAGATTCCTCTTTAATAAAGATTTCTGTTTTGCCAAGAGATACATATAAAGTGAAACTTTAATCAGCCCTCACCAATCGGGCTTTTACGGGCAGCCCGCCCCCCACCTAACTTCTTTGCTTCCGCTGAATTTTGAGGTGGGGGTCTTACTGCCCGTTAATGCGGGATAAATTTTGAAAAATGATTCCTAAGGAGATACGAGATGAAAGCTGTAACCTATCAAGGTCCAAACCAAGTACAAGTTAAACAGGTGGATGATGCAAAGTTAGAGAAAAAAGATGATATTATTGTAAGAATTACTTCAACTGCTATTTGCGGTTCTGATTTACATTTATATCAAGGTAACATGCCTTTACCTCCAGGGTACATTATTGGTCATGAGCCAATGGGAATTGTTGAAGAAGTTGGTCCAGATGTTACTAAAGTAAAAAAAGGAGATCGTGTTGTGATCCCCTTTAACGTTGCTTGTGGACATTGTTTCTATTGCCAACATGAAATGGAAAGTCAATGTGATAACTCCAATCCTCATTATGATTCTGGTGGATATTTTGGTTACACAGAGAAATTTGGTAACCATCCTGGTGGACAAGCAGAATATTTAAAAGTTCCTTTTGGAAATTTCACTCCATTTGTTATACCAGAATCATGCGAACTGGAAGATGAATCTCTACTCTTTTTATCTGATGTTTTGCCAACAGCCTATTGGAGTGTAATAAACGCAGGCGTTAAGCGAGGCGATACTGTTATCGTCCTTGGTTGTGGACCTGTTGGATTAATGACACAAAAATTCGCTTGGATGCAAGGTGCTAAACGTGTAATTGCAGTCGATTACTTAGATTATCGAATAAATTATGCAAAAAAGATTAACAATGTTGAGGTATTTGAGTTCACAAAATTTCCTGATATGGGAGAACATTTAAAAGAAATCACACATGGCGGTGCGGATGTAGTCATTGATTGCGTGGGGATGGATGGGAAAAAATCGCCTCTAGAATTTCTGGAACAAAAATTGAAATTACAAGGCGGAACTCTCGGCCCTATTCAAATTGCTACGAAAGCCGTAAGAAAATACGGAACGGTTCAAATGACTGGTGTTTATGGCGGTAATTATAATGCCTTTCCACTCGGGGCATTTTGGGTTAGAAATATTAATCTGAAAATGGGACAAGCACCTGTCATTCATTTTATGCCAGAACTATTTAAAAAAATAACAAACAAAGAATTCGATCCAAAGGAGATTATTACACACAAAATTCCTCTTGAAGAAGCGAGCTACGGTTATCAAATTTTTAATAATCGTGAAGACGATTGTATAAAAGTCATTTTGAAACCTTGAAAATTGGTATGTGGCTGGATCTTTGATTTTTCTATGCAGTAGACTGCTAAAAATAACCTACTGCATAGAAAGATACTCTAATCCACTTCCATTACATCCCCAAACTTAAAAATTCTTTGATTATGAAAAGCATCGGTACAAGTAATCGTTTCTTTTAACGGAGTTATATCATCTACTGTTATGTAATTTTTATATAAATAGCCATCTTTATAATATGTAAGTAAAACCTCTTCCTCACCTAAATATGAAATTAACAGCTTATTTTCAATCCTTTCTTTTGCATCTTGCGTTAAGATTGGACGCGGGATTTTTGTTTGCTCCTGTATCATTTCTTTAATACAAACGAACTGCTCTGGCATACTAGCAAACGGTTGCCACTTCACCATCCCTCTTCCTTTTGGCATATTCGCATTCATCACGATTTATGTCCCCCTAATAATGTGTTTCTATATCTTGCTGTTGCGACGCTTGTGTAGGAAATCCCACGTAAAATACTGTTCTTACCAAATCGTGTTCGAATTTCGTCCATAACCTTCGTTAATCGCATTTCTTTTTCCCTCTGTATAATGTTATCGAAAAGCGAAATTTGTTCTTCTCCTTCATTTATTAAATTAGTTAGCGAAACACTTATTGATCGAATCGGTTCTCCTGCATGTCTCTCGTATAAAAAATAGGTACAAGCATTATAAATATCCATCGTTAAATTTGTTGCTCTGTTTAACGTATGTGCTTTTTTTATTCCTCCTCCATATTCCTTACTATATCCGACTGAAAAATGAATCGTTTGCGCGTATTTCTTTTCTCGTCTCAACCTATAACAAACTTCTTCTACATGCTCTAATAAAATAACGATGAATTCTTCTATGGAATAATCACGAAATAATATTTGGCTTTTTGCTATAGATGTTGTCGCTGGAACATATTTCTCTGCTATTCTGCTAAAATCAATCCCATTACTATGTAAATGTAATTCTTCTCCTATTACACCAAAGGATTGCTTTAAATACTTCAATGGGTACTGTGCTAAATCCCCGATCGTATGTATACCTTTTCGATTTAATTTTATTTCTGTTTTATACGATATACCCCAAAATTTACTGAGCGGTCTAATACTCCATAACTTCTCGGGTATATCGTCATATGTCCAATGCGCTATTCCATCCTTATTCTTTTTCGCTTCCACATCCATCGCTACTTTACTCAATAATAAATTCGGACCAATACCAATCGTACTTTCAATTCGCGTACGTTCATATATTTCTCTCTTAAACTTTAATGCAAACTCGCGCGGATTACTCGCAAACAAATGAATACTTGCAGTCATATCCATGAAAAACTCATCGATACTATATTGATGAAAATCTTCCGGCGCAACATACTGTAAAGCTAAGCCTGTTATATAAGTTGAACATTTCATATACGTATGCATAATTGGATTCACAATAATAATATCTGGCCGCTTCGGTATTTCGTACAACCGTGCCATCTTCTTAATTCCTAACGCTTTTAATGGCGGGGTTGCTGCTAATACGATTGATCCACTGCGGTTTACATCTCCTACGACAGCCAATTTTGTATATCGTGGATCAAGTCCTTTTTTAATACATGATACGCTTGCATAAAAGCTACGAAGATCTACACATAAAATAATACGATTCGGTAAAAGAGAATAATCATACAAGGTTATCACTCCTAACAAAAGAACGTTCGTTCTCATTATATACGAACTCATGTTCTTTTAAAAGGTATTTTCATGAAAATTTTGGTTAAAATAACCGCACATGAACATTTTTCAAGAAAAAATTAAAGAATTCACCTCTATATTTTTTCTTGAAAAATGTAAATAGATACAAGAAGAAACAACTAGATTCTTCGTGAATAGATACGGTATTTTAGAACCCGTTCTTTAGTATTCAAACGAAATCCTGTATTTAATTCATAGTAGTAATATACTTATATAAGAAAGACTCATTGTACAGAGATAATAAAGTTGTTCAATTTACAATAAAGTCGTTTAAAACATAATAAAGTTGTTTTAAACGACTTTATTATGTTATTCAACAATTGGGCCAGATTGTGAAATGAGAAAGGACTCTTGAGGATCATTCTTGAAGTTGTAAGTTATTCTTTTAAAGGGAAAATCGGAGTTACGATTACAAGGTAGAATCATGAAAGGGGTATTCCTGTATGTTACCAATGGATAAACCTGGACAAATTATTATTATGAACGGTACTCCTAGATCTGGGAAATCTAGTATCGCCACTATAATCCAGAGCACGTTTAAAGGTGTGTGGATGAACTTAGGAGTAGATGGGTTCATGCAAATGACCCCAGAATGCTATCACCCAGGTATTGGGTTACGTCCTGGTGGCGAGCGACCCGATATTGAGCCCTTGGTTATACTTATGTATAAAGCCATGTATGAGTCTATTGCTGCACACAGTCGTTTAGGGATAAACATCGTAGTTGATGTTGGTCATCATGACAATTATTCCGTCCCACGGAGAATTTTGCCCGAATGTGCACGGATACTAAAGGGACTGCCAGTTATGTTTGTGGGGGTACATTGTCCAATTGAAATTATTATGAAACGACGGATAGAGACATGGAAAGTTGGTTACTCAGAAGATGGTTCAATCCCATTACCAGTAAAACTATGGCAAGAGTCCGTCCATGAGCTCGGTATTTATGACTTAGAAATCGATACTTCAGTACTAAACCCTGAAGATTGTGCTAATTTAATTCGCTTGAGGCTCGAAAATGGTCCAACTCCGACAGCATTTCAATTAATTGAACACATGGGAACTGGCTAATGCTTTGTTATGGTACGGATTACAGTATAAACCGCGTTTTTTCTATGAATCAGGTGATTATTTCACTCTGATATTGTAGATCAATCTTCCATTAGAGGGGCTATTGTTGAAGAAACCTTAGATTTTCAAACGACTTTATTGTTATATTTTTGAGTACAGTGAAGTATCTTATATCAAAAATTAAACAACTATATTTTAATCCCGTCCTAAATTTAGAACGGGGTTATGCTTGTTTTAGGCTTTAAAATTTAATAGTTTTATTGTCTTTTTACACTCATTTCGAAAAAGATTACTATTTAGCAGTACTCGTTTATAGAAAATAAAATAATATTGGTTATTTTCTCAACGTTGTTTTCTAGTTTTATCATTCAAATTTAGACACATATTTATCTAGCCTACATAAACTAAAAGCGTATCATTGCATACTTTATCGATTTTTTATAACAATATCTCGAACGGACTATCATGAATCATAAATTTATTAACCCTGATACACGAATCATCTTCAATGAAATTCTAAATATCCAAGTAATATCGCGTGTATTTCTTTTAAAATAAACATTGGATACATTAAAATCACAGCCTGTTTTTTGAATGTTGAAGAAAGGTTGTTTATCCCGCATTAACGCGCAGTAAAACCCCCACCTCAAAATTTAGCGGAAGCAAAGAAGTTATGTGGGGGATCAACTGCCCGTAAAAGCCCGATTAGTTCAACTAATAATTAGTGGGGGATGAACAACCCCCCCACTGATTAAAGTTTCACTTTATCTATATCTCCTCAATCGAGCCTCTAATTACATAATTTGTACGAGAAAGGGATTGAATTTATGCAAAATTTTAATTTCCTTTGTGAACAATTTGCTACAATACTTAAAGGGAAAAGTAAAAGAAGTCAAGGTGGTTGCTCGGTGTCTTTTCACCGCGATTTTAGGGTGCTTGTTCAAGGAAAACCAAGTACTTCTGTAGTGCCCGTCGGAGTAAGTTTTGAATCGTTGGATCCAAATGGTAATGCATTAAATTTAGGCGAAATTGCTGTTCTACAAGAAGAGATTCCTGCATTTATGAAATCAATTGTACAACAAGGAATCATTGTAAGTGCTTTACATAATCACTGGCTGTACATGAATCCCTTAATTATGTATATTCATATCCAGTCGGTAGAGCCTCCATTACACTTTGCACAAAAGTTAGCCCATTCTTTCTTGTCCTTAAGTAGCTATCCTATCGCTAATAATGAAGAGCAATGATTAGTGTTTCGAATATATTTATACATTACATTTTCTACATGTACAAACATAATAAAATTATTTCACTTTGTGCCCAAAGGAAAAAAACTGCCTATCAAATTTTTAGATAGGTAGTTTTTGAATCTATTAAACTAAAGTATCCTACTATTTTATAAAATACTATTACCTAAACAAAAATACAGGTTTCCAATTCACTTTGGCTTTCTTACCTCATATTTTCCTCTAAAGTTAGTTTTTCCTTATATATTTTTGCAATATCTCCTACACAGCGAATATGCTAAGGCTCATACGCATAACCAGTTATATTTTCCTTTTCCTTTGGATAACGAATGATAAACCCTGCACTCTGCATCTAGACGGTATCCCCCTTGTCCACAGTAAGACTTTATTTCAAACCCACAAAAAATAGATTACCTGCACACGAAAAAGTATAGCGCACAGGTAATCTAGTTGTTTTTGAGATTAATAAAAAACTAATTTATTTTTTGAATTCTTCCATCAATAATAGACTGAATTGGTTCGTTTGATTTTTTTATATAATCTACTAATGCTTCAAAATCAGTTGGTCCTGTTTCAGCATCTTTACCGTTTTTAAAGGATACAAATCCATCTCCACCTGAAGCTAGAAATGCGTTCGCAACGACGCTGTAAGTTTTAGAAGGAATAATTTCTTCTCCATTTGTTAAGCGGATACTTGTTACTTTTTCTCCATTAGGTTTGTTTGCATCCCAAGTGTATTGGATTCCTGAAATTTGAAGCATTCTTGTTATGTCTTTTTGCCATTGTTGATTTAAAATATCACGAATATCTTGACCCGTTAATTTTACTTTTATTAATTGATTTCCGAATGGTTGAATACCATATATCTCTCCCCATGTAATATCACCAGCATCTAAGTCGTTACGAATACCACCAGGATTCATAAGTGCAATTTGAGATTGCATTGTTGCACGCTGGGCATCAGCAACTAAATTTCCAAGAGTAGATTCACCAGCCGTATTTAGTTTGCGATCTAGTGGAGCAATAGACTTACCTACAACTTCATTAACAAGAGGTGCGATTTTTGCTTGATATTTCTCCATCTTCTTCTTTATTTTTTTATCAGGCTCCATGCCTTCATGGTAAGTTGTAACAATTTCTGCTTTTTTCTCAACAATATCTTGTGTTTTACGATCAATCTTTACATCAACATCAGCAAAAGCCATACCGTAAGAATTTGCTTGTACGACAAGTTTATTATTAACAGTTCCATTTACATAAGTGTGGCTATGCCCACCAAAAATAACATCGACTTCTGGATCAGTCTCATTTGCTAATCGGACGATATCACCATTTGTTACGCCGTTCCCATCTGTTGTCCCCCCGTTATGTGCAAGAACAACGATAGATTTAACGCCTAGTTTTTTTAATTGCTTTACGGATTTGTTAATAGCTTCAACTTCATCTGTAATTTCTACATTCTTTAGCATAGTAGGCATAACAAGGTTAGGCACATCCGTTGTTACGACTCCGATAAATCCAACAGGAACTCCTTGTACCTTTTTTATAGTGAATGGTGGTAAAAATAAACGACCAGTGGATTTATTATAGAAATTTGCGGCAACATATGGGAATTTTGCTCCTTTAAATTTCCCTGTTTTCTCATGGTATCCACCATAAATAAGGCGGTTCATTTCTTCAACACCTTCATCAAATTCATGATTTCCTATCGTTCCAACATCAAATTTCAAATCATTTAGAAATTCAATGGTAGGTTCGTCTTGTAATAATGCTGAAACAGGAGTACTTGCTCCAACAACATCGCCAGCATGTACTTTTAATGTATTCGGATTTTGTTTTTCACGATCACGTAAATAAGCCCCTAAGTACTCGATTCCCCCTGCATCTTTATTGTTAATTTTTTTTACTGTGTCTAGTTGCCCATGAAAATCGTTAATACCGAGCATTTGTACATCTATGTAGCGGTTTGGTTCTGTACTTGCTTGGGCTGAAGGCACAGCGAATACACTAGTAAAAGTAACTGTACTTATTGCTAAAGCAACTGGAATGATTTTTTTCAACATAAAATTTCTCTCCCCTAATTAAAATCTTACATAATACAATGTTATTTTAATATATTAAGAGGATTATTTCTATAAAAATTCTACTAATTATAAAAATTAATAAGATTTTATCATTTCCCAACAAAACACTTCTTCTTCAAAAATTTGAAGATGTAAAACAACAATTTTAAGAGGAGATGATTATTCGTAGGCTGTAGTCTACACTTTTGGATTAGGATATAAAGACCCTCTCTCAACTTATGAAACTTCACTACACAAACAAGAACATGTACATTTCTTTGTTTTGAGAATTATTCAAAATATTATCTTGATAGTAATATAACAATACTTCTAAGAGACTAAAAAACTCTAATCCATACATGTTAGCTGTTAAGAAGCATATTCAATCCGAAACTAATGGAGATTTATAAACCTAACTCAATATCACCATTTAAAAATGAACATAAATTTCGTTATAGAAGATTTTGATTCTTTAAATTGATTACAGTGGTGTACTACGCTGCATTCAAAAAGATGCTCCTGGATTTATCCAAGAGCATCTTTTATAAAGCTTTATTTTTACTTGTTTATAATTTATCAATTAACAATTATATAGTTGTAATCAGTCCTTTAAAAATAATAGGAGTGCTTCATTAAATTCTTTAGGATGTGTTGCATTTAGCCCATGTGGACCACCCTTTATTAACGCTACTTTAGAATTAGGAATTGCTTCATGTGTTAATTTCCCACTATATTCATATGGTACAGTTGCATCTGAATCACCGTGAATAACAAGGGTAGGTATATTAATCTTGGCTAAATCGCCTCTGAAGTCTGTTTTGCTGAAAGCAGCGATACAATCTAGCGTTCCTTTAGGTGATGCCCCCGCAGCGATATCCCTATTGTAAAGTCGAAATGGTTCACTAACTAAGTCAGTTCGATCTCCAGCAGCAAAAAATCCTTTCGTAAACTCATCAAGGAATGCTAGGCGATCACTTTTTACTCCATTTTCAAATTCTTGAATTGCTACATCATCTAATACACCCTCAGGATGATCTGCTGACTTGTAAAGGTATGGTGGTACAGCTCCTGCAAATACAGCCTTCTCTACTCTATTGGTTCCATATTTCCCAATATACCGGGCTACTTCGCCTCCACCCATAGAAAAACCAACAAGTGTGACATTTTGAAGCTCTAGCTGTTCTAATAGTTGATGTAAATCAGAAGTAAAGGTATCATATTCATACCCTTCCCACGGCTGAGATGATTTTCCAAAACCTCGACGATCATATGTTATCACTCTGTATCCAGCCTCAACAAGAGCGGGAACTTGGTATTCCCAAGATCGACCACTTAACGGCCAACCATGAATAAGTACAACTGGTTTTCCTATACCATAATCCTCATAATATATCTCAATTGGTGCTTGGTTTTCGGTTCCTACAGTAATTTTTGCCATTGTCCTACCTCCTTTAATATATATCCTTTTCTTCAATAATCCGGATAAATCTCATAACCTATTTATGCTTATTTATAGTGTGAACTCTACTGTTCCGATGAATTCATTTTCTGTTTATGGACCCCCATCTCCTACCTTTTTCATCACGAAGTATTTGCTGAATACCCCTCCTGTTCAATTCTAATAACAAAAATAGGTGACTATCAATATCGTTCTATCTATAGAATGTATAGGTAAAATCAATCTATTTTACAGTGAAACAACTATAGTTACGACCTATGCAAATTATAGATAATTTAGAATTGATTAACGAATCAGTTTTCAAATATTATAAATTTGTATAGCGCTTCATGTTCTGTGAATGCTGCTATAACCAATATTATTGGTCAGCTTAGTTATAAACGAAGAAATTTATGATAGTATTCGACTATTTAAATTTTCTTCGATTACTTAATTTTTAGGAGGAATACATAATGACTGATCTCTATTCTCGTATTAACAAAGATGATGCTGTCGTGCTTTTAGTAGATCATCAAACTGGTCTTATGTCCGGACTAGTACGTGACTATGGTGTTGATGAATTCAAGAACAATGTTTTAGCTCTTGCTCACACTGCTAAGTTTTTTGATTTACCAGTTATTTTAACAACAAGCTTTGAAAATGGACCTAACGGACCTTTAATGCAAGAATTGATTGATCTCTTTCCTCACGCACAAAAAATAGCTCGACCTGGACAAATTAACGCATGGGATAATGATGATTTTGTAAAAGCAATCGAAGAAACTGGAAAAAAGCAACTTATCATCGCGGGCGTAGTTACGGACGTTTGTGTTGCTTTTCCGGCACTTTCCGCTATAAAAGCTGGATATGAAGTATTTGCTGTTACTGATGCTTCAGGAACTTTCAGTAAACAAGTTGCAGATGCTGCAAATACTCGTATGGCACATAGTGGTGTGCAACTTATGAACTGGTTTAGCGTAGCTTGCGAATTACAACGCGATTGGCGCAACGATGTCGAAGGTTTTGGCAATTTGCTTGCTAGCAATCTTCCAGGCTATCAAAATATAATTGGAAGCTATATGGGAGCTCAACGAGATCTTAGTAAACAAAATGCATAAATGTATTCCAAGGAAATAGCTTTAAATCACTGTTTTTAAAGTAGATAGTATAAGTTTAGTGCTGATTAAATCAGCACTAAATTTAAATTAAAAAGTATAGCAGAGCTTCAATTAACAGAAGATACATTACTTTCAATAAACAATTTAAAAAGGAGCGTTTTATTATGAGTAATTTAGAATTGTTAAATCCGGAGAACAGTGCATTAATTTTAATTGATTTTCAACCTCAAATGACTTTTGGAGTTGCAAGCATTGATAGACAAACATTGATTAATAACGTTATGTTGCTTGCTAAATCAGCAAAAACTTTTAACGTACCTACTATTCTTACTACAGTTGAGACACGTAGCTTTTCTGGTTATTTTTGGCCACAAATTCTTGACATATTCCCAAACCATGAAATTATAGAACGCAGTTCAATGAACTCTTGGGAAGATCCAAAATTTGTTGAGGCAGTTAAAGCAACAGGTAGAAAGAAATTGATATTTGCAGCACTTTGGACTGAAGTTTGCCTTGCATTCCCTGTGCTTGAAGCAATTAAAGCTGGCTATGAGGTGTATGCAGTTGATGATGCTTCAGGTGGTACTAGTTTGACAGCACATAACGCTGCTATGCGTCGTGTAGAGCAAGCTGGTGCAATTCCAGTGACAGCCATTCAAGTTTTACTTGAATACCAACGTGACTGGGCACATAAAGACACTTATGATGCTGTAATGGAGATTGTAAAGGAACACACTGGTGCTTATGGTCAAGGTGTAGAATACGCATATACTATGGTGCATGGCGCGCTTCCAAGCAGGAAAATATGAAACAAGAAGGAGTAGCTGTCGAAGAGACTTATACAGGGAACGCGATGGATGCTGCTAATCCAGTAACAACGATTGTTACATGGGAAATTCAACAAGGGAAAGAAAAACAGTTTGAAACATGGAGACATGAAATCGAAGCTGCCGCTACTAAATTCCCAGGGCATTTAGGCGTAAACCTAATAGTCCCCAATAACGAATCCAGAGAGTATACTGTTATTTTTCGCTTTGATACGTATGAGCATCTACGTGCTTGGCAAGAATCAGATGTTCGCCGAGATTTGTTAAAAACAGCAGAACAATTTCAAGCTACTAATCCAACTTACAAAACTGAAAGCAGTTTGGCTTATTGGTTTGTTACTCCGAAAACACCAGTTCCACCGCCAAAATGGAAAATGTCTATCGTTACCCTTCTGGGTGTATGGCCTCTTAGCATGTTAGTTCCTAAATTGATAGGACCTATTATAAAACATATGAATCCTATTATGTCGGCTTTTTTTGTTTCTGTATGTATAGTGTCCTTGCTATCATGGGTAGTTATGCCGATTTTCGGTAAATTATTTCATCCATGGTTACAAAATAATAAGAAGTAGACGAGGTGTGAATATGAATGTACCGGATATGATTTTATATAACGGAAAAATTACTACCCTTGATCCCTCTCAACCTGAGGTATCTGCTATCGCCATAACTGATGGTTTAATAACTGCAGTAGGTGGAGATGAGCTTCTTAATAGTGCCACAGAAAAAACAAAAAAAATAGACCTTAAAAGAAAAAGAGCTATTCCAGGCCTGAATGACTCTCATATACACGTTATTCGTGGCGGTCTTCATTATAATATGGAATTACGTTGGGAAGGTGTGCCTTCAATTGCCATTGCTCTTGAAATGCTCAAAGAACAGGCAAGGCGTACTCCTGCTCCTCAGTGGGTAAGAGTAGTTGGAGGTTGGTCTGAATTTCAATTTAAAGAGAGACGGATGCCAACTTTGGAAGAGATTAATGCTGTTTCCGAAGACACACCTGTCTTTGTGCTACATCTTTACGATAGAGCACTTGTAAATCGTGCAGGGCTTCGTGCACTGGGATACACAAAAGATACTCCAGACCCTCCAGGTTGTTTAATTGAGCGAGATAAACGAGGTAATCCAACGGGCCTTTTAATTGCGAATCCTAACGCTTCTATTCTTTATTCAAGTTTGGGTAAAGCTCCCATACTTAATTTTGACGACCAGATTAACTCAACTCGCCATTTTATGCGCGAATTAAATCGATTAGGTATTACAAGTGCCATTGACGCAGGTGGCGGTTTCCAAAATTATCCTGACGACTACAGAGTTGTTGAACATTTAGCCGAGAAGGAACAATTAACTTTACGTATTGCTTATAATCTATTTACGCAAAATCCTAATCATGAATATGAAGACTTTGCTTCATGGACAAAAATTGTTTCTCCAGGTCAAGGAAATGATAAGTATAAAATGAATGGTGCCGGAGAAATGTTAGTATTCTCTGCAGCTGATTTTGAAAAATTTCAAATGCCACAGCCCGAACTAGCTACGATGATGGAAGCTGACTTAAAGAAAGTAATTTCTCTATTGGTAGAAAACCGTTGGCCATTCCGTTTACATGCAACTTATGACGAATCAATAACACGTTTCTTAAATGTATTTGAAGAAGTTAACAAAGAAATTCCTTTTAATGGTCTACGATGGTGGTTTGACCATGCAGAAACAATCTCAGATCGTAGTATGGAACGTGTTAAGGCTTTAAATGGCGGTATTGCCATCCAAGACCGCATGGCTTTTCAAGGTGAATACTTTGTTGATTTATACGGAAAAGAAGCTGCAAAGCGTACTCCCCCGATTTACCGTATGTTAGACCTAGGTATACCTGTTGGCGCTGGTAGTGATGCAACTAGAGTTTCCAGCTATAACCCTTGGGTTGCTCTTTACTGGATGGTTGCCGGAAAAACCATTGGTGGGCTTTCCATATACGATGAAAAAAATAAACTTGATAGAAAAGTAGCCCTGGAATTATATTCAAAAGGAAGTGCGTGGTTCTCTGGTGATGAAGGTAAAAAGGGAACTCTTGCAGTAGGTCAGTTTGCTGATATTGCTGTATTGTCTTCTGACTACTTTACTGTGCCAGAAGAAGAAATTAAAGACCTTGAATCATTACTCACCATTATGGGTGGACAGGTTGTTTATGGCGATGATGAATATAAAAATTTATCACCTGAATTACCGCCAGCATCACCTGATTGGTCACCGACAGGAGTTTATGGTTATGGTGGTGCTAACCTAGCCCACACGATTCTTTCTCACGATTCCCATGATAACAAGTTACATAGTTGTAGTAACCCTCTCCATCAACACACTCATACCATAATAGGAACAGATGGAACTAAATGGGGTATTGGTTGTACTTGCTTTGCTTTCTAAGTCAAAACCACCGGTATAATGCCGGTGGTTTTCTTTATACAATAAGGATATGTAGAAAGAAATAGCAGTATATCCCTAATAGAATCTATTACTATGCGATGAGACCGAAGAAATTATTGATTAACTTGACTTGTTTTTAACAGCCTTCTCTCCTTGCAAAGTCTGCCCTTTTCCCTTAAATAAAAGTCCATGGTATTCCCTTTTGAAGCGACTACACCACACATATAAAGTGAAACTTTAATCAGCCCTCACCAATCGGACTTTTACGGACAGTTAATCCCCCAACTAACTTCTTTGCTTCCGCTGAATTTTGAGGTGGAGGTCTTACTGCCTGTTAAAGCGGGATAAATCTACTTGCCCTTTGACTGTAATTTAGGTCTTATTCTAAGAATTATGTATCATTTTTAATTCTCACACTATAATCATTATTATACTAATACCTTTTCAGGTTCATTTAACTTCTGCATAAAGATACGTGCTGCAAAACTTAAAAATTTATCATCAAAATGAATAAGATTAATATCTTGCCTTGGTGTCGGATCAATAATACGAACTATGCTCAAGGTATCATTATTAACGAAGTCAACCAGCGAAAGAGGTATTATGGCAACCCCATGTCCATTATATACAAGGCTCAATAGAGAAATAGAAGATTTTGTTTCTATATTTGCTTCAGATAAAGATAACCCTAAACTCTCACAATATATTTTAATAGATTCACGACAACTACATGCAACCATTATTCTACTCAGTCCTACTAATTCTCGAAAAGAAACAAACGATGTTTCATTCAAAGGATGATTTTTTGGAATGACAAGGACGAGCTCTTCGCTATACAAAAGGGTACTTGTTAATGTGTCTGGAATTTGAGAACTACGCGTGATGCCTATATCAATATTTTTGTCAACGATTTGATTTACCGCAACTTCGGACTCTATAATTTTTACAACGATGTTGGGATACTGATGTTGAAACTTCATAATATAAGGTGTTAAATAAGTGAGATCCTCTAATAAACCTCCTATAGTAATCACACCTCTTTTTACACCCTTTAATTCAAAAATTTCATTATAAACGTCATCAAATTGTTGCATGATAAATTTTCCTTTATCAAATAGCAGCTTACCCGCTTCTGTCATTTTGATACCTCTTCCAACTCGATGAAACAAAGGTGTATCAAGTTCACCTTCTAACACACGGATTTGTTGACTTAAAGTCGGCTGTGAAATACCTAGAACTTCCGCAGCTTTAGTAAAGCTATTATTATTACAAACTTGAATAAAATACTCTAAATGACGTAATTCCATTCTTGATACCCACTCCCACTCTCCGCTTTATGAAAGATTTATAATGAAAAGGACAATATGTATACGTTATGCATAACAACTATCTTTCCTACTATATCAATTGCAATTACATAATTTCTTTATTTTGTACTACAATACATTTACTACTATTTATTAATTTTCCCTCCTATTTATTTAATTTATATTTAATTAGGATATTACTAAACAGAAATAACCTCTAAAACCTTACAATTTCTGTGCGTAATATCCTAACTTTTTCAACTGTTTCATTATCATTTTTTTCTCAATATAGTTCAAACTACCAAATATTTGCCGCATCCCCTCTTTATGCTGAGGAAAAATTAGTATCACCAATTCAGTACTTTCTGAAGTAATTGATGCATACGTGATACAAAAACTTGCAAGTAATATTTTGTCCCCCATTTTTTTATAAGCTAATCAGCTTTACTGTATAGTAGCTCAAGCAATGCAAATTCAGTTGGATTAAGTCCATAAATCTTTTTAATCCTTTTCAATATGTTTAGTGATTGGCTGTAATTCCCTTGATAATATAACAAATAACTTTAAAGATAAGCTCTCATCGTTAATCACGCTCACAATTACCAATCCTTTACAACTTATCTTGAATTCGAGATTCATTATATTATCGTCAAAATATTATGTCAATCATTCATTTTAGCTTTATCAAGCCACTTATAATTTATTTCTCAACATAAGAAATATGGAATTAAAAGAAAACAATTGTTACTATATAAGTATCTCAATTACGTTATTTCTTTTAAAGAGAGCTTGTTTTCTAACGCAAGTTCTCTTTTGTCATATTCTAAATAGAATCCGGACAAATTTTACACGGTGAGTCTACACATGTATAAGATAGTTTTTAAAAAAGATTAGAGCTCTCCTACAAGAAGGAGAGCTCTAATCTTTCATATAAATACTCACCATTTTTATCATTACGGGGGCATCAAAACTTTAACTTGATGGGGATATAATACTACCTCAATTAATATTACTAGCCATATATGTATGGTTAATATCTATCATATTTTTTATAAACAAGATTAATTGGATTTAAAAAAAGATTTCTTTTTCTTTACTCGTAATAAATCACCTGTCCATCCTTTGAATCGCATATACATATACATACCTCCTGTTGTGAAAATAATAAATAAGAGAGCAATTAAATAGCTATATTTCCATTCTAGTTCAGGCATATATTTAAAATTCATCCCCCACAATGCTCCTAAGGCCGTCAAAGGCGTACTTACAGCAGTTAATACAGTAAGAGCTTTCATAATTTCATTCCCACGATGAGAAGAAACAACTTCTTGTAAATGAATCATCGTGTCTAATTCTTCTTGGTACTCTTTAACAAGTTGTAATCCACGCTCTAATTTTACGTTTGTTTGTTTATAACAAAGAGTGTTTGTTAAGTTTTCTAACCAAGCTTCTTTCAGCCCTTGTAACACTTCTTGTATTAAGCGAAACACATGTGTGTTCATAAATAGTTCATGACGAATATGATAAATTCTTTCTAAAACTGCTATGTTATTATGATGATAAAAATCCCATAATACATTCCTAAAATTGTTTTCGAAATAGTCGACCTTTCGTAAGTAGTGAGCTATAAACATTGATAAGATAGCACATAATCCTTCAGCGGAACTATTACAATTTTTTGTACCGATAGGGCAATTATGTATTAATTTTTGGAAATCCTCTTCCTCTTTTTCCTGAACTGTTATCAGTATTCCATGAGCTACGAAATAATGAAGAAAGTTTTGAATTTTGGCGTCCTTTTTATCTTGATCATATAAAAACGAACCATATACACAAGTTTGACTTGGTGATAACGTATAAACATATAAGCCATTTTCACAAGGAGAACTTATTTTCTTTATAAATTGAGAGAAATAAGATGTTACATCACGAGGAATTATAGAAGAAAGTTTTTCAAGCTCACTAGTTTTCACATGATACCAACTCCATTTCGTCATTTTTATGCATTCCATATTATTCTTCCTTTCTAAATAGTTTTATGTTTGATCGAGCCATATCCGTAATATGAAATTTGTATGTAGGTATTCATGTCTTGGAGGAAAAGTTTTTAGATCAACTAAATTACAAAATAAAGTGAAACTTTAATCAGCCCTCACCAATCGGACTTTTATGGGCAGCCCGACCCCCACCTAAATTCTTTGCTTTCGCTGAATTTTGAGGTGGGGGTCTTACTGCCCATTAAAGCGGGATAAATGGCATAGGAGGTCTTATTCTGTTAAAAGGAAGACCCCCTATATATTAGTTATTTTTATTCGCAATTTTAAACATTTCCTCTATATAAGCACTTTTTATCTTTTCTTATAAAGCATTTTTTATATGTGGAAAAGAAGCTACATAATTTGGCACGTCTATTCAACGAACTCCATTTCGGTCGTTATTATAATTTAGATTCATATACAGATTGATTGGTTATGTCGTCAAATACTTGACTTCCAATCATATAATATCCATGAAGTGCAGCCTCTTTCGAAGCGTCTACCATACGGAAAGAAGAAATTTCACCTTGTATTTTTTCAATTCGTTTTTTGTGGAGATCTACTATTCCTCCTGTCCAAATAATAGTATCGTACTGTTCTAATTTAAATTGTTCTTGTAATACACGCATAACATCTTGGAAGTGTGCATCCAACTCTTTTTGAATCAAAGTATCAACCTGACTTGTTTGAGGATCTTCTTCTCGACCCCCATATCCTTTTTCTAATATGTTTGGCATGTCGTTAATATGCAATTGATTACTTTCCCCCGCATGATTCTGCACGATATTCTTAATATTTTTCAAAGGCTTGCTACATCCTAGCTCTGTCTCATAATGATTTAAAATGACATTCTGTTTCATATCTGTCATTTCTAATGTACGAAATCCACCATCAATAATTAAGATACGATCTCGTTCCTGAATGATTCCCTCTTTTAAGAAATAAGCATGTAAAGCGACAGGTTGCTGAAGAATCAAAGCATTTTCCACCGTAATAGTAATAAATTTTCCATCAATTTGCACGGAAGTTTCTTTTTTTAGTGCACGTTGTAATTGCTCATGCTGACTACCAAAACAACTAACGGGAAGCCCGGTAACAACTAAAGGCAACACGATATTTTCTTTATAATCCTTTGCAATGCAACCAAATATTTGTTGTTTAAATCGTTCGCTTTCATAATAATTTTCTATTTCTTCGCCAAATGGAGGAAGAAATGAAGCGTCAGATTGATGTGCTTCATCTCCCATGTAGTATGCAAAGTCTAAGTCTATAAAACTTACCTTTGTTAAATCTTCACTTTCAGCATGATTGGGTACAGGGGCTAGTGTAGAAGCCTCACTCTTAATCGTCACCTCAGAATCTACATCCTGTCGGTATGCCCGCTTAGTAAAGCCAATTCCTACGTCAATTGCATACAGAGATTTCATACCTTTTTCCTCACTTTCTATTTTTAGAGTTAAATTTAGGCACTCTCTTCTTTCCCTTCTTTCACATATTTCTTTTCATTTTTCGTTTTTTCCCCGTCTATTTCCTTACTATTTTCATTTATTTCGTAATCCGTTTCATCTGTTTTCTTTTTGTTCGTTTCGTTTTCTGCTAAGTCTTTAATGGTAGAAATGACAACTGGTGTGGCTGTGAGCAGTTGTGGTAATGTTTGTTTTGCAACATTAGCTGCATTTACAGAGAATTGTTTACTTGTCTCAGTTACCTTCTCTAATGTTTCCTTTATGTTCCCTTCTTGTAGTTTGTCTTTTACGCTTTTTCCTGTTGTTTGTATCGCTTTCCGATTTTCTTTTTTTAATAAGGAGACCATGATTCCGGTCGTAACCCCAATCACAGCATATTTAAATATTGTATGTTTCATTTTTCTCACCCTTCTCTACTTTTATTTTTTTCCATGCTACAACCTAAAATCATTACCTTACCTATTTATCAGATGTTGCAATCTATTACAGAGAATGATAGTTTTGTGGCTGCCTATCACTCGCCGTTGGTACTTCAGCTGTTACTAGGAGTAAAATTCTCCCTTGATCTAGTTTTTCTTCATATAAGTTAGCTTCCTCCTTCGACAACCCCATTTCTTCCATTTGATTTCGAAGTTCGTCCCCTTTTTTGGAGAAAAAGTTGATAATACTTGTTCCTAATCCTTGTTCTTTTACTCCAATCGTATTTATGTTTGTATCATCCGCAATCTTTTTTGTTAGATGCTTTTCATGTGTTAAGACGTAAATGTCATCTTGGTGAATCCCTTGTAATTCTAGCTCTTTTACTTTCATAACTACTTCATGTTCATTATCATATTCATGAACCACCGGTTTTCTTTCATTCTTATGCATTGTATTTTTCCTCCTTTAGATTTTTTATTTTCTTATTTAGTTGTTATGTAATATGTAATACACCTATTTTAAAGATGTTAAACCTAAATTTTCAAAAATTTCATACGATAGATTATTAATGTTTTTGAATATTAAAGAGATGTCACGAGCGCTTTCCTTTGATAGCAGTGTTACAAATAACGATTTGTTTAAAAGGAAAGCCCCTTATTTTATAGAAAATTTCTATTTAGAAAAATAAAAAAACACTCCTTTTCAAAGAGTGCTTTTAAAAAATATATAACTAATAGTAATGTTTCTATTTTAGTCGCAGAAAGAAAGTATTTATTAAAACATATGGTTGCTAATTTAATTGCAATCTTTCTTGCACCTAAGCAGCAATATCATTTATAACATACTTAGGGATATTAGCAGAATTATAATATTCATCCGGTTTACTTATTTCTCCATAACCTTCTGTAAAGAAATGATTTTATAGTATCTTTTTAATATCCATGTCCGCCTTGCCAACCACCGTGTCCACCTTGCCAGCCACCATGTCCGCCTTGCCAGCCACCATGTCCGCCCGGCCAACCACCTTGCCAACCGCCGTGTCCACCTTGCCAACCGCCGTGTCCACCTTGCCAACCGCCGTGTCCACCCGGCCAACCACCGTGTCCGCCTTGCCACCAGCCTGCATAGCCTTGTCTCTGTGAGTTCATTCCTTCGCACCCCTTCTTATTAAAAATTCAAATACTGTAACTGGGTATTCTCTAAATATAATTATGTATCCCAAAAATAAATGTATCCGCAAACATCTCGATTATTGGTAAAGTAATTATCTAATGAAAAAAAACATTTTCGCGGGATAAAAAATAATACGATTTGCACGAAAGAATAACCATACACTGTTATCTCTCCTTTAAACACCTATTTAAGAAAAACTTAAGAAATTCACTTCTAAATTCATAAGAATTTTTTCCTATACTTAAAAATAAGTAATTTAACAAGAGGAGAAATGACCATGATGAGATTTATAATTTGCATAATAGGAATAGGCCTTCCTATATACTTACTTCCTTTCATATTACGCGGGGATTTAGACAGATTTAATCCGATTGCTGAAGAAAAAAATGTATACGCCGTTGCGCAGGGGTATGGCATTCCAGATTATCATTATAAAGGCCGGGCTATTTACTCACTAAAAGGTGTCGATGAATTAAGCAATGAGAAAGAATATAAAGTGGGAACGAACACCCCTAATGATTTTATAAGAAAAACTTACTTGAAAATTCAAGTAAAAGGAAAGTATGTGTATTCTTACGATGTTATCTCTGAAAAGGACATACCGGAGAAAGTAAGAGGACAATTGAAGATAGTAAACAAATAAAAAATAAGCTGATTTTTTATCAGCTTATTTTTTCATTCCCTTACTTTCTCCAGTCCAAAGAGTGGTCTTTGTTTCAGCATCAGCGATCAAATATTTTACTCGGAAAATTTTTTCTGTTTCTGTCCATGATGCTATTAAGTAAATTTGTCTATTCGGATTAATTTTAGGATTTTCTTGTGTACTCGCTGTCTTACTTACCCACGGTCCTATTTCGGATTCCATAGTCGATTGTAAATCTTTATATAGAACTGTTTTCTGTATATGATTTTCAGCTTCATGAAAAGGGACATAGAAAGAACGATACGTATGATTTTTAATTTTACTATAAAAAACTTTTGGATTTTCAAAGATTTTACTTGCATTGTTTTCTATATAGGAAATCTCTTTTAAAGAATCCTCTGCATTTGCCATCCCTTGTACACCTAGTAAAAGAAAGCTACAAGTAAACAAAACCGCTATCATTTTTTCATATTAAACCCCTTCAATTTTTTAATATTTATACCCAAATAAGGTTATTTCATACGAATTGATCCATTCAAAATCTGGATATACATCAAAAGTGCTAGCAATTACTAAAAAAAGACTCTTACATAGTAAGAATCTTTTTTTATAATCACCATCGATTTATTAAACTGATTATCATTGTTTCAATAACCATTCTTCCATTACTTTCACTGTTTCATCTCGTTGTGCTTTCGGCGTAATTAAGCTCGCATTATCACCTTTTTGCTCACCGTACATGCCAAAGTGAGCATGGTTTCCGCCTTTTATCATGTGCATAGTTGTATTCTTTGACATGAACTTTTTATTGTTCTCTATTTTTTCTACAGTTGCTAATGCATCTACTTCCCCATAAATTGATAACATCGGGATTGATTTCGTAGAGAAGTCATCTGCAGGATAAGAACCTAAGAAAATGATTCCGTCTACCTTGTCTTCATGCTGAGAGGCATACTTAGAAACCATAGCTCCGCCCATTGAATGCCCCGCAACATACCATTTTTGAACTTCCGGATACTTTTCAATTACACTGTCTACCTCATTGATTCCAAATATCGCTAAGTTTAATGGTAACTTAGGCATTACTACAAAATACCTATCTTTTGCAAGTGCTTCCCCTAAGTAACTATAAGCCTCGGCTTCTACTTTAGCTCCTTGATAAAAAATAACCCCTATTTTAGCATCCTTCTCTCCAAAAGCTATATAATCTTCATCTTTTTTATCATCCACTAACGACAAAGCCTCTTTCGTCGGTTTATAAGTAAACTGAGACCAAGTCAAAAACGTAATACTTCCTATAAGTAAAATACCAAGTAAAGAGTACAGCGTAATTTTTATCCATTTCTTCACAAAGATGGCCTCCCTAAGATGTATATATTCTATACTTTAGATTATCATTAATAAGCATAAAAACTCGAGCATTTTTATTATGCTCAAGTTTTCATTTACGCCTTTAATTCATACTATAAATGGTCCAAGATAAATATGTAGCAAATGTAGTCCATAAAAAATATGGGATTAGCAACCATGCCGATACTTTAGATAAATTGGAAGAAAACATAATGAGAAGTAACGTAGTAATAGCGACTAGTAAACAATCTACTGTTGCTAAAAACAAATTCTTTTGGCTAAATTGAAAATAGCTGAACGCTTGATTGAATATATAATTTAAAAGGAATAAAAACCAAAATGTTTTTGGCTTACATCCATAGTTGTTGTAAATAATTGCAACTGATAATGCAATAAGTCCAAATAATACAGCCCATATCATTCCGATTGTCATGCCAGAAGGCGTCCAAGACGGCTTTTCTAGCGCATCGTACCAAGTGCGATCAATAGGAAATACAATACTAGAAACATAAAACAAACCATATGTTAGTAAAAATACTATAATACTAGATTTTTTCATAAACATTCTCCTTTTTAATAGAAGGTTTTAGAAACTCTATATGATTCGTATGCTCTTTCAATGAATACAACTTTAATATGCAAATAGACATTCTTATGCTTTTCATTATAACCTTTACGTCTCAAATTCATATTGATTCGTTTATTTTATACAAATTCTTTCATACTTTTATATGCACAAAGTGCTCTCTCTCGTGCTGCCTTATGATCAACAATCGGAAAAGGATATGTATCACCAAGTTTTATATTGGCCTTTTGTAAAATATGCTCAGGTGCTTCCCACGGTTTATGTATATATTTATTAGGCATATCTCTTAATTCTGGTACCCATTTTCTTATATACTCCCCATCTTTATCGAACTTTTCACCTTGTGTGATCGGGTTAAAAATACGAAAATACGGTGATGCATCTGCCCCACTTCCAGCAACCCATTGCCACCCCATTGTATTATTTGCAATATCAGCATCTAATAGTGTATCCATAAACCATTTTGCTCCTTCTTGCCACGGAATTAACAAATGCTTTACAAGAAAAGAGGCTACAGCCATTCTTGCTCGGTTATGCATAAAACCTGTTTGCCATAGTTCCCGCATTCCTGCATCAATAAACGGGTACCCCGTTTCACCTTTCTGCCATATCCTTAAAAACGGCTCTTCATTATCCCACGGAAAATGTTCAAAGTTCTTATTAAGAGGTTTATATACTGTAAATGGATAATGATATAGCAAGTAATAAGAAAACTCTCGCCAAATTAATTGACGTATAAAACTATTCACTTGTTGTTCAAAAAGACTACATTGTTTTTCGTTACTTTTATTTATTAAGTAATGATATATTAGCTTTACTGATATTTGACCAAATGAAAGATACGGTGCCAACATCGAATGGACATTTTGATCTGGAAAATCTCTTCCTTCACTATAAGAGGTCAGTTTGCTAGAGAAAAATTTCTTGAATGTTTTATATGCCCCTTCTTCTGTCGGATCCCATATTGATTCCATATGAGATGTCCACGGTATAGTCGGCAGCAAGTGTAATTCTGATACAGATAAACTTGCTGGTAAAGAACTTCCCCATTTTATACGCTGCACTTTACTAATAGGTTTAGATATTACCTGCTTTTGAAATGCATTATAAAAAGGCGTAAACACCTTATATTCAGTGTTATCTTTCTTTTTAATCATCCAAGGCTCTAATAATAAATGCGAATTAAATTCCTTACATGCAATACCTTTATCTTCTAACATCATTTTCATTTTTTGATTAGATTGTAATCTCTCCGGATCATAACAAATATTCCAATATACAGCCGTTATACCTAACTGTTCTATGAGAGAAAGTATTTCTTCCTCCGTACTTCCTTTACGAATTATTAAAGTAGAGCCCAATGCCTCAAGTTGCTTCTTTACATCTATTACAGCATGGTGCAACCACCACTTTGACGCACTTCCCATTGAAAAAGCTTCATCTTGTACATATACTGGAAGAACCTCACCAGACTGAGTAGCTTCAAATAGAGCTGGGTTATCATATAAACGAAAATCTTTTTGAAACATAACGATAATTTTATTTTGCATGGCTATCCTTTCCCATTCTTAAAGCACAATTCATTCTTTATTCGAACAAGTACTTCTGTTATTTTTAAATGATTATAACAATCGTTCTTTCTATTTTATAATCTTCTTCATTATAAACATTGATTTTCTATCTCTCTAAGTACATCATTTCCTATATTATCGATCTTTTCATTTTTTACGTTATTATATAAACTCTGTAAAATCTTTAACTCTGTTCTTAAATGTAAAATGACACTAGATAATATATATAGCTTAGCTAAACTCTCTTTTCCACACTTCTCTTCATATACTTTTTGAAGAGTAGTAAGATATAACGTCAGTTGAGAAATTTTAATTTTTAGCTGTTCTAGAATTAATTGTTCCTCCCCGTATTGTGCAAAAAGTAACGCTTCATATATAGGACGATGCATATCCTCTTTCTTTATCATTTGCTCTAATAATAAATGCTCAAATTCTTGTTTACCACTTTTAGTAATACCGTAAATAGTCCGTTCAGGACGTTGTTCATTACGAATAATATCAACAACTTCTATAAAGCCCTTCTTTTCAAGTTGCTCAAATGTATAATATAAAGAGCCTTTTGTAATTTTTATATAATATTTCATTTCACTATTTTTTAAAAGTTGCTGGACTTCATACGGATGCCTATTCTTCTCCATAAGAAGACCCAGCATAAAAAGCTTTGTATTCATAACTCTCCACTCCTTAATAACCTATACCAATAGTATAAGCTAAAAATAAGCAAAGAATCTTTTTGTTTTATAAAATTTATGAATTCAAATTCACTTTATTATCCTTTGTACCAGCTTTGACATTCCCCATAAATAATATTGCCATAAACGAAACGATAATTGGAATTAAAGCTAATAGAAATACACTAGTAATCGAAGATGACATAGCGGCTATAATTTTTTCAAGAATAAAAGTAGGGATACTAGCCCTTATATCTGAGCGAAATATTGCACTTGGATCACCTAGATTATTTAACATGCTGGAACCGTGTTCTATTCCCTTAAAAGCATCCTTTAAGTTAGCTGTAAAGGTACTATTTTGAATGGAGCCAAAAATCGTTACCCCAATTGTCATACCTAGTGAACGAAAGAATGAATTTGTTGAAGTAGCTGAACCACGGAATCTCGGTTCCATATTATGAATAGAAACTGTAGGAAGTAAAGAAAACGAAAATCCAACCCCAAATCCCGTTATAATCATGTATATCGTTAAAAGTGCACGGCTTGTTTGCGGATCCATCGTTCCTAATAAATACATACCTATCCCAAAGGATATTACAGATAATAACATTAAGTTGCGGTAACTAATTTTCGTTTGAAATATTCCGCCAATGGCACTACCTACGACAGAACCTAACATCATTGGTGTTAAAATTAATCCAGCATTAGTTGCTGTTCCACCATATACAGCCTGAACAAAAATAGGAATGAATACTGTTAAAATAACAAATGTTGCTCCATAGAAAAATGTAATAATTTGAGATATTGCAAACTCCTTACGCTTAAACATCCAAAATGATATGATCGGATCTTTCACTTTTCTTTCTACAAATAGGAAACCAATAAAAAATACAATAAACGATGTAAATAACCCAATGATTTGTATCGAACCCCACTTAAATTCTTTTCCTCCTAATTCTAAAGCGAACATTAAGCTAATTACTGCTATTACGAGCGTTATCGCCCCCCACCAATCAATATTTTGCTTAGTAGGTGGATTATTTTCTTTATAAGCTTTTAAAATAAAAATTAATGACATTAAACCAATTGGAATATTGACGTAAAAAATCCAATGCCAATTAATATTTTCTGTTATATACGCGCCTAATAAAGGCCCTAATACACTTGAAGAACCAAATACGGCCCCTAATAATCCTGTCATTTTTCCTCTTTTTTCAATAGGAAAAATATCAAATACAATGGTAAAAGCGATTGGCATAAGTGCCCCCCCACCTATACCTTGAATTGCACGATAAATACTTAGCTGAACAATGCTTTGCGCAGTACCACATAATGCAGAACCAATTAAGAAGATTAATAAACCAAAAATATAGAACCTCTTTCTACCATACATATCAGATAATTTCCCAAAAATAGGCATACCAGCCATAACTGCAACCATATAAGCAGAAGTAACCCAGACGAATTTATCCAATCCACCCAAATCTGAGACAATTGTACCAATTGAAGTAGCAACAATTGTATTATCCATTGCAGCCATTAAAATGCCTAGCATTAAACCAGCTATTACTAAGCGTAAGTTGGTCTCTTTTGCAACCATACCTCTTTCCTCCTTTTTTCACACCCAACAGAATAAATAGTCTAATTAAACTATATACCCATTATAGTTTAATTAGACTATTTTTCAATAAAAAAATAAATCCCCCCAAAATATATTGGAGAGATTACAAATGTAGAATTGCTTCCTATATAAAATAATTAAAACCGTTAAAACGATCACTTCTTTATACTACTTTGATTTTGCATACATGCAGCTTATTCATTTAGTTTTGGTCTAGTTTGTAAATATAAATTCAAATCTGGACTTGAACCGCTAATAATTACATCTCGAACAATTTTAGAAAGTGCCATACTATATACTAATCCATTATCTCCATACGCATAGATAAAGTGACAATTTGGAAACTCTTCATACATTCCAATTATAGGTAAACCATCATGAGTACCACCATAAAAAGCACTTAAATAAAATTCAGGTTCAACCGTAATATTTGGAAAGAGCTTATTAAATTCATTCACTAATTTCTCTTTTTTATGGATTAATTTTGAATCTCTTTCTTGAGCAATGTTTGTATCTTCATCTAACCCACCTATAATAATCCTGTTATCTGCAGTAGTTCTCATATAAATATATGGTCTCGCAGTTTCCCAAATGAGAGTACGTTTATACCAAGAAGATAAATCTTCCACAGGATTAGTAACAATTGCATATGAGCTAATCATTGTTGCATTCTTTTCCTTTTTAAATTCCAATCCTTCATATCCTGCAGCCACAATTACTTTATTGGCAGTAATAGAATTGCCCCCCTTTGTATAAAAGATAGCACATTCTTCCGCTAACTTTTTGCCAACAATCTCCGTATCTTCATAAATGTGGACTCCCTTATTAGAAGCTTGTTTTAATAAACTATGTGTAAATTTATAAGGGTTTATTTCACCATCGTTATACGTATAAATAGCTGCACGTTTTTTAAATGGATATCTCTGTCCAATTTGTTCCTCTGATAGCCAAGTCGCTTTAAAATCATGTTTATGTAAATAATACAGTTCTTTTTCTAATTTCTTTATATCCTCTTCATAACTTGCATAATATAAACTGTCACGTCGTTTAAAGTCAGAGCAATAAGGTAAATGTTGATCAGCATATTCAATATCATTGATAGCTTGTTCACATAATTTCATATGCTTAACTGCATACTCTTCTCCAAATGTATTTACAAGTTCAAAAAACATCTTGTCACCTAAATATTGAATAAGTGCTGTATTTGTAAGGTTACTTCCATGTCCTACCTTTCTTTTATCAACGACAACAATCTTTAAATCTGATTCACTTAAATAGTATGCGGATTGAGCACCGGAACTCCCTGCTCCTATTATGAGTACGTCACATTTTATATCTTCTTCCAACCGAGGGTAAGAAGGTGTATTAGAAAAAGTTGTGTTCCAATATAATTTCCCTGTCTGTAAATCCATTTAAAGTGCACCGTCCTAAATAAAATAGTTATATCCCCATCTGTATCTCCAAATCATTCTTACTATATACTTCTTATCAAAATTATTCTTGCTATCATTAAATTATTAGTACAATATGTTTGTCCACTCATATTTGGTATTAAACTAAGCTTATAAAAGGTTAATAGTATATATATTATTTATTTTCATTTAGAAATTTAAGAACTTGGTTAAAAGCTTCTTGACCTGCTGGAGTGTTCATTTTAAATTGAAATTCATGCGCTAACTTCCCAGAGATATTTTTATCGAAGAAAAGTGTATCTACAGGTACTCCTTTATGTGTAAAGTAGAAGCTAATGCTTTAGCTTGCTCTTCAAATGATGCAGTATTTCCATCTGTAATGAACGTTGGTGGATAATCTTTTGTAATGTGTTGATAAATAGAGGCGATTTCCATTTTAGCTAATGCAGGCATATTATACGGACCGCAAAATAGCAGTATACCTTTAAGCGTCGATTCCGGTTAATTTCGCATAACCTGGAGATGTTTGAATAGTTAGCAGCATTCTTTTTTTCCATATTATTTTAGGTTTTAACTGTTTTATTGTCATAATTAAAGAATCTCCATTCTTTTTAATAATAATCTTAAAATAAATCACAACATAAATTTTTATTTCCCGCCTGCTAATCCGTCCTTAAAATTTTATCCAAAAGGTTATATATTTTTATTATGTACATATTAGATATCTCCTATAAAACACATTAAAAATTCAAACAAAAAGAGCAAAAGATCCCCATTTATAGAAGATTTCTTTTGCTCTTTGCAAAGAACACAAGTCCAAATAAAAGTTGCTTATCTATCGATAACTTACACATAAGAATGCATTTGTTTCGTTACTTTATTAGTAGGAACTTTAACAACCGTTTCTTTTCCACCTGTTTTATCAATCATGAAACCATGAACTTTAACATGAGAAGGTACTAATGGATGATGACGAATCATATCTATACTCTTCTCAATATTTTCACTAACATTTTCTTTTCCACTTAGCCATTCCTCAAGGCTACCACTTGAAAATTCAGGCATGCAATTTTTAAAGAGATAGTCTATTTCCTTGTTATTTTTTATGGAATCACGTTGAATTTGTAGATTAACTACATTAGTTTCTTTATCCTCTATTCCGACAACAAAAATTTCTTCCACATTTTCTTCATAAATAGCAATAATAATAGATCTCATTATATCTCCATAAGGATGTACAATTACAGAATCGTAGCTGTGTATAGTCAACATGTTTTCTCGTTGAACGTTAGTTACTTGTTTGATAATAGGCTCTATTCCGTGTTCAATGTCTGTTAACAATAAAACCTTTTTATTCTTTGCATTCATATATAGCACTCCTTCTTCATGATTGTATTTATGAAACTTTTAAACTAGTAACGATAGTTGATTATTCATGACATGATTGTTACCAATTTTTCCATTGTCCTTCTGGATCAACACTCGCCAGTCTAACCCACCCATTTTTAACTTTTTCTCGAAATGTGAAATCATTCTTTAGCAAACGTTCTATATATTTAGTAGGCGCTTGAATTACAATGAGTAAACGAAGTGGTGAGTGATACGTCTCACTATCTGACTGCATTACGGATTGCCAAGGTAAGCCTGATAACAAATCACTTGCATTTCCCTGCATAACACCGAGACCTGCCGTTACGGTTTGTGTTGTTTTATTCCCACTACCATAATAATGAGGGGCTACAGTTGAAGCGTAATATTGTAGATTGATCCACTGCGCTACTGTTCCTGGTCCCGCTATGATGCTAGCTAATATATCGCCATTTTCATCCTGTTTCCAATCATAATTATGAAGGAAAGCCCTACCTTCTAAGTCACAATCCTGCGTTAATTCTCGCTGTCCGATAATAAAAGATGCATTACGGGCTAATCCCCATTCTGGACGTATTTCACTCCAATCTTCTGCAAATCGATGTGCCTCTTTACTCGGATTTTTTATTTTCATTTTAAAATTAGGTAATTGTGTTAAACGCTCTCTGTTTGCATGTTGGCTCACATTTGGCACAACCGACTCAATACAATCAAATGCTTCTTGCGCAGCTTCCGAAAGTTTTGGGACGTAAATCCATTCCAATTCATCCACTGTTGTTTTATGTTCAGCTGCTGCAAAAATGGTATCCTCAGGAATTTTAATGCCTTCAGCAGACAATGCCTCTCTTACTTCTGGAAGATTACATAATGTAGCAAAAACTCTTGCATTGAACCCTCCTGCTGCTCCGCCACAAGCACCACACTCAAGCGCTGCAGCATAAGGGTTGTTCGTACTTTGACTACTATGTCCGCACATTACAACTAAAGGCGCGAATTTTTCTGTTAATCCCACCATTTTTAAAGCTTGACGCACATAGTTCACTTTTTCTTCTTTCGTAAAACCGATCGGTATCTCACATTTTGTATCATGAACATGATTAAGTGAGAATATTGTATCGGGTTTTTGTAACATCGTTTTACGAAGGTTACGAAGGAAACTACCTACTCTTCTTGGCACAAAACTTCTTGTCACCATTTGTAGGCCAAGTAAAGGGCCACTTACTTCAGGTAGTAACATACTTGTCAATACATTTTGTTTCATCGTCTTAAACGTATAACTTACTGAGCTGTCTATCTTCTTGCGTTGTTTATAATTTTTAAATTCCTTTTCATCCGTGAGTTCTTTTATTTGATGTTTCGGTTTTAATATAACTGGCAAAGAAGGATGACTGTCATTACTACCTAGTTCACTAGTCGCAATTGGTAACCCGAAGAAACCGGCTATTCCAAACGTTTCGAACGGACCTAATTTTTCTAGGTGACGACGAAAAGGTTCTGAACGTACATCAATACAGAATGCTAATTGAGCTAATACATGTTTTTTATCATTCGTTGCACGTTGTTTAGAAGCGATCTTCTCCCTTAATTGCTCAGCATGCGTCTGTTCCCAAGCTTCCAGCCAAAGTTTCCTGCGAAGATTTTCATCAAAACGATAAGCAACTGTTAATAATTCGCTTTGTTCAGCGGCAGACATTTGTAACCATTCCCGTGTTGAAATATCCCCCCAATAGATCCAAGAAGCTATAAGTGGGACAACCTCAACTTTTTTCTCAACCTTTAGATTTTTTATAGGTAAATAAGGTTTTACAATGGCTAGCTCCATAGAAATTCGAACTGCTAAATATTCAATCATAAGTTCCTGTTCCTGAATTGATTGTTGGGAACGCCATCGTATCATTCCTGCCCATCCAGGCAAAGCAAGCAAGTGCCCTTCAAGGTAAGCTCGCTTGTTAGATTCAGAAATTCCTAGTTCAGATAATGCTTTTATTAAAGCTCCCTGGGCATCTTGTGGCCAATCTTTTAAAACTTTACGCTCATTTTTACTGAGCGCTGGATCAAATGTAATAAGGTGGTGCCATGCACGATACAAGCCTTTCTTTCGGTTTGGCATCGTCCAGCTTGCCCCGGAGTCATCCAAATATAATTTACACCATTTAATGATGTGATAATTAAGAATATCAGATAGGTTTTCACCCTTTTGATTCTCTATAAGTGAACTGATTAATTGCAAAGAAGAGTCTTTCATACTCCCTGTATTTATATAACTTATTTCTTCTGCTAATTTATTTAATTCTGGCGATGATAACAAACTAGAAGGTAATCTTTCTAACTTTAAAGCTTCTTGGCAAAAACGCTCCGCTTTCGTTCGCGGGATATGAAAAGATTGTGAATCAAGCCAACGAGACAAGCCACTTTGTAAAAATGATTCCTCAATCTCCCCTTTTGCCTTTGCCGAATGAATCATAGAAGCACTCGGATATATATCCACATTACGAATTTCTTTTAACCAATCTGCAACTTGTTCAAATGATTGTTTTTCAAGCCCCATCCAAGGGTGATGAGCTGCAAATGTAGCAATCGGCCAAAGTGGTGCAATCACTCGGCTAGCAGATTCAACTAAATCATTCATATTATTTTCTTGTACTTCAATGTTTGTCTCTTTCTTTTTTAAAGTTTCTTTCGTTACGATTGACGATATGCCCATCACTGATTACCTCCCTTTGATACATAATGTTTCAGATAGCTTGGATGACTTTCTACTGACTTTCGTCTCGCCTCACCTACTCGAACGAACCAAAGATACATTACAGCAAATATAGTAGAGGATTGGTTACGAGTAACGAGAGTACTAATAGCACTACCAAATAATAAGAGACATATAACAAAAATAACGGCTGGAGCTGAAGGTTGAACGCTTTGATACATGTCAGTATGCAACCATTTATAAAGAGAATTATGAACTGTAAAGTAAATGAGAGAAAATCCAGCTAAAATAAATAGGCCAACAATTCTTCCCATTCTTCCCTCTCCAAAAACAACAAGCTGTTTCCATGAAAAGTATAATGACCACCCTAAGACGAACGCACTAACGAATTGATACCCTTCTCCAGAAGTCGTAAACCAAAATGCAATCACTATAAATAATCCGAAAACACGCCCGACTATCATCCATAAATTGGACATTTTTTCATTAGACTGCTTCACTTCCCCAAAACGTTGTACGGAAGAACCAGCTTGTAAAAACAGTGTAGCTTTAAACAAACCATGTAAAATTAAATGAATAACAGCCGCTAAATAAGCTCCTAATGCGCATTGAATCAGCATAAATCCCATTTGTGCAATCGTTGATCCCACTAGCTGACGTTTATAATCAACCTGAACTAGGCTAATTCCTGTTCCGATTAAGACAGAAATACTAGAGAAAATTAGTAAAATGATTTGTGCAATATCATCATGAAACAGTGGCGAAAATCTAGTTAACATGATACCGCCAGCATTTACTAACCCCGCATGCATAATAGCAGAAACAGGAGTTGGAGCAACGGCTGATTCAATTAGCCATCTCTGAAAAGGCCATTGTGCTGCTGGAATTATCACAGCTACTATAATCAATAAGTTAATTCCTGTTTTCTCCAATGTTCCAAATTGAGCTACATTTTCATTCGTTAAAACTGATGTTAACTGCCACTGTCCAGTTATTTGAAACATCCAGATGATAGCTGATAACAACGCAATCCAGCTTATTGTAAATAAATAACTAGAAATTTTTGTTGCTTCACTAACTACTTTCCACCCTTTATTTAGCCCTATGAGTAGAACCAATCCTATAAGAGTTGCTCCCCAACAAATAAGCATGAAGCGAAGATCATCACTTAACCATGCAACCGAAGATACACCTGTAGTAAATGTAAAAAGTGAAAAGTATTTTCGATATGAGCGATCTCCCATTAAATAACGTACAGAAAATCGCTGAATGATTAAACCAATTGTAAGAACGAAGAAAGCCATTAACCAAGCTAAAATATCTAGATGCCAAGGCCCTACAACTCTATCTCCATTGTGATTAACAAGTGCGAGTAAAGAAACCAATGAAGGCAATGCAGCGATACCAATATGGATATGAACAAAACGTAAAGGCATCCTTGCATGTAATAACAATAATCCACTTAGACAAGAAGCACTAAGCGCGATAAAAAATAATATTAACAGTGTTGATGAACTTAGCGAAATTAACATGTACAATACTCCCTTCTAAACGAAAATAACCTATAAAAATTCCTTTTCATTACGATAGTTTTTTAATTTCAATTTTTATTCACTCTTTTTCGTACATCGTTTTTTCCATAAAAAAAACCGACAACTTCCATAATTCAATGATTTTATATCATCATTGAATTATGGAGATTGTCGGTTTCACTTCAACTAACTTCAATAAAGTTTTTTGAAGAGCTCCCATTTTATAGAGGTTAATAATGTATGTATTACTCCTATGAAAAATAACAGTATATCTCTGATCTCCTAGATTATGCAATCAATATATCAATTTACGTTATGCGCTATCTTTCAATTAAGAAACTTTTTCATTTAGTCAATATTACATATTAAAAAAATGCTAAAGCCTTAATTATAGCAAACCGTTAAAATAAGTATCTATTAATTTTTAAAACAATTATAAGATAAACCATATTAAGCAGTTTGTCAATTTTTTTATCAGTTTTTAAGATTTATTATACGTAAATAACTTCAAATTTTTAATTATTATCATGTTAATAAATGTAACTAAAGTGCAAAACTTTTAGGTTTCTTAATTATCTCCCACTAGCCCTACGGTGGTTTTAATTTTTAAAATTTCTCCTCAAGATTATGAAACAATTTAAAAATCATTACTCGTTCACCTGTACGAGAGCTTATATCCGTATGAAAGCTTTTCACTTTCTCTCCAGTTAATTCGAGTATAATCTCTTTCAAATCATCAATTCCAGATTCAACTAGCTCCGAACGATTTTTCTTTATCGTTAGCATACCGTCTTTCGTTTCGCAAACAGTATATTCAGCCGGTGTTAAAATACCTTGTAAATTTACGATAATCATATCCCGTAATATATCTGTCTTAACGGATATAGACCCGCGTCCTAGGTAGTCCTTTTCCCAGTGCGTAATTGCTTTACTTATCTCTGATTCAATAGAGCCTTTTGAGTTTTTCATTTATGTATCCTCCTTTAATAAAATAAATTTACAATAACAATATAATAATCTGGATTGATTTTATTTTCAATTATTGAGAAAGATTTATTGGGATTGTTGCAAGGTATCCTTTCAAATCATAGTAATTTTTTATATTACAATATAGATTTTTTTTGATCATCCCCAACAAAATACTCTTACTATAAAAGCTCTGTTGCATGCATTTCTAAAAAGGACATTCCGGGTAAAATAAGAAAGCTCTTGTAACGTAATACATAAAAGAAAAAGCCGATTTCTTTATAAAATATTAAATCGACTTTTGTCTTAGTTATTGATTTAATAATAAAAACACTTTTTAAAAGAAATAAGCTTATACTATAGACGTTGATTTTTCTAGAAGTTTAAACGAAAATGGCCCTCATCATTGTATACCCTAAATTCATACCCTTTCTCTTTATAAAATTTAATGATTTCAGGAAGAACTTGTAATGATAGCCTTACTATTAAAAGTCTATTATAATTTTGTCATTGCAATTCATTTGAATTACATAAAAAACCAGAGGAAATTTTATTATTTGGGGGTACTCCGATGAACCTTTTAATTAGAAAGTTAGAAAAAAATGATGTAGACAATTTCCCGGAGATTGATGATAGTTTTATAGTGAATGCTCGGTTAATTCTTTCTCTTTCAAAAGTAAATAGACGCATAGAATATACAGTAGAAGACGTTCCGAGTTATGAAAAAAGTTATTTACAAAATCAAAATGATAATGAAGAACTCGAGTACAATGAATATATTAATAACCCTAATCAAGTAATTTACATAGCACTGTTACATAACCAAATCATTGGATTCATAGTATTGAAAAAGAATTGGAATCACTATGCTTACATAGAAGATATAACGGTGGATAAAAAATATCGTACACTCGGGGTTGGTAAAAGATTAGTTGATCAAGCAAAGAAATGGGCAAAGAAAGACAATATGACGGGTATCATGCTTGAAACGCAAAATAATAATGTCGCAGCGTGTAAATTTTATGAAAAATGTGGATTTGTAATTGGTGGGTTTGATTTTCTTGTTTATAAAGGTTTGGATATGACAAGTGATGAAGTTGCAATGTATTGGTATTTTCATTTCAAATGAAAATGCTCTTAACGTTAAACATAGTCAAAATAAAAACCCCAATCTCTCCATATTAAAATTGAGAAATTGGGGTTAAGTTACTTAACAATATTTTTATTTAAAACCAGTAACTTATTAATAATCCTGCTGATAATAAAAAGCCAAAAATCGTATTTGTCATCGCTGTTGATTTCATTGCGATGCGCATATACCCTGGATCCTTTGCTCCTTTTTGGAAACTTTGAATGGCGGAGATTGGCTTTCTCAAACCTAGGAACATCACTAATGCCCAAGGGCTTATATAACCCATCAATACAATTACCGCGATCCATAAATAAGCAACGAAAAAGGCTACAGCTAGTGTTACTATTGCTTTTTCTCTCCCAAGGAGGATTACTAATGTCTTTCTTCCACCTTTCATATCTTCTTCGATATCTCGGATGTTATTTGACATGTTGATTGCACCGACTAAAATTCCAATTGGAATGGAAATTAATACACTTTCAGTCGTTATCGTATTCGTTTGAATAAAGAAAGCAATAAGTACAAAGCATGTCCCCATCAACAATCCAGAAACTAATTCCCCAAACGGAGTGTACGCAATTGGTAATGGACCACCTGTATATAAATAGCCAACCGCCATTCCAATTAAACCGATGACAACTAACCACCAGCTACTATTCATACAAATATAAACTCCAATAAATGCTGCTACTACATACAATAAAAGCGCAACTGTTAAAACATTTTTTGGTTTCAATCCATGACGGACAATTCCGCCACCAATTCCAACAGAATCAGCTGTATCTAATCCACGTTTGAAATCATAGTACTCATTAAATAAATTCGTTGCGATTTGCAATGCCAAACATGCAACCATCATCGCAATAAATAAAAGCCAATCAATTTTGGCAACATAAAGTGATGCCACTGTTCCTAAAATCACAGGAGAAAACGTCGCCGTTAACGTATGCGGGCGCGTCATCTTCCATATTAATTTAGCGGAACTAATTTCTTTTTCTGTCCCCATAACTCTGTTCAATCTCCCTACATTTAAGTATAAATTACTAGCAGTATCTTTCTATCTGTTTTCTGCCACGCATCCATTATATCAAAAAATGAATTGGTGATAGAACTGTAATGCTCTTGCTTGCACCATAACTTTGCATCAAAATATCGTTTTTTCTAATATGGGGTAGTACCCCATCGCCATCAAGCTAAGAAAAGCAAATACCCCCAAAACGAAAAAATAAGCCGTTGTCTGTCAAAAACACATGGAATTTTCATCCTGGAGATGTTATAAAATTCTTGAGTTGATGAGCATGGGATACCATCAGGAAAATGCGGATATACAACGATAAGCCCCTATTTAAAACGATTTCCTTGTTTTTAACAACGCAAGAGAGTTTTAGTGATCTTAAAGAATCTAATGATACTACATTATCCAAATTAATATGGTATTCTTCTAGTAAATTAATATGCCTCCCTAAAGGTGACTATAGAAAGCTATGGGAAAGGAACAAATAATCATTCCTTATTCCATTAAAGGGGCGGATTAATAGAACAAGAATAAATTATTTCTTCTATCGAAATATAATTCCCAAAAAAAAATAATCCGTTAAATAATTCTCATTGCACAAAAAGAGGTGTGGAAAAATGTCATTAACATCAGTTTTATTAAATGTGATATTTAAAAAGGGTGATGCTAAAAGAGATAAAGGGTTAACTACCCCAGAAAATATAGAAAGGTTTGACAACCTTGATTACTACGGGGATAAAAGTGAAGACCATTTGCTTGACGTGTATTATCCAAAGGATACGGACAAACCCTTGCCAGTAATTATATCGATTCATGGTGGTGGCTGGGTGTACGGGAACAAGGAAGCTTATCAATTTTACTGCATGAATTTAGCCCAGTACGGGTTTACGGTAGTAAACTTCAACTACCGTCTTGCACCAAAATATAAATTTCCAGCGGCTCTGGAAGATGTAAATTCGGTTTTTCATTGGGTGAAGAATAATTCAACAAAGTTTCATATGGACTTAAATAATTTGTTTATTGTAGGTGATTCAGCGGGAGCCCAGATTGCAAGTCAGTATGCAGCAATTATAACTAATTTAAAGTATGCAAAACTGTTTGACTTCAAAATGCCTGATATAAAAATAAAAGCAATGGGATTAAACCACGGAATGTATGATCCTCTCGATAGAATAAAAAACAAAGAAACGAAAGAATGGTACAGGAGTCTTTTAAATGCTTTGATGAAGGACTACCTTGGAACTGAAATTTATAAATATGAAAAGGAAATGGATTTTCAGTCAAACATTACGTCATCTTTTCCTCAGTCCTTTGTGACTTGTAGTGTTAATGATGGATTGGTTGGGATTCAACCTGTTTTCCTTAGTAAATTAGAATCCGCAGGACTTCATTATATTTACAAGGAATATGGTCATAATGACAAAACTAGCGGTCATGTATTCCACCTTGACTTAAGAAAAGACGAAGCAACAATACTTAACAACGAACAAATAGAATTTTTCCGCCAATACATGGGCAAATGAGTGGATATCTAGTAAGAAAGGAATTGAAACAAGCTGAAAATAGGGATCCGCCACATGCCCATCAACTTAAGAAATTTTAATACCTTTAAATACAAAAAAACGTCATCATTTCTAAACAGGCCAGATTAGAAATGATGACGTTTTTTATTGTATGGATACTAATTTATATTAGTCTTTCTGATGATGTGATGGTATATCATGCTAATTAATAAAATGTTTTTGAGACACTGTACTTATTGAGAATGATGTTTTAATCCTGCTAAAGTAGCTTCGATGAACATCTTCTCTTCTATGTCAACTTGAGCTATCAACTTATCAACTATATGTCTATCTGCGTTAGCTAACAGAATTGCAGATATATTTGCAATACCACTAACATAAGCCGTAGCATCTTTGCTTTCGCCATTCATTTGCATGGAAAATGTAACGTTAGAGTTCACGATTCTTCACCTCTATTTTTGTTCGTTGTGTTCATTCATTTTGTCAGATGTTAAATCAAATTAAAACTGTATCCTTCGAGTTAATAAGTATTCATAAAAACATAATAAAAAAGAGTGCGATTAAGATGTGCACTCTTTCAAAAGATTTTACCAATCTCGATGATCACCATGATCATGATTATGTTCACGATCGTGGTCGCGGTCATGATTACGTCTGCGACGACACTCATCACAATCACAGTCACGTCTACAATGACAATTGTTAAAATCGTTTCTTCTACGTCTACGACCACATCCGCAAAATACTAAATCATCCCAAAAGTTATTACGATCTCGGGAATGCCCAAAATTATTATTCCATCCCATAGATATGATTCCCTCCTCTAAAAATAGAATTCATCTTATTCTATGATTAAAAAGGGAAAACAGCTTGTTTACTAGTCTATGTTTTGTGTTTTAGACTAATAATATTTCAATTTGCGAGTCTATCTTCCCCCTCTATTTTCAATCGTTGTGTTCGTTTGTTTTGTTTAAATGGGCAAATCTATCAATTCTATAAAATCAATTAATCCAACTATTACATATTAATGATTAATTCATATACTATATTAGATTACTAGAAAGGAGGCGTAACCATGGATAGTTGCGTTGTGTTTGTAAATGGACAACCTTTTTTAGTTCTTTCAGTAGCTGGTATTGAAATTGCTAGATTAGAGATTTCTCTTCAAGTTGCATTAGCTCTAAGAGTGCTTGGAATACCAATCTGCGATTAATTACCAGATCAAAAAAAGAGGGCATTAGCTCTCTTTTTTTATTTACCCCTTATCTTTGCTTGACAACAAGCAAGACACCACCAGATCACGGCAGCGCCTGCGATAATTGCTATACACATGTTTGTTCTATCTACATAGTAAAATAAAACACCCATAATGAACACATCATAAGATTAGTAACCCTATTTTCTGTCCGTTGATTATTATGTTTATAAACCTAGATTATGCACATCTATATTCAGTAAGTGCATACCCTATTACATGAATGCTACTTTAGGAGTGATTATATTATGAATCCTTTCCCGATGAGGATTTTTGTAGCTCCAACTTCGACTTGGCAACATTTACTTCACCATCCTTCATATGGTCAATATGGTATGCAACCTGGGCATATCCCCTTTACTCCTACAATTGCGCCTTCTTCTGTAATATATCAATATCATTATATTTTTCCAGCATTGTATTTCCAAGAGTTTCACGGTACATTTAACATCTAATCTAAATAGAAAAACATCTGTTATCTGTACCATTGGTGAGTCAATTCATGTTATACCTAAAACAGTATTTAAATACGTTTAATGTGTAATTTCTATATAACAAAGAAAAAAGCACCCGTTATGGATGCTGGGCGATATGGGTAATAGCGAATATCATAATCTAATTTATAGATTATGAGTTCCCCTCTGAATAAAACTTAATATTTTGTCAATAATATAGATAGGCGATGGCCATAACTCATTTAATGAAGTCCCTAACCTTTCTCCTTTCCCCCTATTGGAGAGCCCGCCGAGCAGTTAGTTTTTGCTAGCTGCTCTTTGTTTGTAAAAAGCACTCAATTAACTGAACGCGCATATAATATTCTGCGTTCCTTTCTTTATAAAATAGTCGTTACAAAATGAATCTCGTCACGAGAGCACTTAATAAAGTGCTCTTTTTTTCCTTTTAAACTAAAACAAAATGAAATTTTTGTTCAGTTTTCTTTCATGCATATTATTTTGATATTTGTTTATAATATAGTTGTAACTTTTTGTTACAACGTATATCTGTATCTAGTTGTACTTCTAAAACCGTACGACAGAGCAGTTACCTACTTTAGCTAGCTGCTTTGTTGTGCAAAATAGCGTTTTTGTCGAAAATGATGCCCTCATTCATTTGGACAAATTCACCAGTATTTTTACCATAAAAATTCATGATATGGTGAATTAGTCGAGTACGTCATTACTTGACAATTACCCTTAGAACCCCCGCAGACAATCGTTTTTTTTTTTATTAAATAAAGATTTTGTTTTTCATCCACACATCTCTAAAGAGCAGACATACAATATCTTGGGTGTTCTTTTTCAATATTAATTTTAGTCATAGAGCACTTTTAAGAGTGCTCTTTTAATGTATTGCGATGTATCACGTTTTACATACAATAAACATAGAATGAAATGAACAGACAAGACATGGTTTCTATATAATCGTGTACATTTTTGTACGCGATTTTTTTATTAAAATAACGATTTTGTTAAGTTTTGCTCCATTCATTTTTTATACGTCTTTCTGCTAAACACATTTGTCCAGAAAACCCTATATTATTGAACAAGGTTACCGACTCTCAACTTACAATTTTTCACTTTCGGTGATGTAATCCCATGCCCATCAACTTAAGAATTTAGAATTACCCCAAAACGAAAAAATGAGCTTTTTTGTTACAAGTTAGCACAAAATTTCGTTCTGGGGATACTATAAAATTTTGGTTTGATGGTGATGTATGGTGCCCCCTAATAAGCGCCTCTCGTTTTTGTTTTTGTGTTGTGTTATCGTTCATTTCGTTATACATCGAAACTGCTTTTTCTAGTTTCTGCGGATCAATACGTTATTTTACTAATTCCAATCCGATAATATTATTGATTAACTTACCTATGCCAACCATTTCTTCTTGTTTAGTTAGTTTCATTTGTCCAACTCTTCCTTATGGTAATTCTCTTGTAAATCTCTTTATTTAAATGTATAATTGTATAAAAAGTCGTAAAATTTAGAATTGAGGTGAACAGCATGAAAAGTTTTGGTATGTTAGTATGCTCTACTATCTTTTCAGTGCTCCTAGTATATTATAATGTCGATTCCTTTTATAATAAATTTACATCCGGGAATACATATTACTGGGTAAACGGTATCCTAGCTGCTGGATTCCTTATATCCTTAATTATTAACATAAAAGATATCTTCAAGAAAAACTACACAACTTCTGAATCGAATTAAGGAGCCTATTATGGTTCCTTTTACTATTCAAAATAAAAAAGCAGCGAACCCGCTACTTACAATTTGTTAATTTCATTTTTTCTTGAAGATATTTTTTGAAGGGTATGAGATATATCCCAACTAACAAAACTGAAAATTAAGATATTTAAATGTATAATAAAGTACAAAAGATATTGAAGAAATAAATAGAAAAGAGGGAATATTGTATGACTAGTCTAAAAAATGTTCTTGAGCTTGATTTTGCATATCTTGAAACCTTTACTAGCCAAATAGAGAAATCATGGGGTTCTATATTTTGTAATGAAAGTAATCCATATTATTATGATGCGAATCATGCACATGTAAGTGTAGTAAGTTTAAATCCACAAATGGTAGTAGATGAAGTAGTCCATTTCTATAAGACTAAAAATATAGTACCTAGATTTTATATATACAACTTAGATATGCAAGAAAAACTGATTTCTGAATTACAAATAAAGAATTTTGGATTTGAAGAATTAATAAGTCCAGTCCAATTATGGAATAAGAAATTAACTAAAAAAGATAAAAATGAAAAAGTTACTATTGAAAAGGTATCTGAATTAAATTTTGAAGAAGCTTTAGATATTGAATGTAATATAAAAGAGTTTGGAGGAGGCGAAGTTAGAAAAAAAGCTTTTCAAGATGAATTCCAACATCCAGCATTCACTCATTATCTACTTAGATACAATGGAGTAGCATGTTCCATTGCTTGTATTTTTAAACATGAAAAACAGGCCCGAATGGAAAGTGTAGCTACAATTGAAAAGTTTAGAGGTAAAGGGTTAATAGGTGAACTTATTCATTTTATTCAAAGTGAAGTAATGCATAGAGGAATAGATAATCTTTGGGTGATTCCAATTAACGAAAGAGTAGAAAAAGTGTATGAAAAATATGGATTTGAAACAGTAGAAAAAATTAAAACAGGACATGCATTTTTAGAAGGAAAAAGCATTAAAGAAATTCACGAGGGATAGAAAAAATCAGCTTATTTTGTTAAAGGGGTACCACCCTATACCCATCAAGCTAAGATTTTAAGGTACCCCCATAACGGCATTTTTACCTTTTACAGTTATTTATGGGAATTTAGTTCATTTTTTTCGTTTTGGGGAACAATTAATTTCTTAGGTTGATAGCCATGTGGGAGTACCCCTAATACCCCATAAGAAAAAGAAGAGTTTGAATCCTTTAACGTACAGGGCGTTCCATATATCATTGTAAAAGACAATGAAAATAACATTCAAAAATCAATTCTTGAATTCAGCACTCAATCATTAGAAGAGGCTATTTTATAATAATCATTCCCAAAAAAGAAACGAACAAAAATGTTCGTTTCTTTTTTATGGTGTTTAATGCTCAAGAAAACTTATAGCCGCATAAGTATATAGAACGACTAGAGCAAAGGCACATATTCCCATAATTATAATCGCTAGTGCGCTTTTCTCTTGTCTAAACCCTATAATTCCAAGAATAAATGCACTCAACATTGTTACCTTAAGCATTGTAGAAAGGTTGGAAATTGAATATCTACTCAACCAGGTAGAGAAACATACAATTACAGAAAAAGAGAACAAAGTTAGAACAATAGATAATATATTAATGTGCTTCCCATACTTCAGTTGCATTTCGCTACCTCCTTTTCTTTTCATTATTGAATAATAGGTAGGTGACTATATTTTTATTTCATTCTAAATTTTCTTTGAAATCTACAACAAAAAGAAGAGGTTGTCCCAAAAGTCGCTGAATAGTTACCTTTAAGCAACCTCTTTTCTTTATTTTTTACTTTCCTCTAGTTTAGAGATACTTAATTCTTTTTCAGGTAACGTATCAACAAAATCCTTTTGAGATTTTAATAGGTCAGATTGTTTTATCCAAGCCATAAGATCATCTAAAGATTTACGGGATTCTTTTACATCGCCAGTAATATCATTCATGTTCAATTTATTAAATGTAGCTAAAAATTCTTGTTGAATCTTACCTTGCAATGCATTGGCTTGCTTTGTTAATTCTTTATTCTCATCACTTTTTGCCTTTTGAACTTATAACTCGGTTTTATTGCGTCTATTTAAAAGGAACTGGCTATGACAACTACATTAAGTTTTTCAAGAGAAAATCCGTTGCTCACATTCGAACAACGGACTTTCTTTATATGAACCATTTTAAAACATCTGCGGCAATCTTTTCTGGTCTATCCCAATGCATTAAATGCCCTGTATCTTTGTAAAGCTTAGTCGTAATATTAATACGCTTCTTAAATTCTGCCATCTGCAATTCTCTTATTTCTAAATACTTATCGGGAAGGTCGCAATACAATAATAAAATATCGCTTTTAATTTTATGCGGTTTCAATGTTTTATACACCGTATATTGAAACTTAATTACACCTCTAGCGGTATCGCCAGTAGCATGCCATTTTATTTTACTATCGTCTTCTCTCATTAAATCATAAACCGCACGTTCTAGTAATGGTGACCACCTGCTGTAAGCCAGTTTTTCTGATTGGATGAATGCTTCTTTACTGTCAAAAATATATTCATCAAAATCTTTTTCGTAATGAGTGATTTCTTCTTCTAATGATCGTGGTGGACACTCTCCTTCTTTCGCATCTTTATATAGCTGCGCAAAATAGTCCGCATTCATTTTGCCATGATGATAACCACCATCTAATAAAACCATTTTATTCACTTTCTCTGGACGTTCGGCTGCATAGTGAAGCGCAACGCTCACGCCCCATGAATGTGCTACTATATGAAATGTTTCTTTTCCTATTTGCTCAAGTAATGCTACTACCCACTTTGTTAAATGAGATGCACCGTAATCTTCATCTTTCCCGAAACTTGGTGTTTTCCCGTGTCCAGGTAGATCAAACGATACAATATGATAGTTATCCTTTAAAAGTTTCGCTATTTCGATAAAACTTAATTTTGTACTTCCTAAACCATGAAAACAAATGATTTGAGGATTACTTTTATCCCCCCATTCACAAACACTTGCTTGGTATTCACCAAATTCCACAAAAAAGTGATTCATTTTTAATCCCCTCTAATGCTCAGATGTAAGCTAGTTTAAATGCGACATTTTTTTCAGAATAAATAAATTCGACAAAATTATCCGAATCCCTTTTTCGTAAATGATATTTATAGAATGCGAGCGGCAACTCTAGTTAAAAGCACCAAATGCTTAACTTCATGTTTACCAATGCTAATAGGGTTAGACTACATCTTCACACCTCTCAAATTAATATAGTTCAACAATTGTATGATTCGTTTATCATATGTGTGATGTTTCAAAGTCCTATCCAGCCCATTTTTTGCTATTTGTTTTCTTTCTTGTACATGTTCCAAATAATACTCCGCTTTTTGTATAAACTCCCGTGCACTATTAAACGTTTCTATTTCAACACCAGGTATGTAATGCTTCGCTACATCTGGTCGTATATCAGTTAATTGAAAAGAACCTACAGCATTAATTTCAAACGTCCTATTATTTACTGAATAGGCTTGGATGTTTGCGGCATTACAATTCAATTCTTTATCATTTGGTGAACGATGTAAATTTATATTAATTTTAGTAGCTACGTAATATTGCAATGCATCTTCATACTTAGCAAGTGGCAGGAGTTGTATTTTATCCTTTAACCTTTCATAATTCTTTAACTTCTCCCAACCAAACCCTACAATTTTTGTGTTTTTTTCTGCTACATACTCTGCAATCGAATCAACAAAGTGAATTCTATTTTCAAACGCTGTGCCTATAAAACTAAGATCATACTTATATGTATCTTCTTTAAGAGAAGGTTTAAACACCTCTTGATTTGCTGCTAAAGGGAGATGAAACACATTGTTACATCCTATCCCCCTATAAAACTTGATACAATTTAAATCTTGCGTAAATATGTAATCATAATACGGAACAAGATGTTGTGTTACATCCGTATAATACGGATCATCTGTCAACCAAAGTCCAGTAGTAAAACCCGCACTCTTTAGTACTGGCATGACACTAATAATTCCCTCATTTAAACCACCGAGTACCAAAATAAAATCCGGTTTCATTTTTAATGCGGTTTCTATCGCTCGTTCCGGGTTTACCATAATTGTATTACTGTTCACCTTTTGTAAACTATTCAAAATTGCTTCTTCGATCATTGGGTAATAAAAAGGAATACCTGATTGAATAAATAAAATTTTCTTAGGCTTATTGTCTTCCATGTCATCCCCCTATTTCTACATAATCAAAAAACACGAAAATTAGCAGTCTTTATTCATTTTCATGGCCTCTTACTTTACATGTATAAGCACCGTTTATGTCCATTATGTTGAAATCCCCTTATTTTAGAAGCTGTCACGAAAGGAATAAAGTGAAACTTTAATCAGCCCTCACCAATCGGACTTTTACGGATAGTTGATCCCCCACCTAATTTCTTTGCTTCCGCTGAATTTTGAGGTAGGGGTCTTATTGCCCGTTAAAGCGGGATAAAATTAGGCTATATTCAGCCCAATTATTAAACATAGAGAATGAATACATAAAAAAAGAGCCTGCTCGTATGAATTGGCTCTTACTCTTTTACAATATCTACAAAAATATGATTAAGCGAATAAAAAATCATTCCCACACAACTCCCCGCCGCTCATATTCCATTCTATATTCAACAGCTGCTGCAATTTTAGAACTTGCGAACTTTTCCGTAATCCAAAGTCCTAAATCAATTCCTGAAGTAACTCCCCTTGCAGTAATAATAGCCCCTTGATCCACAATTCTGTAAGGAAGAAGTTCTGCTCCATATTTATTCATTTCACTCTGCGCCAAATGATGCATTGTTGCCTTTTTATCATTCAATATACCGGATGCAGCTAGTAGCATACCTCCTGTACAAACACCAGCAACAATCGTTCCTTCATTGTGCATCTCTCTAATCATTTTGGTTAAAGTACCAAGCTCTGCTTGCTTTCGTGCCCCGTGCTTTGCTTTATGATTCCAGCCACCACCAGGTACAATTAACAAATCTGGACGATTATCCATTCGTAAAAAATCATGTAATTGAACCGTAACTCCGAACGAGGTAGTAACTTCTTGTTTTGGTTCACTTGAAACGAATTCAACTGTAAACGGAGCCCCTTCTTCTATCGCTCTTTTCAGTACCTCAAACGGTGCGAAAGAAACAAGCTCACCAAAGCCATCAAACAATACAATTTGTATTTTCATTTTTAGAACACCTCATATGGTTTCTTATTTGAATCCCCAATTAGGAGAATACATGTTATGTACAAATTAATAATGAAGATAGTCTTTCTCCCCTCACTCTATAAACTTCCAAATGTTCTTCTAATTTCCTCTTATCACTTATTACACTTAGTGTTTTCTTCACAAAATTCCAATTTAAACTACCGGATAACCATAGTAACGAAGAAAGTCTTTTGTAATCATTTGATGTTACAATATTATCAGCCTTATACCCTTCTAAAAATGCACTAGCAACACTTGAACATACTTCATGCGAATGTATTCCTTCTGTTCGAGAATACCATTTTATTAAAAATGACAATCCTTCAATGCGGTCTACATAGCCAATAGATTCAAAATCTACAATTCCTTTTACCTGTTCACTTGAGTCCCATAAAACATTCAAAGGATTTAAATCTGTCTGTACAATAAACTCTAATTCACTCGTATATGCACACTCTATATGATATGTAGCGAGATCTATATACTCTCGTAATTCTCCACATGTGCTTGCCTTACTTTTTAGCATATGAATAAACTGGGTATACCCATCCAAATGAGATTTCTTTTGAAAAATCGAGCTTTGAAATGCGTAAGAAATATCATGAATCTTTCTTGCTTCCTTTCCGAAGGCTTTTGCGATAGCTTTTGTACAATGCGTAACATGTTCTCCTTCAATCCAATCAGACAATACAAATCGGTATTCTTCATCATTCCAAGTGACAAGTGTAAATGGCTCTCCTTCCCTATTCTTGCTTATCTGCATAAAAGGAATTCCATGTTTGCGTACATAATACGTAAACCGTACTTGCTCTCTCAGTTGTTCGTTTGATAATGCCCCAAAGGCTGGATTGATTGTTCGCTTACTATTTATAAATCTTGCGGAATATCGCTTTCCATTCACCATGATTTTATAGTGTGAATCTGTATGCCAACTATTATTATGTAATTGTTCTTCCAGTGCTAGTGAATGAATTTCTTTAAAATAATTCATTACTACATTTCTTATTATGTGTTTCATCCGATTCTCCCTTTATGTAAAAAATTCGTTTTTGTACTTCCGAATAAAAACCTTTTAAAGTGAGTTTTTTTAAGATACACGTAATTTATTCAAATAAAAATCATCCTCTACTGTATAGTAATAATAAAGTTATGTAATTTTGCCACAAAAATTACAGTAGCCTTCTATCTATGTAGATGAAAGAAGGCTACTAAATCTTTTTAAAAATTTAGTTATTTTATAGTGAATGTATTATTAAATAATACATTTATTCAATACAAGTACTCAGTAAGAAAAATTAATCGTTATAATGCAATTAATAAAGTGAGGATTTTCATTTAAACTTTATAAAACTCAAATGTATTCTTTTCTAAACATATTGTTTCATCAGAGGTTTTGATAATGATATCAAAACGCTTACTATACGGATGCATAAATACTTCATATTGAATACGGCGTTCTTCATGAGACTGCCTTAAATAATTTATATCGGCTCCCCTTTCAGCTATATCCCGGCTCGATCTTCTCATTAGTTCCGTTTCGCCATTTGTATAAAAATAAATTTTCAAATCAAATAAATCAGGATTAATAAATGCAGCACTCATTCCCTCCACAATTGTTACTTTATTTTTCGAAGAAATTAACTTACTTTTCATGTAATGCGTATCTATCGTATAAAAATCTAGCCCAGCTCTAACCATCTGAATATCTCTTTCTAAAGCTGTCAAATGATGTGCCGCTGGATGACAAGCTGTCATTTTATAACGATGATTTTCATTTTGATATGTATAGTGAATCACTGCATGCTTACGGATATCCGAACTGACAATGTAAGGATCTGTATTAATATAATTTATTTCATTTTGATTTAGTAGGTTTACGAGTCTATTAGCAAACGTTGTTTTTCCAGCTGCACCATGTCCCGAAATACCAATAACAATTTGTTCATCGCTCATCCTTAACCAATTTACAATTTCTTGTAACAACTTATCCATCATTCTCCCCCTTACACTAATATACTACCCTTTATTTTAATATCCAAAAATCCCGTTATTTAATTATACATAAAATAAGGAAGATAGCGTGATTATTTATCATACCATCTCTAATTCTAAACAACTATATTATCTTTTAAATGAATTTATTATTTGTGAACACCTACATGATTAAATACATCTCTAACTTTATCAATCCAACAGAATACTCTATATTTTTCGGTAATTTATGCGAACCAACATAGTCATGACTATGTACAATAAAGAAAGAGCTAATCCCCTATAAGATAGAAGATTGACTCTTTCCTTTATTTACTCCCCTGTTTCAGCAAATCGCTTTATACGTTCACCAATTTCATCACGAACACGTTGAAATTCAGACCATTCTTTTCCTGCTGGATCATCAAATCCCCAGTGAACACGATGCACATGCGGCGGAGTAGATGGGCATACAGCATCTGCATGACTACAAAGCGTAACGACTAAATCAGCACGATTTAAAATGTTTGCATCAATTATATCTGATGTTTGATTTGTTATGTCGATATTTACTTCGTTCATTGCTTTAATAGCATTTGGATTTACTCCGTGTGCTTCGATTCCTGCAGAATATACATTCCACTTATCTCCTAAATACTGTTTACCCCATGCTTCTGCCATTTGGCTTCGGCATGAATTTCCAGTACATAAAAAATAGATTATTTTTTTGTTTTCCATGTTGTTTTCCGCCTTTGTTTTTAAATTATTCTGGTTGGTCATTAAAATATTTACGCTTAAACCAAAAAGCGACGTTTACAAGTGCAATCATGACAGGTACTTCAACTAAAGGACCAATAACAGCTGCAAATGCTGCGCCCGAATGAATACCAAATACACCAACTGCTACAGCAATCGCTAATTCAAAGTTATTACTACCTGCTGTAAATGCTAATGTTGTAGTCACCGGATAGTTTGCACCAATTTTTCTTCCCATAAAGAAAGAAACAAAAAACATTACGATAAAATAGATTAATAACGGAATCGCTATTCTTACCACATCTAGTGGCACGCTAACAATCATCTCTCCTTTTAAAGAGAACATAACGATGATCGTAAATAGCAATGCGAGTAGTGTAAGTGGACTAATTTTAGGTATAAACACCTTTTCATACCACTGTCTTCCTTTTAACTTAACGAGTACAAAGCGTGTCAACATACCTGCTATAAAAGGAATTCCTAAATAGATACATACTGATTTTGCTACTTCTATCATTGTAATATCGACAATAGCACCTTCAATTCCTAACCATTCTGGAATTACGGTTACAAAAACGTATGCATAAACTGAGAAAAAGAGCATTTGGAATACCGAATTAAAAGCAACTAAACCTGCCGCATATTCTTTATCCCCATCAGCTAGATCGTTCCAAACAATTACCATTGCTATGCAACGTGCTAATCCAATCATAATAAGTCCGACCATGTATTCTGGTTTATCAGGAAGAAAAATAATTGCTAACACAAACATAAGTACCGGACCAATAATCCAGTTTTGTACTAATGATAAAACTAACACTTTAACATCTTTAAATACTCGGCCCATTTCCTCATAGCGAACTTTCGCTAATGGTGGATACATCATGACAATTAAACCAACAGCAAGCGGAATAGACGTCGTTCCAACTTGTAATGTATTCAGTCCGTCTACTACACTAGGGAACACAAACCCTAAACCAATCCCAACAGCCATCGCTAGAAAGATCCATAGTGTTAAATATCGGTCTAGAAAAGATAAACGTTTCATTTTATTTTCCCTCTCCTATTAACAACAAGAATTTTTAGCTACCTCATTTGAAGTCGTGCAACAAGATGACTCTTCAATTTTGTGAACATCACTATGTGCTTTCGTATAAAAGAATTCCCACTCATTCCCATCAGGGTCTGTTACCCAAAACTTATCTTGTACTGCATAGCAACAAGTCGTATCCATCTCATCTCGCGCAAAGAAACCTTCTTTTTCTAATCTTTCTTTATGTAATGTAATTTCTTCAGCTGTATCCACTTGGAAACCAAAATGATTTACCTGGTTTCCATTCACCTCATCTCGTACGTTCAGCGTGAAATTAAGCCCTGGCGTCTCTAATAAAAATTTTGCATAATCCGTTTTCACCTTAACTGGCGATACACCAAATACCTTTTCGTAAAATTTAATAGACTTCTCTAAATTCGTAACGTTTATACCAACGTGAACATATCTCATACCTTATTCCTCCTCTTTATATATCATTAATCAAGTTTTTTTGATGAATAGTGCAAAATTTTAACAGCAGCTACCTTTTCCTGTTTTTCTAAAGATACAGCACAATTCTTCTGATAATAAATTATTTACTTCCGTATCATTTAAATCATAATAACTCCACGTACCTTTTGTTTCTTTCACAATTAAACCTGCGTCTAATAAAATCTTTAAATGATAGGACAACTTAGATTGTGTCATTTCAAAAATCTCTGTTAAATCACATACACACGTCTGGCCTCGCTGACAAAGTTCATACATGATTTCTAGACGTTTCTGATCAGCCAACGCTTTAAACTTTTTCTCATAGAACTGGAAATCTTGTGCCATTGTAGTTCACTTCCCTTCATCAACTTTTTTTGATGTTTATAGTATATACACTGTTTAGTTCTTTATGCAACTAGTTAATCAAGTTTTTTTGATTAATCAAAAAAACTTTCTCGCGTCATAACTTTGCTACAACTAAAAAAGACCATAGCCTTTTCAAAAATGAAAAACTATGGTTCTTTTTACAACTTAATAGTTACAACATTTCCGAGAAATGGAGTCTCTATAACTATTTTTAATTTTAATTTTAATTTGATCATTATAGAGTTGTGCCCCGTCACCCTCAATCTAAGAAAAACAAATACCCCAAAATGAGAAAAATCGATATAACTCTTGTTTTTGGTGCATATTCATAAAAAGCACGTTACCCTTTCTCATTAACATAAGAGAATAGTAACGTGCTTTTTATTTCAAAAATAGTCTAAATCCTTAAGTTGATGGTTTTGGGGCGGGACCCTAATAAGAACGGTATCTAAGGTTGTATGAGTGGTGTTAGTTCCATTCCAAAGGCCTCAGCCGACGATTAACTCAAGTACCGGTTTCGGATAACCCCCATGTGATGAAGCTCGTGTCCTGCAATGCCGTACGCGAGGGCGCGCGCCGTAATGCTTAGGTTGTTGGCTGTGCCCTTACGGGTCCACGCCTCCGCTGGTAGCCCGCGCAGCAATGTAATCGTTGATTGCCGTACGGCCCGGTAGTCTTCGGCCAATTGCGCGGTTGTCCAGCTTCCGAAAGGAGGAATGAACAATTCCTGATCGAAACCGGTCAGCGGCGTCTGATCTCCTCTTGCGAACCGGAGCAGGCGGTAGGTCATGACGCGTTCCGCGTCTGTAATGTGGCCCACAACTTCTTTCAGTGTCCATTTTCCTTCCGCATACCGATATGCGGCCTGGCTTTCGGTCAACGATGCCAGGAGCTCGGTCATTTGCTTTTCCTGAGCGAGCAGAATGTCGATGATGTTACCGTCTGGCACCAAACGGATATATTCGCCGGAGCTCCCAGCGTATTCTTCTTCTGACGGTCTTTGATTCATGCGTAGTCACCTCTTTATGTATATATAGAAAATTATAGCACTCGTCTATGTCTAATCAATTCGCGAAATGATAAAACTTCCCTTCTAATAATTGAGGATAAGAAACTATTTAGTCGGTCGCCACACTATCCTGATTCGTTAGCACAATAAGCAATGCTAATCAATAATGCATAAAAATTAGAAGTTATACAATATTTCAAAGTTATTAATATTAGATTATTCCAAAACATACATAAATACATTTTGTCGAAACTATTAAAAAGGGAGAATTTCTCTAGCTCAAGAATTAATAATTGTATTACCACTATATAAAAATCTCAATTTAAAACTAAAGGAGAACACAATGGGACAGATAATTGTATCGATGTACCTCTCACTAGATGGTGTCATGGAGGAACCAGCTTGGACTGCTCCATACTTCAATGAAGAAGTGGCAAAGTTTCAATCCAATTTACTGTTTGAAAGTGAAGCTCTTCTACTAGGGCGAGTAACCTATCAAGGTTTTGCAGCTGCCTGGCCTTCTATGACTGATGAAGAAGGTTTTGCTGATAAAATGAACAGCATGCCTAAATTTGTTGCCTCAACAACTTTGGAAAAAACCGAATGGAATGCAGATCTTATCAAGGGTAATATTGTAGAAGAAATATCGAAACTGAAGGAACAGCCCGGTCAGAACCTTTTAATCTATGGCAGCAGTGATCTTACACAAACATTAATGCAACATGACCTCATTGATGAATATCACTTTATAGTCAATCCCGTTATCGTAGGAAGCGGAAAGCGTCTCTTTAAAGACCAGAGCAATTCGAAAGCATTAAAACTTATAGAAACAAGAACGACCAGTTCAGGTGTCGTTATTCTTTCCTATCAGCCGGAGAAAAAAGAATAATTATTGATAAATTATATAAACAAAAAACTCATCAGAATAAATCCTGCTGAGTTTTTTTATAAGATAATACATATATTAATTTATAAAAATTACACGGGTTAGTACTTTATCAGTCATACCTACATAGGCATCGGATATTCCATATGTTTGTCCTGTTTGGAGAGAGCTCATTAATACCTCCATATCTAGCTGTATATACTCTGTACCTTTCTTTATTCTTCCATCCTGAAAATAATCAGGTTTGCAATTTTTACAGCCCATACAAAGACAAGGATCCAGAGAGTAATGATAATAATGCCTGTTATCCAATTCTTTGGTTTTCTTGTTATCTGTCTTTCCTCTACCTTTCTTTTACAATCCTCCAACACTTCTTTAGGAATAAGTTTTAATGCCAAGTATACACCTAATGGTACAAGAATCAAATCATCAAGATACCCCAAGATTGGAATGAAGTCTGGGATTAAATCTATAGGACTAAAAGCATACGCAACAACAAGCATTGTAAATAATTTAGCATACCAAGGGACTCGTTCATCTCGATATGCCAAATAAAGTACAAGAAGTTGTTTTTTTTAGTTTCTAGCCCATTTTTTCATTTTTTGTATGATAGATATTTTTTCTTCTGTTTCTATCGGTTTATTTTGATTCAAATTATTCCTCTCCCATTTTATTACTACGTACATCTTCTCAGAATTGTTCTTATTAACTGTATAATAATTACATAGCTACTATTGAGTCTAATACTTTATTTTAATAAAAACTATTTATAATATAAAACCTAATGATCAGTCTACATTTTATTAATCAATAAATTAGAAAGATAAGAGATAAGAAACACGTTTAAATCAACTAGGTTTAATCTAATCCAGTTTTTAAATGGGAACAAGCATGTGAGGGAGGGATCCCCAGATTTTCGTTCTGGGGTATTCTTTAATTTTAACCTGATAAACATAGGATATGTGTTGTTTTAAAGAAAATAGAAAAAGCGTATTTTGACTAGATAATCAAAATACACTTTTTTCTTTCTTTATTTATTTTGTAAAAGGTGTATAGGTTTAGCCGATAATGATTGTTTTGCTGCTATCCATACAACAATTATTGTTGTTATAACAGATAAAAGTATACCTAAAATGGACCAAGTCATATCTATTTTCATCGGCATTTGGAATAAGAAGCGTAAAGTGATGCCTGAAAAGGCTAGGGCAATTCCAGCGCCAACTAATCCAGCCGATAGGGAGATAATCGTGTTTTCTAATAAGATAGACTTCATCAAATTACTAGAAGACATACCAACTGTTTTCATAATAGCAACATCTCGTGTCTGTTGCATTAAGCGAATGACAACTTGATTTCCAATTGTAAGAACAGCTGTTAAAAATGCGAACAACGCTACAATTGAGAAGAAAGCACTTTGCATTTGAATAATATACTGAAGACTATCGATTGCTGTAGCGGCAATTGAATATGCCATTGCTGAACCAGGAAGTTTTTCATTTAATTCTGTTAATATAGTATTTGTTTTTTTAGGATCACTATCTAAGGAATAAGTAATTCGGCTTGGTTTCCCATATGTAGCTAATGTTTCAGTTGGAATACGGATGCCAACGGTTTTAACTACACCAGATTTAAAGAAACCTATAATTTCGCAGTTTACTAATTCATTTCCAATTTGAATGTCAACTGTATCACCGACTTTTACACCTAATTTCTTATAGCTGTCCAAAAGAATTGCTTTTTTCCCCTTTGCATCCGATAGAGCTAAATCACGCCCTTCAGATATCATATAGGATCTAGAGTTAAGAGAGGTATCTACCCCTTCTATTGAAATTTTAGTTGAGCTAAAAAATTTATCATCTTTTATATTTTTCATGAATATAGATGCTGCGTCCACTCCGTTAATATTTTGGAGTCTTCCATCTAATTGATAACCTTTTTTCGATCCTTTTATGTCCTTAATAGATTGTAGCTGCTTTTCAACGTTCCCTTCGTCATGAATGGAACTTGTAATAAGGATATTTCCCATTGCCTCTCTTTCCAATTGACCTTGAACTGACTCAATTAAATTGTCTGCAAATACATGACTAGAGACAACAGAAACAACACCAATAGTTAAGGTAACTGCCAATAAACCATTTCGTTTACTTGTAGTAGCCATGTTGTGTAAAGCAAGAAAGAGGCTTTGTGGCATTATGCTTTTCATGGCGCCAATTAATCTGAATAATAAAGAATATATAAACCCTATAAATCGGACAAAAGTAAAAATAAATAACAGAACTGCAGTTGTAAGTAAAAGAGCAAGAAACCACTTAAAGACTGCGTTGCCATTTGTATTTGTTGTGAAAGCTATATTGTAAACATAAATAGAAAGAATGCCACAAGTAAATATAAAAAGTTGAAATTTCTTTTTAAATGGTAAAGCATAATTCACACTTGTGTTCTCAGTATCACGTAACATTTGAAGTGGTGATACACACATTCCACTTTTTACTGGTATCCAAGAAGCTAAGAAGGTTACAATTAATCCCACAATAATTGTTGTAAAAATTACGGACCATGAAATTCCCCAATGTAGCGGTAGTGAAAGCACATCTGCTAGATAGGACGTCAGCCAAACACTAGCTAATAAGCCGAGTACAATCCCACCAACTGTTCCGAGAATCGCTAGCCATAATGCTTCTAATAGAAAATATCGAATAATATATTTAGTTTTCATTCCTACGGACTTCATAACAGCGATATCATGCGTACGTGAAGCAATAATGACTTTCATTGTATTAGAAGTAGTAATAGCGGCAATTCCAAGAGCTAATATACTGAAAAGCTGAAGAAATGGTAACAACATCCGTAAATCTTTCTGTTTCTCTAGCTCCTTATCCTGAACATCTATTACACTACTTTGTGGTAATTGTTTTTGAATATTCTTTTTAAAAGAAGAGATATTAACATTTTCATTTAATAAGATTAATGCTTCATTAATTGTGCCTGCAGGTACATTTAAAAGCTGCTGTGCTTGATCTAAATGTAAATAGGCAGTTCCAAAAATCGAAGCATCGCCATAGGATTCTTGGACACCTTCTACTAAACCACTAATTTTATAAGAGGTCATTGCCCCAGTAGAACGGTTAGGAATCTCAACTCTATCTCCTACTTTGACTTGCAAACGGTCAGCTGTATTTTTGGAAAGTAGTAGTTCATCTTTATGTAAAGTACGAATATTAGGAAACAGATTATCACCAAAGAAAGGATAGTGGTTCGTTTCAATTCCCTTTACAATTAAACTTGTTGTTTTCCGATCAGATTTGACCATACTTTGACCTAATAAAGAAGTTGTGAGCGCTTTCTGTTCTTCTTTAGGAATGGAAGAAATAAGAGTTTCGCGATCCATCGGTTTTAAATAGGATTGAACTGACACATCCCCTCCTAAAAGAATTTTAGAGGATTCGTGAATAGATCGCGGAACCAGCTCTACCAACATAGACATAGAAAAGAAACTAGCTACTCCTATTAAAATACTGAACACAGTAAAAAAAGTTCTTAAACGATTACGTGCTAAACTACGTAGTGCAGATTTTAGTAGCATGGTGTTATGCCACCTTCTTGCTCACTAGATTTTGTATGGTCGTTAAAGGTTTCTTGAACGAGGAGGCCATCTTCCATTTTTAAAACACGATCTGAAAGTTTTGCCACATGCGTATCATGTGTAGCAATAATAAACGTCATCTGGAGTTGGTCACGTAGTTGAAAAATTAAGTCCAAAATATTTTTTCCTGTTTTGGAATCTAAGTTCCCAGTTGGTTCATCAGCAATAACAATGGCTGGATTATTTACTAATGCACGAGCAATTGCTACACGCTGTTGTTGACCTCCAGATAGCTGGCTTGGTAAATGATGATATCGTTCTTTCATCCCAACAAGGTCCAACATTTCCCTAGACTTTGTTATCATTTCTTTTTGGCTTCTTACTCCAGCGCACATAAGTGCCATCATAACATTTTCTTGAGCGGTCATTGTTGTGATTAAATTATACGATTGAAAAACAAAACCAATCTTTTTTGCACGGAAATCAGCTAGCTTTTCTTCTGACATGGAGGTAATATCTTGTTGTTCAATAATAATACGTCCTTCGGTAGGGGTATCCAATGATCCCAGTATTCCAAGTAGTGTGGATTTTCCGCTTCCACTAGGACCAATAATACTAACAATCTCTCCAGAATAAAATTTAGTGCTAAGCCCTTTTAAAATTTGAATTGTTCCTGCTTCGGTTTCATAAGCTTTCTTGATTTTTTCTACTTGAAGGATGGTTTGTTTGTTTATCATCCTTTTCCCTCCCGGCCCTTTTAAATTTTAATGTAAAGACAACTATTGTTCTAATTAAAACTATAATTATTACAATAATGGCACCTTTTGCATTTCCCCATGTGAACGAATCTAGCGATGTGAATAAATAGATGGTATATCGAAGAATGAACCAGATAGCAGTGATAACTGAACAAAAATATATACTAGCATATGTAAGAAATGCTATTTTATAGTGCCTGTTCATCCTCTTAATTGTATCATTAAATTGCTTTCGATAATCAGGCTTGAAAAAAAAGTATCCCAGGAGACCACTTTTCACCAATTGGAAGGTTCTAGTATGCAAGTTTGCAATTCCTAGAATGTCAGTAAGAACCCAAAAACCGTCATATTGTAAAAATGGATATAAGTTATATAGAACTGTAATGAGTATGAATTGATTTGCTACAAAAAATTCCTGGAATCCTGAAATAAAATAACACAACTCAAATAATATAAATATCCATAATTCAAAGTAAATTCCGCCCAGGTCAATAACTACTCTTTGTCGTCTAGGCAATCGCCAGGTATCACTTAAATCAACAAATAAAACAGGCCGCATCATATAAAGACCCATTCCGACGTCTTTAGGTTGTATTTTATATCGATAAGCAGCAACTATATGACCAAGTTCATGGATAATCATGGAAAATAATAGCAGCAAAATTGCAATAGTAAATTTATAAACGGATCCAAATGTGTTTGATATATTTTCAGTATTAGCCTGAAAAAAATAATGTATTAGACTTATACTGAAGAAAATACTAAATAAAACAAATACGCCCCGAAAGAATAAGAATTCGAAATATTTGGATGCCTTTTTTAAGTAAGAAGCGTGGAATATTGCTATTCTAAATGTAATTGCAGAGTGATGAGATGCTTTTTTTTCAGAACCAACTAAAACCCCTTTTGGTAATAGATGTTCATTTATCAGTTCTGTTAACTCATTTATAGTAATATTGCCATCGTGATTCGTTTGTACCATTGTACATATATCTCCTATGGATGTGGTTCCATCCATATAATTGAATAAATTTCTCAGTGATTCAGTGACTTTTAATTGTAATCCGTTATCAAATTTTATTAAATAACGAGGCCCCTCCTCCCAAACATCCATATTATAAACTTCGTATGGAATTAACTTTGGAAAGATATTTTGCGATGCTGTCAAATTGATCACATCCTTTAAGAGAAAGTAACCCCACAATGGTGAAGGTATTTGTGGAGTTATATCTTTTTATTTAATTAGTTCTAAAAAGGCAGTTTCATTTTTCTTAATATAAGTCGAAATGGTTTGATGTGAATCATTACAGTAAGGTTTATTAATGGCACCATTTCGCATTAAATTAGCATAAGCACATCCTCCACCACAAAATAGTGAGATACTACAACTACTACACTGTTCGGAGTCAGTAATATCTTGATCCCAAATAGCATGCTTATCAGCATCTAAATTGTATTCAGGAAAAAAGGAACCCACTGCAGTTTCTGGCTTACCTACGGCCTCAGGACAAGCGTATATTAAACCTTCTGCACCAAATGCATAGAAACGCTGTTCTCTCGCACTACATTCTTTAAAATAAGGTAAACTATGCATGACAGAAGAGCAGGAATCAAGTTCACTTACCTTCTCCCAGTCAAAAGTTCGTATGGCTTGACGGATTCTAGAAGTACGAATGTTAAGGTCTGTACCCAGTTTTGCGTTAAATTTATCCATAAATTCTTCTAAATCTCCGAAAATATTATAAATTTCGGCGAGTAATTCATGCTCTGGAAGGTGATTTGGTAGATTATCTCCGTAATGATCAGTAACAGGAGATACCTGCCAACCAAAATTAGGATAAGTATTCCAATGTTGATCTTCGATAAAGGTTGCTAATTCTTTTACATATGCAAGATTATCTTTATTCACATTAGTACGTAAGCCTACTGCGAAACCACGCTCTAATGCCAGTGAAATATTAGCAGCAATTCGATCGAATGTTCCTGTGCCACCAGCTGTAATACGTCGTTGATCATGAATATGTTTCGGTCCATCAATAGAGATTTGAAAATAATCCCAGTTCTCTTTGTAAGGCTCTAGAAAATCTAAGAATTCATGCAAGAATGTACCATTTGTAATGGCGTACATACGAAAACCGTATTCTTCTATTCCACGTTTAACAACTTGTTCAACTGTCTTTCGAGTTGTTGGAAGCAATGGTTCACCACCATATAACATCATGCGGTGGGTTGCATTCTCAAATCGACCACGTTCATTCTCCATAGACAAAATGTTATCAACTGCTTGGAACATTTTGTCTACTTCAGCAGGGGTTAAAGCATGTGAAATTTTATGTATTTCATGACCTTGGTAACAATAAGGACATCTAAGGTTACACATATATGTTGTGCATACGTTGAATGTAACTCCCGAATTACTATTTGCTAAAGATTCAGTCATCCGATCACGAATAATAGTAAGTTTATTTAATTCTTCATCACGGTCATTAAAAAGATAGCCACGTTTTGTTAAAAATGAGAGAAGTTCTTCTAATTCAGGATAAAGAGTTAATTTTTTATTACGCTTAATATCATCTAATACTTTTTTTATGTCTGTATTAATTACATCGAGTGCGCCACTTAGTGAATTGATTAGAACGTAATTTCCATCAGATAATTTATATGTTGAATTATAGGTACTTGCTATCATAGCTTAGTTCCTCTCCTTATATTGAAATCTCTTCTTTAATAGTTTTTAAATATTCGAAAACCTGTTTATCTGTTTGTGGACAGTTTGGTTGATTCAAGTTCCCATGAACTATAAGAGCTTCAGCAGCACACCCTCCTCCACATATAGGTGATGAGGCACAAGATTTACATTGTGGAATGGTAAAGGAATTGAATTGTTTCCACTTTTCCCACTTCCAATCTTGGCGAGAGAATTTAGGGAAATAATCGCCGATTTTGAACTCTGATCTTCCAACTAAATCAGGACAAGCATATATATGGTTATCAGGTCCAAATACAACTCGTTTCCCTTCAGCAGATTCACAATAGACTATATTGGGAACAACCATTTCAATTTTATTTTTTAATTCTGAATCTAACTGCATAATTGGTTTAAAGAAACGGTACATATCAGCTCCGAAGTTAAGAGATTTTTGTTTTTCTAATTTTTCAAAATCAGGAATATTTTTTTGTAATTTTTTTACAATTTCATAACCCTTCATTAAATCTTCTCCTAAGCCTTTACATGTATGATCTGTGACAGGTGAAAAAGAAATTGAGAAATTTTCATTTTCAAATAACTTGTTTTTTTTGTAATAGTCTACAAGAAGTGAAACATAATCAATATTTGTTTGGTCTATATTGACTCTTACAATGGTACGAATGCCATGATTAAGTGAATCACAAATACCTTTTTGAATTTGATCAAATGTACCTTGACCTCCCGTCATAATACGTCGTTGATCATGAATATTCTTCGGTCCATCAACTGTAACCATAATACTCAGTCGATCACGGTAGTTTTGGAAAATCTCTACAAAAGAAGAAAGGTGATAGCCATTTGTATTGCAACCAATTTTGAAGTTACGCTTAACAGCTTCTTCACAGATTTGTTTGACTATTTTTTTAGTAAAAGGAAGGAGTGGTTCGCCTCCAAAAAGGTTAATCATACCGATTTTATAACCACTTTCTTTATGAAAGATGTCTATGGCTTGCATAACTGCTTGGAGTTGTTCTTCGGTTAAAGCTGTTATTTTCTCATGAAGGCTATGGCTTTCAAAACAATATGGGCAACGAAAGTTACATGTATATGTAGGGCAAATAACATACTGCATTTCATTTCCAGCGTCTACAATATTTTTAGCCTGCCATAGTCTATGGTCCCGATCCTCTGTGTTCTTAAATACGTAACCTCTATCAATTAAAATTTTAGTAGCATTTTTCTCTTCGTTAGTTAAATTTTTATAATCTCTATATGACAATGTATCAATAAAATTAATTAAGTCATGAGAAAAAAAATCTACAGCACCAGTTAAGGTATTAATCATTAGAACTTCCTCGTTTAAAGGATATCGTAAATGATACTTGTTAATAATCATCAAATCACCCTTGTATAATTATTTTCTGTTCTTGCTAGGCAAGAACAGAAAATAATGAATTTAGTAACTAAGTTTATTAAAAGGTATAAGTATTTCAAGTGTTTATTTACTGTAAGTATAAATTAGATTTGGAAGCAACAATTAAAGCAGCAATTATCACAACAAATTGAGCAGTTGAAGCATTTCATTTCATCCCTGTTTTCAAGTGTTTCCATTTGATCAGCTAACTTTGTCCAAAGCTGTTCATTGTCATTAACTGAACGGATTTTAAAAGATTTTTTTTCCATTTTTAAATCCCCCTCTTTTATAGTTGCTTTGTTTTCATATAAAATAAAATGAAAGTGGATTCTGATATAAAATAGCTTTATGAAAATAAGTTGATAAACATTGAAAATTACTTTGCTATAACAGAAAACTTCCATTATTTGGAGCCGGCTCAATAATTATAATAAATGGAATCATATGTAATTAGCAACTTCAAAATTCGGAATATTTCGTGACAGATTTTTCAGATATTAAAGTATAGAAATGGTGTTATAAAGCTCACAAATATTCAAAAATACATACATAAAGAAATTCGTTCTCCTGAAAGAATAAGAGTAACCTGAACTATCTACAGAAGGGACGGATTGTATGATAACCTTTTTTTCATGAGTTTTGTGGTTTATCATTTGTGCCTCATATTTCTACTTTTTCACGTGTAGGTGCTTGGTTTCGAGAAGAAGGCATTCCTCTGCTTCGCGAACAGGTACTAAAAGAAATGCATCGTGATTGATTCCTTGTGCTTTAATTAAAAGTACCGCCACTGTACCTACAAAACAACAATTGTGTGATAATTATCCATCATTATATTGTTATCCCCATAGCAAAGTATCATTTCATTCTACTATGAAGCATTCCTCCTCTTTTTTAGATAGAAAAAGAGAGTCCCTTTATAGGCACTCTCTTTTATGTATATCCTCTATGTTTAATCGATTACGATTTCATGCATATTTAGCATGTTTAACTTTTCTTTATAAAAACTCAGTACTTTTTGAGCATGTTGTATAGTCATTAATCTATCTTAAACAGTAAGTGATTCAAAATACGGATAAACGAATATCTGTAGCATAACCATTTAGCTGCACGCACTGTTCTAAAATCAATGAGGATTCCTCATCTAATTTCCGACACGATTTGTGCAGCATTAAAAGGTTATGAGTTTTTGGGACTGTTCTACCGTTTAGTGCAATCTTATGTTCCATAGTTACGGTACGACTAGCACGTTCTAGAAACTCTTCTGGCCCATACACTAAAAAATCAACTGGTGTTTCCATAACATCGTAAATACCCCAATTGATACGATTAATGACTCCCCTTTTTCTTGCTCCTACACCTTCTACAACAATACAGAGATCAAATTCACTGTCTTCATTTGGTGTGCCATATGCATGAGAGCCAAAAAGGATGATTTTTTGGACAGAAGACACAGTTTCACGAATCTTTTGAGCCAATAGGTCCAATTCCCTTTGTACTTCTTCGTTAATCCGAATCACTCCTCGGATAAAGTAATTATATTGACGTTTAAGTATATTATACATGCGTTGCTCTTCTCCTTGCTATTACATATTTATTTTTATATTGTTCTCTTGTTTCCCAACGTTCTGCAATGCTTGATAACATTCGTATACCTGCTTAAAATCCTGTAAGAATCCATCATCAGAGATACTATGAAATCCTTTGAAGTTCTTTCTACACCAATATAAGAGATCAAATTCATCCTTAGCTAAAAAAGAATCTGGATTGAAATGAATAAATGCCTCTGCTATACAAGCCAGAAGCAATGGTATCATTTCAGCATCCTCTTTTGATAAATCCAGTACAGATACAACGGGGTATACTGCTTATATTGATAGTATTGTGGCGGTACCCCACATCCATCAACTTGAAGGCTTTATAATGCCCCTAAAACAAAAAAAATTACGCATTTTCACCTGGAGATGCCCATTTTCTCGTTTTGGGGTATTTGCTTTTCTTAGCTTGATTGGCATGGGGCGGGACCCCAAACAGTACGATTTTATTTCAAAGACACAACGATCTTACTACACACTTTTTATTTATCCCACACTCTCATCTGCTAGTATTACTATTTTTTATTACTAATGTTGCCGTTTCACTCGGATGGCTAAGAGGAAAATGATGGCCATATGGAACAAAATCAACCTTACCAAGATGCGATGGAGCAGAATAGCCTCTGTCATACTCCCCCCAAATAATGTGAAGATTATACTTTGTTACTTCATTGAAATCACCTTGATCGTTTTTCAGTAGTAAACTGTTAAGCTGAACCGTAGTATTTAAAATTCTAGGGGAAGTAAAACTGTTACTTATTTTTTCAATATAATGTTCAGGGATACTCTCCATACTTTCAAACAAACCATTACTTAATAAATAACGCCCTATCAAATTAGTAGTTGCCAATTTTAATGTCCATTTGTTCATAAATTGAGGAACATTTAGCGATTTAGCATTTTTTTTAGCAACAGGTGGCTGAAGTAAAGTGATTGCATACTTCTTATCTATGTACTCTTGTACCAATGCTTCTAGAAGAATAAACGCACCGAATGAATGGCCAATTAGATGTGCACCATTCGTAGCTTTCTCCAATAACTTTTTCACTACATTCAAATAGATATCTAGAAGATTTTTCTCTCGTTTAAAAGGAGAACGTCCCAAACCTGGAAGATCCAAAATCCATACAGGTTGACCAGTTTTTTCATGAAGCTCTTGTGCTAAAGGAAATAAATCCTCTCCATCACTCAATAAACCATGTAATAATATAAACGGTTGACCCTCTCCTTGTAATTGGTAAAGGGTATTGTTATCGCATAATGTTCGTTTAAATACATGATTATGCTGGCCATTTTGATACATCATTCGATAATCCAGATCAGCTACTACGGCAGGGAAAAATTTCATTACACTCGTCTTCTTAAACCAATCTCCTCCCATAATTTTTTTCGCTGAAACATCTGAAAATTTTCGGTTTGTAATAAAATTCAGTCCATCAGAAGGAATTTTTGTTATTTTACTTACTCCACTATTCATAATTGCTTTCATAAGTGGCATTGGAACAGAGATTTTTGGTGCCCTCATATTCATACTTTCCGACATAATACTTAATAATTCAGCAATGTTCTGATCGTGCTGTTTGTCTTCAACAAGTGTATATGTTTGAATAGTCGGTTGCTCCAATCTGAAAACCTGCACAATAAACTTCGCAAGCTCATCGTTTGAAATAAGTGGTAACCTATATCCCTTACCTCCAGGAATCACTGGCATGAGCCCTCTTCGCATACTCATCACAAGCAAACCTAATCCTGCTATCTGCTCTGTACTCCCTGTTTTACTACTACCGACTACAGTTGGCGGATTAATTACAGAAAGAGGATAACCTACTGCTGATGCGTGCTGACGGATATAAAGATCTGCTAAAAATTTTGTTCTCTCATATGGATTTTTTATTTTCAAATAATTGTTTCCTTCTTGAAACACATCAATTGCAATCTTGCTATTTTTATCATCAAAGGGACTCATATAACCTACAACATGAATAAATTGTTGCAAGCCCTTCAATTGATGAATACTTTTAGCTAATTCACTAATGTGTTTGGCGCCATTTAAAAATACGGACGCTGCCTCTTTACTTGTCGCTTGAATATCCATGGGGCCTCCTGCGTGAATAATCACATCCGTTTTCAATACCCTCTCCTTATCTTCAGCACTTAGACCTAAATCTATTTTCGTCAAATCACCTTCAATAAAGTGCATAACTGCCTTTTTTAAGATGCCTCTTTCTTGAAAAAGGCGTATTGCTTTACTTTTCGACCTTACTAAAAGAAGAATTTTAACATCCTCTTTGGCTAATTCTTTCACTACTTGCTTTCCAATAAAGCCTGTTCCACCAGTTAAAAATACTGTTCTCATATAAAATCCCCCTTTTAGTACTAATCAGTACTAATTTAATGTAAAAAAAATGCTTCTTTTATCGAAGCAATTTTAAAAAATGATCTGCTGTTTTCGTAATTACAGTTGCATCCTTCAATGTTTCTGAAATAAATAACGCTCCTTCAAGATTTGTAATAAAAAGTGATGCAACCTCATCAATATGAATCGTATTTCTGAATTCTCCATTCTCTACCCCTTGTTTAAGTAATAGAGAAACTTTCTTTTGTAATCCTGTAAAAAAAAGACCTATTTTTTCTTTTATTTGCGTGGCCTGTTTAGGACTTTGAATATAAAGAGTAATAAATGGACAGCTCCCCTTATACTCTCTCGACTGAACTCCTTGTGATAATTGCTTTAAAAACAGTTGGATACGATCTTCAACTAAAAATTGATTCTGAGAAAGTACGTCATCAATTGCAGATTGATACATTTCAATCCAATAATCAACGACCGCTTCTAATAATACTTCCTTATTAGAAAAGTGATAATACACATTAGACTTTGAAACTTTGCTTACACGTACTAATTCATCCATACTTGTATAAGCAAATCCTTTTTCTAAAAATAATGTTGCAGCTACTTCAATTACACGTTTTTGATTCATTAATTTTACCTTTGTCATAACTAGAACTATATAGTACTAATTTAAATATTGCAAGTATTTATGTTCATTTAGAAAAAAGTTTGATTAAAAAAGTTCCACTAACATTGATTTTACTGCAAAAAAAAATCTTACTTTGAATAAATTTGAACTGAGCCCCGAAATTGTTCATTCACTATCGTCTAATAGAGGTCACCATACATGCCCATCAACTTAAGAAAAAGAAATGCCCCAAAAACAAAAAAATGAGCGGCTTCTCAGAATAACTATCTGTAGAGAAAGAAAATTTTAATTTAGGGGGATATGAAAATATTAGCTTGATAGCGATGTGGCGGTACCCCATATAAAGAAATTTTAAACATCTTAATCTACCTTTCCTTTATGTAAATATGGGAATAATGAAATTACCCCAAGGATAGCTAAACAAGCTCCAATCCATAGCGGAGATACAAAACCATATCCTTTACTGATCCCAAGACCACCTAGTGACGAACCAATAACAATACCTAGCGTAATAAAAGAACTATGAACGGTATTTATCATTATTCCATTACTAGCTGTTTTCATCACCCTCGCAACCATAGCTGGATTCAATGCTACACCAGTTAAACCAATAAAAATCGTAGCCATAACTGCAATGTATTTATTCTCCGCACTTAAAGCAAATACAGACAACGCTATGATTAATATAATTAATCCACCCATAAGTATTTTCATTGTAAATTTATCAGCAAACTTGCCAATTATTATATTTCCAATTACCGTCGCACTACCATAGAGAGCAAGTAAATATGGAATACTTGCACTTGAAAAGCCTGTGACATTTGTAAATATCGGAGTAAAATAACTAAATGCTGCAAACGTACCACCAATAATGAACATACTTGTTACGTACGCTGCCCAAAGATGAATATTCTTAAATCGCAGAAGTTCGTCTTTCCAATTTAATTGCTCTTTATTTGAAGATGATGGTAATAACCGTTGAATCATAATCCCTGATACTAGCACAAGAACCGAAACTGCCCCAAAACTAATACGCCAGCCAAAATATTGCGAAATAACGGTTGTTATAGGTAAACCTAATACAGTTGCGAACATTAAACCTGCAAGTACAATTGATGCAGCTTTTCCCCTTGAATCAGAGTGAACTAATGTCGCAGAAAAGGAAATCGCAACTCCAAAAGCTGAAGCTGAAGCAATACCAGTTATAATACGTGAAATCATCATAATATCATAGTTCCAAGCAATAGCTCCGAGTGATTGACCAATTAAAAATATGAACATTAAAAACAATAATGCTTGTTTGCTGCGCATTTGTAAGAGGATTGCAGTTAAAATGGGGCCTCCTATTACCATTGCTCCTGCATAAGCTGAAATTAAATACCCAATAGATGATACAGGAACCTGGAATGCAAGAGCAAGTTCATTCATCATACCTGCAACCATAAATTCTGATGTAGTCATACAAAAGATTGCTAAAGCTAATAAATAAATAATCGATGGCATAAAAACACTCCTTATTCATTATTGTAATGATTGGTACAAAAATAGTGCGAAAAAAGAGCGCACTAAGCGCCACAAATAGACTCTATTGTTCCTTTGATAACTTGTTCAGACAACATCCGATTTTGCATCGATACATTAAGAACACGGAATCCGTAATAACTGCTTAAAAGCAGACTAGCTAATTCCTCAGCTGATTGCTTCTTTGAAATTTCACCTGTTTGCAATCCTTCCTCCATCACTGTTTCAATAGCTTGTTTAAGAAGTTCAACATGCTTCGAGAAAATTTCTTGTACCATTAAATCGTTTTTAGCACGTTCTATACTGGCATTAATCAATAAACATCCTTTTTGATCCATATTCTCAAAGTCTTCTTTCAATGCCCATTCAAAAAAATTACTTAATCGTTTTTTAACTGGAATTGGAGTATGTAACAATTTCCTTTGTTCCCTAATCCCAATTTCATGGTAGCGTTCTAATACTTGTTTATACAGTTCATGTTTACTACCGAAAGTATTGTATAGACTTCCTTTTCCAAGTCCTGTGTCACTGCATAAATCTTGTGTAGAACACCCTTCATATCCTCTTAACCAAAATGTTTTCATTGCAACATCTACAATTGAGGAATAATCAAACTCTCGAGGTCTGCCGCGTTTATTCAATCGTATCCTCCTCTCATTTTAAAGATAACATGAATAGAATACCCTTTTTGTACCATGCGGTCAATAATTTTATTTTATTGTTACTGTAAAATACAATTTGATTATGTTAGATTACGAATAATGAAAAATAGCCCCTTATTCAAATTTCCTAGCGAAAAAATCACGTTTTAATAGACTTCTTTATCATCCCTACCTTTCTATAAATTACTAGTTATGAAACAAGGATCGTTTCATAACTAGTAATTTACTTGATTAGCTTGATGGGTATGGAGTAGTGCCCCTATAAGCAAAACCCTCCAGAAACATCTAAAATTTGCCCCGTTACCCAGCGACTATCAGAGGAAGCAAGGAATGCTACTGCATCTGCAATATCTTCAACTTGCCCTATTCGTCCGAACACAGATGAATTCGTAGCAAAATTTCGTATTTCTGGATTATCTAGCAATTTCGCATTCATATCTGTCTTCGTATATCCAGGCATAATTGTATTCACTGTTATACCTCTTTCTCCGAGATGTTTAGCAAGAGGAAGTGTCATCGTATTTAATGCCCCTTTACTTAAACCGTATGCAATTGAGCCTGTAAAACCAAGTCGTACTTCAGCTGATGAAATGTTGATAATGCGTCCTTCTGCTCGCAGTAATGGTAATGTTTGCTGAATCAAGAAGAACGGCGCCTTAATATTTACAGCCATAATTTCATCAAAAATCCCTTCGGTCGTATTTTCAATTGTTCCTTGTGTACCTATCCCTGCATTGTTTACTAAAATATCAATCTCTGCTGTACCAACTCTTATTTGTAATTCATTCTTTAATTGTTCTACTAGCTTTTTGACACCATCAATTGAATTGAGCTGAGCTTCAATTAAGAATGCCTTTCCTCCATTAGATTCAATCTCACTAATCGTTTCATCTGCAGCTGTTTTATTTCGGCCGTAGTGAATCGCTACTAATGCCCCGCCTTTCGCCAATCTCTTTGCAATGGCACGGCCAATTCCGCGACTCGCCCCTGTTACTAATGCTACTTTCCCATCAAGATTCTTCATTTTTTTCCATCCTTCCTAAATTTCCGTTTGATAAAAACCTATACTTATATTTTCATGTAAACACCAATAATTATAAATACAGATTTATAGGTAATTTAGTTTGTTTACTTATGATATTATAGTTATAATTTGTAATTCACTTTAGAAAACACAACAAGGAGGCTACACAATGCAAAACGCAGTAAAACTGGATGAAATCGATCATAAAATTATGAACTTGTTATATGAAAATGCGAGAATTTCCGTTTCAGAAATAGGACGGATCATATCCATGACGCAGCCTGCTGTAAAAGAGCGTATTAATAAACTTGAAGATCAAGGAGTTATAGCGGCTTACCGAACGAAATTTGAGCCTTCTAAAATTAATAAAAACATTCAAGCATTCGTTATGTTTAAAACGAGCCAATGCTCTGATTTTATCCAATATTGTAATACCGCTTCTGAAGTAACAGATTTATATCGAATTAGCGGGGAGTTTAATTATATGATGAAGGTCATGAGCGATTCGATGGATTCTCTCGCTACATTTTTAGACTCTTTAATGCAATTTGGATTATCGTCTCCTTTAATTGTATTAAAGAGTGAGTTCGAGGAGAAATTGTCGTTCTGATAAAGGAATAAGCGAATTGGCATCAAATTTTCTCAAAAAAGAAAAGGGAGTGGATCATCCACTCCCTTTAACCACTTATCCCTGATTCCTCTGCGCCTCTCTAAACTCTTCCTTCACCTTCTCTAACAACCCTTCTTCCGTAATTAATCGATACGCCGTATTCGCTAATGCTTTTGCGGATGTAATTAATGCTTTATCTCCTAATTCTGAACGCGCTGCTTCTCTAAATTCATTCGTATGTGCAATTAAGTCATCTGGGCCGATTTTAATGTACGGGTGAATGGTTGGTACGACTTGACTTACGTTTCCTGCGTCGGTTGAGCCGATGCCGAGTCTTTCTTTACGGTTTACATCTTCACCTAGTAATTCTAGTTCTTCAGCTACGATGTCGTTATATGTTTTTGTTACGAGTAGTTCATCGATTTCATTTTGGAATTGATGGATTTTTACTTTTGTGCCTGTTGCTAACGCTGCCCCTTGTGCGATATTTTTTACTTTTTCTGTTACTTCCGCACATCTTTTTCGCGTTGCTGCACGGATGAAGAATCTTGCTGCTGCGTAGTCTGGAATAATGTTAGGTGCTTTTCCTCCCTCTGTAATGACGCCATGAATTTTCACGTCTGATGGAAGTTGTTGGCGAAGTGCGTTAATACTGTTATACAGCTGGATAACCGCATCTAATGCGTTAATCCCTTCTTCTGGTGAAGCTGCGGCATGAGCTGTTTTTCCGTAAAAATGAAAATCAAGTGGATCGACTGCTAGTGAAGGACTCGTTGTTGCTGTTTTTCCACTCGGATGAATCATAAGCGCCGCATCAATGTTTTTAAATAAACCTGCCTTTACATAACTCGATTTTGCGCTACCGTTCGGTCCTCCTTCTTCAGCTGGTGTTCCGAATACGACAACTTCCCCGCCAATTTCTTCAAGCGTTTCTGATAATGCAATTGCTGCTGCAACACTAATTGTGCCGATTAAATTGTGACCACACGCATGGCCAAGTCCTGGTAAAGCATCATACTCCGCTAGAAATGCGATTGCTGGTCCTTGTTTTCCAGAGCTTTTTCGCGCGATAAATCCCGTTTCATGTCCAGCTATATTGTGTTGTAATTGAAATCCTGCACTCCCTAGCAATAAACTTAACGTTCTTGATGCGTAAAACTCTTGGTTACCAATCTCCGGATTCGCATGAATATCGTGACTTGTTTCTATGTACTTTTCCTTATTTCTTTCAATACTCTCTTCAATTGTTTTTCTTTGTGATGTTACTCCTGTAGCTCCCATTTTTCTTCCTCCTTTTATTTTCACGTAAAAAAGCCTCTTTCTAAAAGATAGAAAGAGGCTTCTGTATATACAGTCAAAATGAGCTTCTTTCTTATCTTTCAAGTTACCTTGCTGGAATTGGCACAGTATTCATAAAGAATCCGCTGCCGAGGTATCATAGGGCCAGTCCCTCCACCTCTCGTGATAAGAATTTTCATAAAATTATATTAAATTACATTCATTCTAAGTTCATTTTAAATAAAAGTCAAGGAATTCCTATCCGAATTTACCGGATATCTAAAAATCCTTTTAATACACCAATTGTCTCAGGTGCTTGCAGTCTCGCACATACGTACGGGAATTCCGTACTACCTTCAAACATCATTTGAGATGTGAGTGGTGCGCCTGCCCAAAAGATTTCATCATCGATTACGATAAACGGGAATGCTTTATTTTGCCTTTGTAACTTTACATTTTTCAGTTGAACTGGTCCATCACTATACACTGTTATTTGCGCATTTGTACGCATTAATGCTTGCCATACTCGCTTATCCACTTGCTTCGTACTTGGAAGTGAAATAATAATTTTTCGTTTTGCAGCTAAAATATCTTTCAATAGCCCTTTCGGTTCTTCAAGATTTATTTCCATAAACCAGCGTAAACGTTTCGAAATTTTTCGTTCCCACAATTGTCTTGATGTCGTACGATCATACACATCTCCGTGACGTTCTATATGAGCTGTTAATTGTGACAACGCTTGTTTTCTTGAAAGATTTTTACGCATATAATGGCAATCTGATAATTGAATGAACTTCCCTCTCGCTCTTGTCACTGCTACATTGACGAGACGATGGTTTTTATGGTCAAAGAATAACACGCCAGGTCGTTCTTGCGGATAACTATCCACTGTATCAAAAATCATCATATCTCTTTCTGAACCTTGGAACTTATGAACCGTTGCCGCTAAAACAGGTATGTTTTGATATTTCGTTCTCTGTAACATTTCTCTAATACACGTTGATAAGAATCGTGACTGCGCTCTGTAAGGTGTCACAATACCAATTGATTGCACACCGTCTAACAATCCGATTAACATCATTTGCATCGCTACTAAACCAGACATAATGTTAAAACGAGATCCTGAAGCAGCGTCTTTTAACGAAAATGCACCCATTAGACTCGTATCAAATAAAACGCTCGCCTCATTTGCGAAAGGTTGCAATTGCGCAAGTTCTTTACGTTCTGAAACAGACGGATGGTCATAAACTCTATTTTTATAAATAAATGAGTTTGTAAACTTAGATATATCCGCATGCATACGTCTTTGTTCCTGCAACATAAACAGGTTTGGATGTGCTTCTGATTTATTGACAGACTCAACAATCCCGGCATGGTAGAACATATCTTCCCCAAGCCATTTTCGAACGAGTTCATGATTCGCCATCGCAATTGGAGGTAACTGTAAAAAATCACCACATACGACGATGCGTTTTCCAAGTGAAGCAGCTAATGCAATTTGCGGAACATATGCCATACTTACTTCATCTACGACAACTAAATCAAATGTACGCTCATAAATAAGTGAATCAATGGCACATTTCGATAAAGTTGCGCCGATTACTTTCGCATTTTCAATGTATTCTTTTTCTACTTCTTTAATTTTCGCTTTTTGCTTTCGAAGATCACTTTCAATCTCTTGTATACGCTTCTTATCAGCAGATGTTGCTTTATACGATAAAATCTTTTCACGAAGATCTTGTCGTGTCTCTTCTAAATAGAGTCTCTCTTCTCCCCAAGATCCGTTCGTCGTTTCAACTAACTTCGACGCAAGTAACGTTTCATGATTTCGTATATGTTCATGTTGACTATAACCGTAACGAACAATTTCACCAGGTGTCCATTTCTTTTTCTTTTCAATTTGTTTCGTTACTTCACTCATTAATACGTCCACTGCCGCATTACTATGGGCTAACACAAGTACCGATTTCCCTTTTTGATAATGAGCTGAAATAATACGTGATAAATTGTAAGACTTCCCTGTTCCAGGTGGTCCCCATACGTACGTTGTCGGATTATAAAACGCGCGATACGCCAATTCATTTTTCGGATTTTTCATCTTCTCCATATGTTTCGGACTGCTCGTCCCATCAACAAGACGCTTTATACGATTACGTTTTAGCTTATCTTTACGTGCTTCTTTCAATCGCTCTTGCAGTTGCTCTAACAATTGCCACGGTTCACTGTATAAAACCGCTTCTCTTATTTCACCTTGTATATAATCATTTAATTTCAGTTCTATTTCTAATCCATGTACAGATAATACTTCTCCTGTCGCTTCCTCACCATCGAACTCAATTCGAATTGGTGAACCTTCAGGTAAGCTTACTTCCGAAATAAGCTGAAATACGTATACTGTACTTTCATAATCTGTATATAAAAAACGACCATTCATGATAGAAATTTTACTACCACCTATCGTTTTCCAATGTTTAATTTCATACGCTAATGCATAATGCCACTCTTTCATCGTTTCTGATAATGAAGGAGTTTGAGTAGGTGTATTCATCGTATAATCTCCTTCCTTCTCCCCAAACATACTTTCTCACTATACCATATAACACGCTAAAATTTGTAAGGTTTTTATCTTGCTTATTTTCTTAATTTTCAATAATATATTGTATATAATTTTCAGAAAGAAGGAATCTACATGCCAGTTAGAAGAATCGAACACGTCGGACTTATGGTTACAAACTTAGAAACATCTATTTCATTTTATGAAGAAGTAGTCGGCTTACAGCTCATTAAACGTATGGATCACCCGAATCCAGACTTAAAACTCGCTTTTTTAGGTGTGGAAGAATCAAAGGAAACGATACTGGAACTCATTGAAGGCTACAACTCTTCTCTTCCAGCAGAAGGAAAAGTACATCACATTTGCTTTAAAGTGGATTCATTAGAAGATGAAATCGAAAGAATAAAAAAACATAAAGTAACCTTTTTACTAGGAGAAGAAATTGAAACATTACCAGATGGAACACGTTACATATTCTTTGCTGGTCCTGATGGAGAGTGGATTGAGTTTTTTGAGACGGAGAGATAAAACGAAGCTTTAGTCAGTCCACAATTAACGGGATCATAACTTTATGATCCACATAAGGAGTAGAAACTGATGAATACAGTTTTTATTATCGTTTTTTGGGTACTTATACTATTTCCACTTCTTTATATAATATTGATAAAGAAGTGGAATATAAAAGTAGCTGCTTTATTTGTTGGAAGGATTCTATTAAGCATTGTCTATTTCATAAATGGAATGGTGTTAGGACTGCAACGAAATTGGGTAGATCATGAAACAGAGTGGGATTTCTTTATCAAATCTTTACTAAACTGGAAAACTGATGCGCTTATACACTTGTTACTTCTAATTATTATCATTACTTTGGATTTAGTTATTACATTTTATTATATTAATAAAAAGAAATAGGATATCCACTCCTATTTCTTTTTTAATGGGTAGCGCCACATTGCTATCAAGCTAAGAGTTTAAGTGTAATATCATTTAAGGGAATACTTAAGATACAAATAAAGTCTCTTTTCCATGTCGTACTGTTTTATTGAAGTCTAACCCGAGTTGTAGCTAGTTCAATGCGACTGTAAATTCGGAATTCGGTGCACCAGCAAATACAACGTTTCCTTTCTCTGGTAGTTTCACTTTGTTATTGTCACTAACAACAGTAAAATTGACGCATACTCCATTCGCATCATACACCGCGAATGAACTTCCTGATGGCAACTCCACAGTCATCGTTTTCCCTGCTGCCTCTTGCGGAATCGTAAACCATTTCGCATGCCCATTTTTTTGCAGTGTAACTTTCGATAATTGACCTGTATCAAGGGATTTTACATTAGATTCACTGACGTATAAAAAGCTGGCCATCTCTATATATTCCGTGCCATCCTCTGTATAAAAATGGGCTTCCTTTGTATCTCTCCCATTCATCACAGGGATCTGAATTTGATGAGTCGCCGTATTCGGACCTGTAATTTTTTTGCCGTCCCAATACCCATCCTTGATTGTAATTTGTGTGTTAAGAGGCATTAGTTGTCCTAGATAGTTCATAGAATTAAATTTTTCGTTAACGAGGTAGAACTTGCCACCCTCACGCTTCGCCCATGTAGCAGCTGTTTTCTTCGGTAACACATTGTTTTCTAATTTCTGGGCTAAATAGTGAGTCAGCACATTTTGCCCCAATCCTGGCGATAATTCATATGTGCTCTCTTTCAAATAAACTTTTCCATTCTTCTCAGTGACAAAGTTAAGCTTGGAGGTACCCATCTCATTTATAAAGCTGCCATCCGCCGTATATACATATTTTTCTTCCGGTTTAGTTGGTAAAAATAGTTCTCCCTTATTCGTAATTTCTATTTTGAAATGGCTGCGGCTATTTCCATAAAAACCCGCTTTTTTTACCACGTCTTGAGGTACTTTAGCCTTGACTGGTTTGCCGAAGGATTTATCTGGTTTTATATCCTTAATTGTCCCTTTCTCTTTAAGCCTGGCTAGCAGTAATTTGTTTGCTAACAGTTGATTTGTCATGCTGGTGCCGCCGGAGGACAATACAGCTGCTGCCATCTTCTGTTCCGGAAGCACGACCAATGTAGCATGTTGCAGTATCGTATCCCCACCCTTAGTCAACGCTTTTATCCCATATTCACTGAATGGGTATAGTTTCACACTATCCCAGCCAAGACCATAGTTGAACATATTTCCGCTATCTCCCGGCCACATTCCTTTTTTATATTCTTCTTGTTCCATCGCCTTGACCGCTTTATTAGAGAGAATTTCTTTTCCCTGTCCCATAAATATTTGTGAGAATCGCACCACATCTTCTGCAGTAGAAGAGATTCCTCCCGTACCAATCACATTCACCATTTCACTTGGAAGCTGTCCCTGGTATGTCGGAGAATACAGTCCAGCCCGCTTTTCGTCTTCCCATTTGTCTTGCGATGTTATCGTATGATTCAGTTCTAATGGCTCTGTAAACTTTTGATGTAGAAATTTAGTGAAACTCATACCACTGACTCTTTCTACCAAGATCTCAGCCAGTGTAAAACCGTCATTACAGTATACTGAGAACTCACCAGGGTCTGCCTTCAAGTTTTGGTTGGACAATTGTTGCAACAAGATATCATGGGCATAAGCATCATTATCTTTAAATGAAAATGCATTATTGAACGTCGAACCTTGCAAACCCGAGGAGTGATTCAACAGCATACGCGGTGTAATACGCTTATATCGTTTATCTTTCATTTTGAAATCAGGAATATAGCGGGCAACAGGAGCATCCAAATCAACTTTTCCTTCGTCTACTAGTTTCATAACAGCAGCAGCCGTATATACTTTACTGGTTGAACCAATTCCGTATAGAGTATCTTTGGTTAGTGGTTCTTTCCCTTCTATGTCGTTCTTACCTGTCTGTCCTGACAAAATAAGTTTACCATTATCAATCAGCGCATACTGTACGCTAGTCGTCTCATAGGACTTCGTGAGCAGTGCAGCATTCTCTGCAGCAATCTTCTCCAAATCTTTGCTAGCAACTTCTTGGCTAGATACAACCGGAGTCTTACTGCTAGAAGACGCTATCGCTCCTGTTGGTAGGCTCATCGTTAGAGCTAAGGTAGCGGCTAACACCCCAGATAATTTATTTTCCATAAAAAAATGCCTCCTTAGATAAATAATCAATTTCATCTTTTATTTGTTCAATTACAAACATCACATAAACTACTATTCTAGCTTTATCCCTACTGTCTAAATTCAACAAGTAAAACACTTTTAAAAAGACCAGTATTCTCGCCTCTACCCATACTGTTCAAATTGCCTTCAACATATGCCCCTCCAGCAAAAGTATCAAATCATGGAATAACACCTGTATGTCCCCATATCGAGACAACGTTAAGAAGTTTAATTTCATAGATTCCTAGACCCTATCCATTGATTCCTCCCTTTCCTACAGGAACTGTAGTGAGTATTTATTTTAGTTGCTGTTCTTTCAGTAATTGCCACCAATAGAATTCTCTTATTACTAGTTTGTTTTTCGTATAAATGTATCCTATTTACCCTCCCTCTTTTACGCTTCTCTATATTTGTATCCTATACAATAAAAATTTCTTTTTTCTTATCCATTTCTTACAATTTCCTTACGTTCAAATCACTTCTATAATTAGGTAGGTTTTATTTTAAAATCTCCAGGATAATAAATGATTATATAATCCCACAATTTCATAGAAGATGGATTAATACCCCTGCGCCAAATCAACATGCGCATCTCTGCTATTTCCTTGGATTCCCCCTTCAACCTTTACAACAGTTCTAGCCGGCATCAACACTTCTTCACGTTCTTATAAGATAGTAATAACTAATCAACTCCTTACCTGAAAATAAATGAATATAGAAAAAGAGAAATAAGGTTAAAATACCTTTATCTCTCCTTTTCTCTCGCAAATTTTGCGAAGGATTTTTTTGTGTGAGTCCCCTCACCATCAATTTAAGAGTAAAAAAGAAGGGGATTATCCCCTCCTTTTTAAGCTTGCTCCGACTGTCGGAATTATTTAATATACCCACGATTCAGTTCCGTTAACTTTTCATTAATGTTAAAAATTCTTACTCTAATATCTTTAACACCAGCTGCTTCAAGTCTGTTCTTGTGCATTTCAGCGTATGTTTCAGCATCTTGTTTTTCTTCAAATACATAGATGCCTCCAGCTTCTTTCGTTTCTTCATTCTCTGTCCATATTTTCCAATGGAACCCTTCTTCTTCGTTAATACTTTTTGCTAAATCAAAAAATGCTTTTTCCATTTCTTCACCAAAAGGACCTTCAAACGGAAAATCAACTTGTAATAAATATGCCATCTTCGCTCACTCCTATTTTCAATATTTTTCAATTCGAATGCAGATAATATCTTAAATGAGTGCTTCTATTATTCCTGCACTCATTTAAAATTTCACCTGCATTTTCACAACCCCTTTTATAAAATAATTACAAAATGATAGCAACTTGTACGCATATAGTTTAACGGCTTTAGATTATGTTTAAAAAATATGATAACAACTTATCCCTAAACTAAGGACAAACAAAACAAGTGCAGGTATCGCTTTCTTAAAGGGATCTCTCGCTAATACGATAAGAGTTAATGCAGCTGCAAGCATCGTACCGCCTAACAACAATCCTGCTAATAAAGCTACTGTTGGAATCCAAATTCCTATCAACATTCCAATTGCTCCTACAATCTCAAAAGCTCCGGTTAAGAAATTAAAAAACGAAGGTAAACCAAATCGTTTAAACTCATCTGCCATTTTCCCAGATATAATTTTCGTTCCTGTCATTAAAAAGAACAGAAACAATACAACTTTTACTACATTGATTAATATTAAAATAGCAATCACATCTTTCTTATTTATTTGATAAATTTATATGCTATAGCATATATGATACGAAAATTTGACTGGTACTAGGTAAAAAAATGAACCTGAATCAAATATCATACAAAATAAAGCTATCTCCCCCATCCCTCGAAACAACCAACAATATATGCTATAGCATATATAATACATAAAACAAAGTTTGTTCCTTATGAATAGCGTAGCATCAATAAGGAACAAGTATTAATAGCGTGTATCATACAATTTGTTTAATAATGATTGTAATACTTTAATCTCTTCCTCGCTCAAATTACTCGTCACGAAATGGTGAGCGTCTGTCACGACAGGCAAGATCGTTTTCTTTAACTCGTCACCTTTTTCAGTTAAAAACAGGTTGTGTGAACGCCTATCTTGATCATTCAAAGCCTTCTTTACAATCCCTTTTCTCTCCATTGACTGTATCATTCTTACGACAGTAGTTTGATCTTTATCAATCGCTTCTGCTAACTCTTTTTGAGTAGTGGCTCTTTGGCTACAAAGAACACTAATAATTCCCCACTGCTCTGGCGTAACTCCGAAAGGCTTTAATTTCTTCGTAAAATAATTCGTCATTTTCACATCAGTACGATGAACAAGATAGCCTATTAAATCATGTAAGTTCATATATCACCTCTATAAATTAATATATAAAAGAGTATAGCATACCAGTCAATTATTCACAGTGAATGTATTCATTTTATTAATTACATGCTATGGCATGTATATTATAGCAGGTCATTTTAATTGTCAAATAAATCATCTATTTTTCTACAGTATCAGCTGAGCTTATTAAAAATAAGAAAATCCCGTATTCCATGAAAATACGGGATTTTTATAAATGAGTTATTCACTTATTCGAAAGAAGTTCATTCGTTACATATTAGTTATCTAATTAAGAAACATTCATATACCAGCCCAAACATCTTTTCCATATCGCCCTTCATCTTGCAGACGATCCAACCAATTCCTTGCTTCTTGTTCACTGACTTCATGAATTTCTTGATAGGCTTGACAAAGGGTATCTTCTACGTCAGGAGCCATTTTACTTCCATCACCACATATATAAAGATGAGCTCCATTATCTAATAACGAAATTAAATGGATTCTATCTTCTTTTATTACATGTTGTACATATGTTTTAGGATGTCCTTCTAAGCGAGAAAAAGCTGTGTGTAAAGAGATTAGTCCATCTCTTTCATCATTTTCTAGTTCTGTACGATAGAGATAATCCTTTTCAGGATGACGACAACCAAAGTATAGATGTGCTTGTCCTAAGTTCATACCTTTTTGCTTTTGAACGCGACGCGCTTGCAGGAATCCACGGAATGGTGCAATTCCAGTACCTGGCCCAACCATAATAATTGGTGTTTCTGGATTTTCAGGTAATTGAAAGTTTGATTGTGGCGTTCGAATGAAACAGATAATCTCATCTTTATTATGACGCTGAGCTAAATAATTAGAAGCGACTCCTTCATATGTCCCTTCCCCACTCCATGCAGGCGCATTTACAACACCAACCGTAATGCTCAGACGATCCTGTGCAACAAGTGGAGAACTTGAAATAGAATAGTAACGCGGTTTGAGCGCCGGAAGAAGTTCTAAAAAGCGTTCAAATCGGATTTCACAAGCCTCATACTTTTCAAGAAGATCTAACATTGAAATACGTTTCTTTAATATTTGTTCATGATAAACTCCGTCTTCCAGTAATGATTCCAATTCCTTTTTATGAGGAGGGCATGCTGTGAATGCCACCATTTCTCGTATTTGTGCTCGAGTAGCTGCTTCTTGCACTTCAACACTATAACTAAGAAGGTCATATAAACGAACAGGACTGTCTAAAGGTATGTGATTTACACTTCGTCCACTTGCACTCAGTATGACTTGATCCTTCCCGTTTAATCCAAAGCGTTTTAAAATTCGGTTGACATTTTTCTCACTATTAATTGGCAGCACCCCAAGGTGGTCTCCTTCTTGATACGTAGCTCCTTCTGGCAAGGATATTTCAATATGTCGTGTGCTTCTTTCACTGCTAGATGATTGAAGTTCACGATTTTCTAGTATAGATGCATAAATTGCTTCATATGTTCGCGCAAGAGGAGATCCTCCAAGACGGCTGACAAATTGCAGACTCAAAGTACTGCGCTCTTTTTCCATATTTTTGTTAAGTTCCAATCCAAATGCCTTCATCGCATCAGACCACATACTTTGTTTCCATTGCTCGAGTTGTTCCTCAAAATCACCGCTTGCATCCGCTTCTCCACGTTTAGAGAATCTTGTTGCTCCTTTTTGGGCCATTTGCTCATCAATATATCTTGGAATTCGCTGATAGGTACTAGCCCAATTATGATCTCCACAACCAAAAACTGCGTATTGAACACCTTTTAGCTCATTCGGTTTTAATTCCTCCAACCATTGCACAAACTGCCCTGCATTACTTGGCGGCTTTCCATTATAAGAAGAAGTTACAATAAGAACCGCCCCTTCTTTTGGCAGACCTCCAATTCGGTCGTTAAGAGCTGCCACTTCCGTTTGAACACCTTCTAAACTAGCTGTATCTGCTAGTTCTCTTGCAATACCTTCTGCTACCCCTGTATCCGATCCATACAGAACAAGCAGCGAAAGATTATCGGCTCCAATAATGGAAGGAGTCTTCTGAACTTGCTGCTTGGTTTCATGGTTTTTCAGTTTCTCCTCTGTAGGCGCAAGAACAGTAGTATGGCTAATAGTTTGATTTCGAGGTACAATCTTAATTTTAAAATCACCAGGCTTTAGCGTTAATGTTTGTTTTACGTCCAGCTTATAGTCTTCATAATCGATGAATTCAAAATGTTGAAGAAGCATTCCCATTACGAGTGTGGCTTCATGAAGTGCAAACTGCATACCGATACATGCTCTCTGGCCATTTCCAAATGGCTTATAAGCATGGTGAGGAACCTTATCCAGCTCTTCAAATCGTTCAGGTTGGAATTCTTCCACATTGTCTCCCCACGCATCTTTATCCCTATGTAGTTGTGGAATAAGGACAGAAATACGATTTTCTCCTTTTTTAATTGGATATTTCCCACCAATCACTGTATCTTCTTTTGCATAGAGACTGAATGCCGGAGCAGTAGGCCATAGACGTAACGATTCATTTAAAATCATCCGTATATACTTAAGTTTCATAACTTGTTGGTATGTTGGAGTAGGATCTGTCAAAACCCGGTCTACTTCTTCATAGGCTTTTTTCAATTTATCTGGATTCTTTAATAAAAAATAGATTGCAAAAGACAACAATCCACTTGTTGTTTCATGCCCAGCTATTAAAAAAGTGATAATTTGAAAACGAATATTTTCATCATCTAATTTTTCACCCGTTTCCGGATCCTTCACATGTAACATACGGGAAAGTAAATCATTTTCTTCCTGATTTCCACTACTTTTACGTTCTGCAATAATATTATCTACTAAAGAAAACATAGATTGGATATCATGCTGAAATTGACGTTTCGTTCTCCACATGAGTTTATCTTCTATATCCAGCCTCTGTAATTGGTGCATCGCCTCATCTAGAGCACGGGTCATACTAGTAATAAAAGGATGAGGGGTCTCACGATAAAAGCTATTAAATCGATAATTAAAACCACATAGACCAATTGTATCTAATGTAAGGCGAGTCATATCCCCTGGGACATCTACATTTTCATTCGGATTCAGTCTTGCCCATTTTTGAACGAGTTGCACGGCAATATCGACCATCATAGCATGGTAATCTTTCATTGCTCTTTGGCTGAATGTAGGCATCAAAATATTATGAGCTTTTTTCCAGTTAGGCTCGTGAGTCTCGCTTGTAAATAATCCGTCTCCAGCAAAGGCACGAACCTTTGCTAAAGCACCATCTATACTTTTATCGAACCGTGTTTCATCACAGACTTCTGCTACCAGTTCATGTCCAGAAACGACAATGATCGTATCACTTAAAGTTTGAATTTGAAAAATAGGACCATACTCTTCCGCTATCTTGATAAAAGATAAGGTCGGTTTATCTTTATCGATTAATGGGAGATTCCCCAGCGGTCCGTATGTTTTCGGCTGCGGAATGGCAGATACTTTTTTATCCATTAAAAACACCCTTTCAAAAAAGCATGAAATAAAGTGAAACTTTAATCCGTGGGGTTTTGTTCATCCCCCACGGATTATCAGCCCTCACCAATCGGACTTTTACGGGCAGTTGATTCCCCACCTAACTTCTTTGCTTCCGCTGAATTTTGAGGTGGGGTCTTACTGCCCGGCAAATAGCGGGATAAAATATCCCATTCAATAAAAAGAAGATAGCAATGAATCGCCTGGGATAAAGATATGTAATTGATTACCTTATTTTATCTTTTCCCTAACTATTCACGATTATGATATTACTTATAAGGTTGGTAATCTAAGTTGTTTGTTGCTATTAGATTTCTAACTTCCAGAAAAAATACTACATTAAAATAAAGCGTATTATTATAATGTTTATGAGAAGTTGAGAGCTAAAGATTGTAGTATTTGGAAAACGAGTAGTTTCTAATGTCAATTCAAACAAATACGATAAGCAAGTATACTCTGTTACGAATGAAAAAGGATCTGATATGAATATCAAATCCTTTTTGCTATATATAATTATTTCATTGTTTCTTTCAGTTCTTTTTCCGTTTTAATTATCAGTTTCTTAGCAGCAAAAAACTTGTAGGAATCATTATCAAGAGTTTTATTTCACTCTACCGATTTAACCTCTCAACAGCTTCCGGGCTTGTATCTACACGTTTAACGAAAAAAACTAATAGTAGCGCAACAACATTCATGCCAAGTGCTACATAGAATGAATGCTGAATTCCGGATAATAAAGCCTTCTGCGTTAACATTGCCTTCGTAGCTTCTGTGAAGGTTGTTGGATCTACATGGGCCATTAAACTTTCAGCTTTTGTTTTTGTTACAGAATTCATAATCGTAACAAGAATAGCAGTACCAATTGAACCGGACACTTGTTGAGCTGTATTATTAACAGCTGTACCGTGCGGATTTAAACGAGTTGGCAATTGATTAAGGCCATTGGTCATAAGTGGCATCATCACCATTGCCATCCCAAACATCCGCAGTGTGTAAATAAGAATAATATGTGTGTGACTAGAGTCGATTTGCAGGTTTGCCAGCATATAAGTTGAAACAGCTGTAATGGAAAGTCCTACTATCCCAAGAATCCGAGGGCCATATTTATCAAATAGTTTACCTGTAATTGGTGACATAACCCCCATTATTACCGCACCTGGAAGCATCATTAGCCCAGAGCTCAGCGGTGAAATACCGCGGACGTTTTGTACATAAGCTGGTGTCAAAATCATACCCGAAAACATGGCCACTGCATTGACAATTGCAATTACAGATGCAAGCGCAAACATGGGGTACTTATAAACACGTAAATCTAATAACGGTTCATTCATTTTTAATTGACGGATAATGAAAGCAATTAGGGCAATAGCGCCTATGGTTAAGGTTGTTACAACAACTTTATTCGTCCAACCATCGGAGCTTGCAGAACTGAACCCATATAATAAACCGCCAAAACCGACAGAAGATAATAGTAATGAGAGATAATCAAGTTTTGCATTTTTGTTTTGTCTCATGACATTCTCTGATTTCCAAATCCCTAACAGTAAGCTAATGATTGCTAACGGTAAAATCATTTCAAACAGCAAACGCCAATCATAATACTCTACAATATAACCTGATAGTGTCGGTCCAATTGCAGGAGCTGTAATCATAACTAATCCAAAAATCCCCATTGCCGTTCCCCTTTTTTCTCTTGGAAAGCTTACTAGCATAATATTCATTAACAAAGGCCCCATGACTGAAGAACCTGCCGCTTGAATCATCCGGCCAGTAAGTAATAGACTAAAGTTCGGCGCTAAAGCCGCTAAGGCCGTACCAAGAATAAAAATCACCATAGATGTAATAAATAAACTCCTATTGGAGAAGCGGGTTATTAAAAATGCTGATGCCGGAATTAATATGCCACTTACAAGCATATACCCTGTAGAAAGCCACTGGATCGTTGAATAATCTTTAATGTCTAAATCCTTCATTATTGATGGCAAGGCTACATTTAAAAGCGAGTTATTTAGAAATGACACAAATGCACCAATAAAAAGGATTACAAGCATTACATATGGTGGTTTTCTTTTATGTAACGTTTCACTCATATATTTATTTGCCCCTTCATTATCAATTCCATTGATTTATTTAACTCGTTTGCATATTTGCACGAGAATATATTACCCTTGCAGTATTTTGCCAAACTCTTCGAATGGATATTCTCTTTTTAGCAATTCTACTTTCTCAACATAACATTTTAAAATCTTTTTTATTAATTACACCTTAATAAACATTTAAATACAGGCTTGGAAATCTAGTTATGTAACCATCCATAAAAAGGAATATCACATAGGCTAAGTCTAACATTACATTTTTAAAGTGAGGGGAATAAGCTTATGCACCAATATTGGTATTTGAATTCAAAGGGAGAAGAGGAACAATATAATAACCAAATTTCCATGTCATCATTATATTCACAACCCCAAATAACGAAAGCTGAGGGAATAAATGGTCTGAAGGTTCCTGAGTATTGGAGTTATCGAGTCTATCCATATGGTTGGGATTCACCAACCAATTATACAGGTTTCAATCCCGAGCCCCCTTCCTTCTCTTGGGGGCAGCCAATCCATTATGCAGGGTTGATGCCTCAAGGACATCCTGCTAATTGGACTCCATTACCAGGCAATGCAAGTTTTAATTATCAAAAACCTCCCATCCCCTGGGCCCAACCATTCAATCATGCAGGGATGTTCGCACAAGGTCATCTTGCCGCTTTACTATCGCCGCCAGCTAAAGCTTTTAACTTCGGTACCAATAACTGGGGTGTTTTCGGAAACTCTCCAGGATGGGGAGGGCAGGTAAGTCCCATGGGATGGGGGAATAACGGAAGTTATGGTCAGCCAGGAATGCTCGGAAACTTACTTACAGTAGGAAAAAACACCATGAATGGAATTGGAATGCTTAGTAGTCTAATGGGTATGGGAAAGTTCTTCTTTTAGTTAATTAGAGCGAGAGGATAGGTCCATAACCCAGAATTAAAAAACATTTCCTTTTCTATTCATTTAATCTTCTCAAACATGCTTCCAATACTCCCTCCACGTTCATTTCCTCGTCTTTCAAATTATAAAAACATCTATACTTGATAGAGGTGTGGTAGCACCAACAAAACGCAAATTCCGCACGTAAAAACCCGGTTCTTTTACGAAAGAACCGGGTTTTTAACTTTTATTTATTTGATAAAGAAGTCAAATCTCTTTTTCATTATTTAACACTTTGAACACGGCCAATTTGTCCATCTTGTAAGCGAACTTTAATTCCGTACGTATGTGTTTCACTATGTGTCAAAATGTCTTTCACAACACCACTTACAGTTTTACTATAGTCATTATCCAATTGAATAACTACATGTGAACCAACTGAAATTTGTGATCTTGTTGGTTTCCCACCTGTTGCTTGTGTTGGTTTTTCTTGTTTTTGTGTTCTCTCTTGTTGTATAGACTGCTGTTGCTGAGCCTTCTTCTCTTCTTGCTTGCGTTTTTCTTCAGCTACTCTTTGTTGCTCTTCTTGCTTACGCTTCTCTTCTTCTGCTCTTTGTTGCTCTTCTTGTTTACGTTTTTCTTCTGCTTTTTGTTGCTCTTCTTGTTT
>NZ_JBVVXV010000006.1:0-296268 GCF_055902415.1 Bacillus sp. SSR7 | reverse complement strand
CGCCAAATAAAAGCGGTAGAAAAGGTTAGAATATAGAAATAAAGCCCGTTTATAAATATAAGCGGGCTTTCACTTTTATTACTGAAAAAAGAATATAGGAAGTGGCACCTTTGAATTGGAATCAATTATGGAAGAAAGACATATCCCTTTTAATTATATTAATGGTTGTTGTTCCGATTGCTGGAGAGCTTAATTTTCATCCGTTTAATGATACGTTTCGCGTTAGCTTTGGGACGCCGTTATTCTTCTTTTTATTACTATTTTTAAGAAGAATACCAGCAGGAGTTGCAGGTATTGTTGTTGGTATATGTGTAGTCCTATTCCGCGTATGTCTTGACTGGATCATGCAAGGTTCATTTCATATGACAGAATCATTTTATTTGCGTTATCCTGTGTTCTTCTATTATTTTATTTATGGCAGTCTTTTTTCACTTTGCAGGGTAAATAAGTTCCATCAGAAACCAATTATTATTGGATGTCTTGGAATTTCAATTGAAATTGTTGCAAGTATGTCGGAACTTGCGTTTTATCACATGTTAGTACTAGGTACAACAATAACAATTTCTGAAGTAAATAAACTCATCATTATTGCTATTTTTCGTAGTTTCTTTGCACTTGGCTTTTTAAATATGATGAATTTATATGAAACGAAATTAAAAGAATCACAAGTGCGAAAAGAAAATGAAAAAATGTTAATGCACTTATCCAATTTATATGTAGAATCTGTTCATTTGAAAAAAACGTTACAAAATGCAGAATTAATTACACAAGAAGCGTATCAATTATATCGAAATTTACAAGTAAGCAATCATTCGAATGGTAAAACAGCATTGAAAATAGCAGGAGAAGTGCATGAAATAAAAAAAGATAATCAAAGGATTTTTGCAGGATTATCTAAACTGTTATTAGATAAAAATGTGGCTGAGTACGTAGAAGGTCATGAGCTTACAGAAATGATTGTAAGAATAAATGAAAAGTATGCTGAAATGCTAGAGAAAGATATACGTTTTTCTAAACATATAGAAGGAGAGCATGCTGCATATCACGTGTATACAGTGCTATCAATTTTTAATAACTTAGTTGCGAATGCAGTTGAAGCAATTGAAGATAGGGGTGTCATTCGCATTAAGTTATATAAACGAGAGCAAAATGTAATCTTTGAAGTAATTGACGATGGCCCTGGTATTGTACAAAAGTATAAGAAATTAGTATTTAAGCCTGGGTTTACTTCGAAGTATGATCAAACAGGAACACCGTCCACAGGTATTGGACTTTCTTACATTGACGAAATGGTAACAGAGCTCGGCGGAGAAGTAAGGTTAGAAGACAATGAAAATGGGAAAGGGTGTAAGTTTATCGTTTGTTTACCGGAGTGCAGTTTAAAGCGGGAAGGGGAATAGGTTTGTATTATTATATTGTAGATGATGATGAAGTTTTCCGCTCGATGCTTTCGCAAATTATTGAGGATGGCGATCTTGGGGAAGTAATTGGAGAATCGGAAGATGGAGCGTTTATTGAAGCGGAACAGCTAAATTATAAAAAAGTGGATATTTTATTTATTGATTTATTAATGCCGATGAGAGACGGCATTGAAACAGTTCGCCATATAGCATCTTCATTTACTGGGAAAATTATTATGATTTCCCAAGTTGAATCGAAACAGCTCATTGGTGAGGCATATACACTTGGTGTGGAATATTATATTACAAAACCACTAAACAAAATAGAAGTAGTATCTGTTGTACGAAAAGTGATAGAACGTATTCGTTTGGAACGTTCTATATATGACATTCAAAAATCATTAAATAATGTGTTTCAGTGGGAAAAGCCGCAAATGCGTAGTGAAACAGTGCAAGAAGGGAAAAAGATATCAGATTCAGGACGCTTCTTACTATCAGAACTCGGTATTGCGGGAGAGAACGGAAGTAAAGATTTACTTAGTATGCTGGAATATTTAAATGGACAAGAAAAGGCGCAAACATTTGAATTTGGATTTCCTGCGTTGAAAGATATTTTTCACCAAATTACACTGAAAAAATTAGGGGAACTAGCTTCAGAGGCAGATATAGAAAAGGAGAGAAAAGCATCTGAACAACGTGTAAGAAGAGCGATTTATCAATCATTGAACCATTTAGCTTCTCTTGGACTAACAGACTTTTCAAATCCGAAATTTGAAAGTTATGCTCCGAAGTTTTTTGATTTCACTGTAGTTAGAAAACGGATGACAGAAATGACAAAGGATGGGGTAGCGACTTCTGGCCATATACGAATTAATACGAAAAAATTTATTCAAGTGTTGTATTTTGAGGCGAAACGACTGATGGAGATAGAGTGAAAAGGTGCTTATAAATAAGCATCTTTTTTTGTTAAATCAACATTTTATATTTTCTCGTTAAGCATGTAAAATGTTAAGTAAGAGAAAATGGTTTTACATTAAGGAAGTGTCAAAACAATGAGTTTTACATTAAATAAATCGATTATTAAAGAAGTATGTGGAGAAACCTCATATAAAAGAGGCGAAGCTTATTATAAATCAAATAAAGTAATCGTGAATTACTATGATGAAACGAAAGAAATTTGTGAGGCGACGGTAAAAGGGAACGAGGATTTCCATGTTACAGTAGAAAAAGCTAAGAAAGGTGATGTTGTTGCGAGATGTAGTTGTCCTTCGTTAGCATCTTTCCAAACGTACTGTCAACATGTTGCAGCTGTATTGATACAAATAAATTATAACCAGCAAACGGGTGGAATGGGCTCTGTTAGTAGCAGAAATGATCAATTAACAAACGGGATGTTTCAGTTGTTTGCAGATAAACCACTGAGGCCAAAAAGTAAACAACATCGGTTTGATACACGTGAAATATTAGATGTTGCGTTTATATGTTCACCAGTAGCGACGAAAAGCGGTGGGGCTCTTCTTGGAATTCAGTTAAAACTTGCGAAAACATATTTTATAAATCATATGAGAGAATTTCTTTCTAAAGTGGAGAAGAGAGAGACTTTTCATTGTTCCAATGAATTTACATATACGCCAGATGTACACAGTTTTAAACAAGAAACAGACGCGATTATACAACAACTCATTAAAATATATCATAATGAAAAAATGTATGAAGATGCACTAGAAGTACATGCGAAACAAGATGAAAGTATGATATTTATACCGCCAGCTTCGTGGAATGATATGCTCTCTGCACTTTCTAGAGCCGAGTATGTACAGCTGAAACAAAAGGAGCAACTGTTTCAGGGATTACACATTTCAAAAGGGTTATTGCCATTACATTTTGAGTTTACGAAAGGGAATAATGGCGGGTTTACCCTTCATATAGACGGTCTAAATCGTGTTCGAGTTATGGAGATGTATAACAACGCTCTTTACGATGGGAAATTATATCATTTACCTATGGAAGATTGTATGCGACTTATTGAATTACAAAAGATGATGAGTCGCTCAAATAGCAATCAGTTTTATATTCCTGAAAATAAGATGGAACATTTCGTAGCGAAAGTTGTGCCTGGATTAATGAAACTGGGAACAGTGCGCATTGATGAAGTAATATCCGATCGTGTTGAAACGCCGTCGTTAAAAGCAAAGCTGTATTTAGATCGAGTAAAAAATCGTTTGCTAGCAGGGCTTGAATTCCATTATGGAAACGTCGTGATTAATCCGCTAGAAGAAGACGGGCAACCTTCCGTTTTTAATCGTGATGAGAAAAAGGAAAAAGAGATTTTAGACATTATGAGTGAAAGTGCTTTTGCAAAAACAGAAGGTGGCTACTTTATGCATAATGAAGAAGCTGAGTATAACTTTTTATATCACATTGTTCCAACGTTAAAAGGTTTAGTTGATATTTACGCGACAACAGCAATCAAATTACGTATTCATAAAGGGGATACAGCGCCACTTATTAGAGTGAGAAGAAAAGAAAGAATTGATTGGTTATCATTTCGTTTTGATATAAAAGGAATACCGGAAGCAGAAATTAAAGGGGTATTAGTTGCTCTTGAGGAGAAACGTAAATATTACCGATTAGCGAATGGTTCTTTATTATCACTAGAGAGTAAAGAGTTTAATGAAATTAATCAGTTTGTAAAAGAATCAGGTATTCGAAAAGAATTTTTACATGGGGAAGAAGTGAATGTTCCGCTTATTCGGAGTGTAAAATGGATGAACGGACTTCATGAAGGTAATGTTTTAAGTTTAGATGAGTCTGTTCAAGATTTAGTTGAAAGCATTCAAAACCCGAAAAAATTAAAGTTTACAGTGCCACAAACTTTACATGCTGTAATGAGAGAGTATCAAGTATACGGATTTGAGTGGATGAAGACACTCGCCTATTACCGTTTTGGCGGTATTTTAGCAGACGATATGGGACTTGGAAAAACGCTGCAAAGTATTGCTTATATAGATTCTGTTTTGCCTGAAATTCGAGAGAAGAAGCTGCCTATATTAGTCGTTTCACCGTCCTCGCTTGTTTATAATTGGTTTAGTGAATTGAAAAAATTCGCTCCACATATTAGAGCAGTTATTGCAGATGGAAATCAGACAGAACGGCGAAAAATCTTAAAAGACGTAGCGGAATTTGATGTCGTCATTACGTCATATCCGTTACTGAGAAAAGATGTAAGGTCGTATGCGAGGCCATTTCATACACTATTTCTTGATGAAGCACAGGCGTTTAAAAATCCTACAACGCAAACTGCAAGAGCAGTGAAAACAATTCAAGCTGAATATCGTTTCGGACTAACGGGAACGCCTGTAGAAAATTCATTAGAAGAGCTATGGTCTATCTTTCATGTTGTATTTCCAGAATTATTACCAGGAAGAAAAGAATTCGGTGATTTAAGGCGTGAAGATATTGCGAAGCGCGTAAAACCGTTCGTATTAAGACGACTAAAAGAAGATGTATTACAAGAGCTTCCAGATAAAATAGAGCACTTACAGTCATCGGAGTTATTACCAGATCAAAAGAGATTATATGCTGCTTACTTAGCGAAATTAAGAGAAGAAACATTAAAGCATTTAGACAAAGATACGTTACGTAAAAATAAAATTAGAATTTTAGCTGGCTTAACGAGATTAAGACAAATATGTAATCATCCGGCTTTATTCGTTGATGATTACAAAGGGAGTTCAGCTAAGTTTGAGCAACTGTTAGACATACTAGAGGAATGTAGAAGTACTGGTAAGAGAATTTTAATCTTCTCTCAATTTACGAAGATGCTGTCCATTATTGGTCGTGAATTAAATCGTCAAGCAATTCCATACTTTTATTTAGACGGAAATACACCTTCGCAAGAACGTGTAGAACTATGTAATCGATTTAACGAAGGAGAAGGGGACCTATTCCTCATTTCTTTAAAAGCTGGTGGTACGGGTCTTAACTTAACGGGTGCCGATACGGTTATTTTATATGATTTATGGTGGAATCCAGCTGTTGAACAACAAGCAGCAGATCGGGCATATCGAATGGGGCAAAAAAATACAGTACAAGTTATTAAATTAGTAGCACACGGAACCATTGAGGAAAAAATGCATGAACTACAAGAGAGTAAGAAAAATTTAATCGCTGAAGTGATTGAACCAGGAGAAGAGAAATTATCATCAATCACGGAGGAAGAAATTCGAGATATTTTAATGATCTAATAAAGAAAGCTATGCCTTCAAATGTATGAGGGCATAGCTTTTTTGTTGTAATAATTATATTTTGTTTTGTACAAAGTAAAGAAATTAAATGTTATTTCAATTATTTCTTTGTACCTTTACTTTTGTATGGCTTTGCAGCTTTCTTTTTCTTTGCGCTTGATTGCCAACGGTTCCATCCTTTACTTCCAGTACCTTGTCCTACACCTTTTTTCGGTTTTGCTTTCGTTTTACTCATATAATCACTCCGTTATATAAAAATCTTATTTGATAATAGTCAATGATTTAGAAAATACTCTTTATAAATGACTATGTTTGTTTTAAGTAAAAACAAACTGCTTGAATGCTATAGTATATCATGAATTTGCAAGTAAACTGAAAGGAATTACAAAGAAAATGAAAATAATACGAAATACTGCGGATTCTATATTTCGGACGATTACATTAATTGTTGTATATATGTTAGTTTCTGTTAGTGAAACGTTTTTTGGAATCCCCAGACAAAAGAAGTAAAAAAGGTATATTAGAAACAATCAATAAAGCCGTAAAATAAAGAATTGAAAAATATTTTAAAACTTTTTGTTGACTTTATTTATTTTTTGTATAGAATAATCATTAATAAAATGTTTCAGAGATGTGACAACAAAACGACTATGAAAGGACGAGTAGTAGTAGGACGTAGTCTAAGCGAGTCAGGGGTGGTGTGAGCCTGATACGAAGCCTATTATGAAGAACCTCCTGGAGTTGCTAACCGAAATCCTTGATAGGAAAGTAGACTTAGCCGGGAACTTCGCCGTTACAAGAAGAACAGTATCGAGATATTTCATCTCCGTATTGTATAAGTGAGCAACCTCTGTTGCTAATTTGGGTGGTACCGCGGAACCAAAGCCTTTCGTCCCAGTTTTTTGGGAAAGAAGGGCTTTTTTTGTTGGCTTCTTTTCACAACATCCAAACATTTTAGGAGGAAACCACCATGTATCAATCATTAATGACAGTAAGAGAGACTCAAATCGCAATTAAGGAAGTTAAAACATTTTTCGAGGATCAATTAGCAAAACGCCTTGAATTATTCCGTGTATCTGCACCATTATTCGTAACGAAAAAATCAGGATTAAACGATCATCTAAACGGTGTAGAACGTCCAATTGAATTTGATATGTTACATTCAGGAGAAGAATTAGAAATTGTTCACTCACTAGCGAAGTGGAAACGATTTGCACTGCATGAATATGGATATGAAGCTGGTGAAGGTTTATATACAAACATGAACGCGATTCGTCGTGATGAAGAACTTGATGCAACACATTCCATTTACGTTGACCAATGGGATTGGGAAAAAATCGTTCAAAAAGAATGGCGTACTGTAGATTACTTACAAAAAACAGTACAAACAATTTATGGAATATTCAAAGATTTAGAAGATCACTTATTTGAAAAATATCCGTTCCTTGGAAAGTATTTACCAGAAGAAATTGTTTTCATCACTTCCCAAGAACTAGAAGATAAATATCCAGAATTAACACAGAAAGATCGTGAACATGCAATTGCGAAAGAGCACGGTGCAGTCTTCATTATTGGAATTGGTGATGCACTTCGTTCAGGTGAAAAGCATGATGGACGCGCAGCTGATTATGATGATTGGAAATTAAACGGTGACATCTTATTCTGGCACCCAGTACTACAATCTTCATTTGAATTATCATCAATGGGAATTCGTGTTGATAGTAAATCACTTGATGAGCAGTTAACGAAAACAGGTGAAGACTTCAAACGTGAGTACGATTTCCATAAAGGTATTTTAGAAGACGTACTCCCATTAACAATTGGCGGTGGTATCGGACAATCAAGAATGTGCATGTACTTCTTACGAAAAGCACATATCGGTGAAGTTCAATCTTCTGTATGGCCTGATGATTTACGTGAAGCTTGCAAGAAAGAAAACATTCATCTGTTTTAATAGAAGAGAGAGAATAACTCAAAGAGTTATTCTCTCTTTTTTATTGTGTAAACGAGTGGTTTACAGCAGATTTTACCAATAGTTTCTTTCTTTTTCATCTCCCATTATGTCATAATTTGTTAAAGGAGGGGACGTTATGAGCTTAGGAGAGCAGTTAAAAAAACTACGAGAGTCAAAGGGATTTTCACAAGAGGATGTTGCTAAAAAGATTGGCGTGACGAGGCAGGCGGTATATGAATGGGAAAATGATAAAAGTTATCCGGATATTGATAATTTAATTTTACTAAGTGAAATGTACAATGTTACGCTCGATGAGTTAATAAAAAGGAATCAAAACATTGAAGAAAAAATACATATTGATGAAGAAGATGAGGATTTTGAGAAAGAGAACGAATTTGGTTTTTATATTGGATTTGGTTTGTTAATTATGAGTGCTTTCGTTGAATATGAAAAAATACAGGTGATTGTATTAGGCGTTGCATTATTCATGATGGTATTTTACTCAGATGTGAAGAAAGTTATTTTGAATGAATATAGATCGTTTTTTCATAGAAAAGAGCGATAAAATATAAAATGAGAAGAGTCAGTGATATTTCCTAGGAAAAGGTAAAGCGAATAATTAAATTATTTCATAATGATTTTTGGATGTTAGTGATATGTTAAAGAACTGTTTGGATAGAGTCTTGAAATCTATGTGTAAAATGAAAATATATTTTTAAAAACTCAAACAAGCATAACCACGTTCTGGAGTGAGGACGTGGTTAAAAATATAGTAGTTTCATTTATAATACATTAATTACTTGTTACCGAGTTCTTCCGCTAAACCGATTAAAATCCCTTCGGTTCCACGAATGTAGCAGAGACGGTAAGAGTTCTCGTATTGAACTACTTCACCAACGAGTTGAGCACCATGCTTAGTAGTAAGCCTAGATACCATTTCATCAATGTCTTCAACGGTGAACATGACGCGCAAATAACCGAGGGCATTGACAGGAGCTGTCCGGTGATCTCCTATAGCGGGCGGGGTAAGAAATCGCGAAAGTTCAATTCGGCTATGACCATCTGGAGTCACCATCATAGCAATCTCTACGCACTGCGAACCGAGTCCGGTTACGCGACCAGCCCATTCACCCTCTACAGTGGCGCGCCCTTCGAGTTTTAACCCAATCTCCTCGAAGAAAGAGATTGCATTATCAAGGGATTCTACAACGATGCTAACATTGTCCATTCTGAGTAATTTATTTTTTGACATTGTCTTTATCTCCTTATATGTAAAAGTGTATTATCTAATCATCTTCCTAATTATACTATTAAAAATTACAAATTCCTTTCAAACAAAAACACCTTGTCACAGTTTAGGAAAATATGACAAGGTGTTTTTAAGTATGTCATATAGTATCTTGTTAACAAACAATACCGAGACTTCCTTGCAAAAATATTTCTATCCTGTACTACATTAAATGATCCGATTGTTGTATAGAATTAATTGTATTTTTTTAATGACACATAAATTTTTTGTCACTCTATATAATGCAAACAGCTTTCTATTTTTAATAGGAAGGAAATAGATTCATATAATTTGTTTTAAGTAGTACCGCTGGAAATTAACTCATTTGTACTAAAGGCTCGATTTTCGCCATAAATGATTGATGCAGCGCCTCAACACCTGTCACTAAATGAAGGCGGTCAATAACGACAGACACTTTAATTTCTGATGTACTTACCATTTTAATATGAATATTTTCTTCTTTTAAAGTAGTGAACATATTCGCAGCAACACCTGGATTAGAGACCATACCAGATCCTACAATTGATACTTTTGCTAAATGATTTTCATATTCTACTGATTCATAGTGAAGTGCCTCTTGATTTTGTTCCAATACTTCTAATGTTTCTCTTAAATCATTAGAATGGATGGAGAAGGAGAGATGAACAGTTCCTTCATTTGTAATACTTTGAATGATGATATCTACATTAATATGTGCCGCTGCTAATGTAGAGAAAACAGTTGAAAGTGAACCTTGTTCTAATCCTTTCACTGTGATGCGTGTAATATTATCTTCAAATGCAATACCTTTAACGATTGATTGTTGTTCCATGTTACATTCTCCTTTTACAATTGTTCCGTTTTCTTGTTCCATACTTGAGCGAACTTCTAAAATGACATTATGATTTTTAGCAAACTCAACAGCACGCGGGTGTAATACACCAGCACCGAGGTTTGCAAGTTCTAACATTTCGTCATAAGAAATTTTATCTAATTTATAAGCATCTTTTACAACTCGTGGATCCGTCGTGTATACGCCAGTCACATCTGTGTAAATATCACATTTTTTTGCGTTTAGTGCAGCAGCTAATGCGACAGCAGTTGTATCAGAACCGCCTCGTCCAAGCGTTGTAATTTCAAAATCTTCACTGACTCCTTGGAAACCAGCTACAATAACAATCGTGCCTTTAGTAAGATAAGACTGAATTCGATCTGTATTAATTTCAGTAATCCGTGCACTACTATGTACAGATTCTGTCGTAATACCAGCTTGCCATCCTGTTAATGAAATCGCGTTATACCCTTTTGCTTGTAGTGCCATCGTTAATAATGAAATAGTTACTTGCTCTCCTGTCGATAGAAGCATATCCATTTCGCGTTTACTTGGATTTTCTGTAATTGCGTTAGCAAGTACTACAAGTTCATCTGTACTTTTTCCCATTGCTGAAACGACAGAGACGATACTATGTCCTCGTTCATATTCTTCAATAATTAAATTTGCTACATGTTGAATACGCTCAACACTTCCGACAGAAGTGCCACCAAATTTTTGTACAATCGTTTCCATTGCGAATTCCTTCTTTCATCCATTTTTAAGAATAGATTAGGACATATATAAATCCCAATATTCCTGTAGTTACCAGAGAAAAACAAAAAACACCATCTCAAATAAGTGAGGATGGTGCTGTTACAGGAAAAGGGAAACAGAAAACGGAGCTAATAAAAAAACCGCCAAAAAAGGAATACCATAAAAATGATATCTCTTTTTTGTAGATAGCTCTTCATACGTACACGTCTGTACATATGACAGTTCTGTTTCTATTCGAAAACAGCCCCAATCGATACATACAGAGAAATATATCGATTTCGGCAATACTTCCTTTCATCTAATTTCATAGACATCTCTGTGTCTCCATTAGAATACTCATAAGTATCGCAACCTCTATCTCACGTTTTAGGCGAGAGTGTTTGATTTATGAAGTTGTTGGTAACATTTGTTTTATAATAATTTAAATTTTTTGGGGAATCAAGTGTTTTGTATAAATTTTAAAAATTCTTTCTTTTATGAAAGGAAGTTTGTGAAAAATGTAGCAAAATAAATTTATTGCATGTACATTAAACTTATAGCGCATAGGAGGTGGAAGAATGAAGGGGAAAAAGCCTATTTATGTTTCGGCAGAAATGAATACAACAATGGAAAAATTATGGGAATACACGCAAGAACCACATATACATACAGAATGGGATGCTCGCTTTACTGAAATTTCGTATTTAGAGAAAAAAGAAGGAGAACCGCAGAAGTTTTTATATAAAACAAAAATCGGATTTGGACTTGAAATAGCTGGTGAAGGGGAATCGATAGGTGAAATAAGAAAAGAAACAGGTGAACGGATTTCTTCTTTAAAATTTTGGACAGACAATCAATTATCACTTATTCAAATAGGGCGTGGTTATTGGAAGTATACACCGTGTAAAGAACACATTCATTTTGAGACACAATATGATTATGATACGAGGTTTGGTCGTATAGGGAATGTAATAGATTTCTATATGTTTCGGCCATTATTAGGCTGGGCGACAGCTTGGAGTTTTGATGCTTTAAAATTATGGTTAGAAAAGGGACTTCATCCTAGATTGCTCATTAGAAGAACAATGACATATTGGTTCGTATGTTTTTTATTTGCTTTCGTATGGATGTATCAAGGAATAGTACCGAAACTAGTGTTTACTCATTCAGAAGAAGTAAAAATGTTATATGTGATGATTGGTTCAACTGAACATAGTATTTTTGTACTTAAAATAATTGGATTACTAGAAATTACTTTTGGTGTCCTATGGCTGTTGCCATTTCCAAAACGAAAAGTATTTGTCGTACATATTTTTATGTTAATAGCCTTAACGATAGCGGCAGGATTTACGAATGTCGCAAGCTTTACAGAGCCGTTTAATCCAATTACGTTAAATCTACTTCTAATTGGATTATCGATTGTCGGTTATATAAATAGTACGAATTTGCCAAGTGTAAAAAATTGCAAGAGGAAGAGAAAGGGATAATGTATGGCTAATATGTATGAAAGACTATTAGGGGATTCTTATAAAAAACTTCATCCGAAATTACAGAAACGTTATGAGATTACAGAAGAAAATAGCTTTATTGGAGAAGGAAAGATGGATGAAATTTACGGTGGTTCTTTTTTCGTAAAATTCATATTAAAAATTGCATCGAAGTTTCGAATGTTTTTCTCTGAGAGAGGTAAGGGAGTGCCATTTACAATACATAATACCGCTGAGCGTGATGAACATGGACATGAACTTGTGCGGTGGAATCGTACTTTTTATTTTCATAATAAGAAAAGATATTTTAACGCCGTTATGCAGTTGGATGAAGGGAATAATGAAATTGTAGATTGTTTTGGTGAACCACACATACTTGTTTCTACATTGAATTTTCATATTGATGAGGTGGGGGCAATGCATATTTCCTCAAAGAAACAATGGTTTTACATGTTTGGAAGGAAAGTTCCGTTACCTAGATTCTTATACGGAGAGGCCAACATTGTAGAAAGTTATGATGAAACACTACAATGCTTTCGAATTCATGTACAAGTACGCAATCCATTAATTGGTTCATTATTTTCATATAAGGGAACATTTGTGGAGAGGAAATAAATAATATGAAAAATATAATAGTTGGACTTGTTTGTTATATTGTTTTTCTAATATGTGATTGGTCAAATATAAACCCAGTGGAAGCAATTATTTTATTATCTATGTTGTTATTTATACCGATGTCATTTAGCATCATTGATAAGAAAACAAGAAATGGATCATATGTATTCTTTTATAAATTTGTATCGTTTTTATATCCAATCGCAGCAATTAGTGCAATGCTAGCTTTCGTAACAAGTCACTATTTCTTTGCGCTATTTTGGTTTGTATATACAGGAATTGTCGCGTTATTTGGAGTGAGTAGATTACTAGAAAGAGGATGGAAACCGTTAGAAGAAACGGCAATCGATAGTGCGTTTATTTATTTGTTTTTAGGTGGTTTCTGGTTTTTTGCCTCAGTAGCAAAGATTTCGATTATGCAGTTTACTTCTGACATTGTTCTACTCACAGCTGCACACTTTCATTATTCGGCGTTTCTATTGCCATTATCAGCTGGTTTAATAGGGCGGAAGAAAGAAAAGAGCAGTAAAGTATATGATGCAATTATGTTTATTATAGTCATTTCACCGATGACAGTTGCGATTGGAATTACATACTCAAGGATATTTGAATTTTTTGCAGTGTTCCTATATTTATGTGCTATTTATGGTTATGGGATTTATGTTTGGCGCACGAAATTTAATGCTATCAGCGCAAAGATTCTCCTGATCATATCGTCTAGTACACTCATGGTAACAATTATGTTTTCACTTATATATTCGTATGGGAATTTGAAACATGTAATGACGATTACAATTGCCCAAATGGTTTGGATTCACGGTGTTGTGAATGGAATTGGAGTAGCGTTACCGGCATTTGTCGGCTGGATGATTGAAAAGAGTGTTCCGAACTATAAATATTACGGGAAACCAATGAGCAGATTAAGAGGAAAGGCGACAGTTGGTGAAGCATTTTTACATAACAGAAATGTAATAGATAGTAAGGAATACAACGGTTTAGTTGATAAAATGAATGATTTTCATAGTGAAGCATTTGACGTGACAAAGATACCTTTAAGCATTATTCGGTTTTATGAAAATACAAAAGAGTATGAGTTACAATCGCATATTAAATGGACTCGTTCGTTCCGCCTGTTTGCATTTTGTTATGAGAAAATGAGTAAGCGTGTAGAACAAATACATTTAGGAATGGGCGGCAAGTGGGAAACAATGCACGGCTCTATCATAGGGGTAATGGATGAGAAGGATGGAAGGGAGAATGTAAGAGCTTGGTTAAGAAAAAATGAAGCAGGAGCATCTATTTTTGTAGCTCTTTACTCCAAACATACGTATAAGAATGAGACATATATGAATATCGCATTACCTCTACCATATTCGAATATGACGGGGATTTTAAAATTACGCAATGATCACGACGATTTAATTATTACTAGTAAGCTGAGAGGAAATGGTAAGGGAGATGAGGGAATCTATTTACATACTCGTTTTTTTACAATCCGTTTACCGTTAGCTGAGACGTTTATTATTAAAGAGGTAAAAGGTCAAATGCTAACAGCTCACCATGAAATGTGGATATTCAGAGTTAAGTTTTTAGAAATTGATTATGAGATTAAGAAAATAGAGGAGAAGTAAGAAAAGCTTGGAGAGATTCCAAGCTTTTTTACGTATGGGTAATGGTCATAGCGACTTGTTTATCTAAGTCTTTGTCCCAAACACGTTGAATTTCAAACGTACCTTTTTCAAAAAATAATGGAAATCTTTCTTTAAAACAATCTTGCATAGGAAGATTTAGTGCTGTATCGATTGGTACCCATAATAATTTGCCTTCAGGAGGATTCGAAAGGAGTTCACCTTCAAATGAATCTGTCCAATAGTTAAATACCATATATCGAACATTTTCTTTCGGATTTACATATTCATCTAATCCCTTAAAGGTTAAAGTTGAAACAAGTAATCCAGTTTCTTCTTTTACTTCTCGTTTAGCAGCTTGAACGATACTTTCTGGAAAATCTACTTTTCCTCCGGGAGCGATGTAACCAGGGAAGCCAAGATGATTGGGGCGCTGTATTAACAATACTTTGTTATTCTGCTGAATCATACACATTGTATACATACGGTGCTCTATATCTTTCCAATTGTAGCTCATATGAATCTCTCCTCTTAATAAAATCTTATAGTTTTTAACTATAGTTATGTATGACAAAAAATACAATAATAATACAAAATTATACAATTTTGATTGACTATTACTAATTTTCAGAACTATAATTAGTCTGTTATATAAATACATCGTACTTGAGAGGGGAATATATTCTATGAAAAATAGAATAATTGCAGCAGGAATAATTGCAGCTAGTATATTATCTTATTCATCTAGTAGTTTCGCGCAAACGAAAAAATTTCCAGATGTCCCAGCTAAACATTGGGCAGAAGACTCTATTTACTATTTAGTAGAGAAAGGTGCAGTTACAGGTAACGAAAAAGGAATGTTTGAGCCAGGAAAAGAAATCACTCGTGCAGAAGCAGCTACAATGATGGCTCAAATCTTAAACTTACCAATCGATAAAAATGCTAAACCATCTTTCGGTGATTCTCAAAACCAATGGTATACCCCATTCATCGCAGCTGTAGAAAAAGCTGGCGTTGTAAAAGGGAAAGGAGCGGGCGTATTCGATCCAACTGGGAAAATTGACCGAGTTTCAATGGCCTCTCTTATTGTAGAAGCTTACAAATTAGATTCTAAAGTAAATGGTACTCCAGCAACTAAATTTAGTGATCTAGAAAAAAGCTGGGGTAAAGCAAAAGCTAACATTCTAGTTGAATTAGGGATTTCTATTGGAACTGGTGACAAATGGGAGCCCGAAAAAATTCTAACTAAAGCAGAGGCAGCTCAATTTATAAAAAAGGCAGATGCTCTTAAAATAGGTAACCCTTTAGTAGAAAAGGTAGTTATTATTGATCCTGGTCATGGAGGATTTGATCCGGGGAATCCAGGGCAAGGCGTAGAGGAAAGTAAAATTGTATTTGATACATCTTTAAGATTACAGAAGTTGTTAGAAAAAAATACACCTTTAAAAGCTTTGTTAACACGTGAAGAAAACGGAAATCCAGGAAGTAACAAAAATGAATCTCTTGCGAATCGAGTAAAATTTGGTCAAGAGAACAATGCAGATATATTTGTAAGCATTCATGCAAATTCTTCTGAAAAACATGATGGTCATGGAACGGAAACATATTATTATAAAAAATCCAAGCGTGGAGAAGAGACACAGATTGAAAAGGATAGTGAAGTATTAGCGAATAAAATTCAAAATAGAGTAGTAGAAGCACTACATACAAGAGATAGGAGGATAAAAGACAATCACTCACTTTATGTAGTAAATAATAATACAGTACCAGCAGTTTTGACAGAGCTTGCCTTTATTGATAATGATATAGATAATGGTAAATTAGCTACTGAATCAGGAAGACAAATTGCTGCTGAGGCAGTTTATGCTGGTATTTTAGATTATTATGAATGGAAAGGTTTCGATGTTGCAAAATATCGTTTAGCTAAATAACAATGTTGATTGCTAAGCCCATCGTCTTTATATAGATGGGCTTTTTATGTAAGTTTATGTAATTTTGTATCGGAATAAAAAGATATATCGTATTATACTAATTATGAATAAAATAATGGTAGATTAGTTTATTTTTATCACGTATACTTTTACTGTTGACTAATTAAGAGTTTGTTAGTTTAATAGGGAAAATTATACGATAAAGGGAGGCAAGTTAACACGGGACAAGCATATAAAAAACGTGTTAAAAAATTTATGAAAAAAGTTATTTCTAATGTGTTAGCAGTGACAGTCGCGCTTCAAGTAGTGATGGCTCCAGCAACTTCGTTTGCATCTACAAAAGAATTTCCAGACGTTCCAAAAAATCATTGGGCACTTGAAGCAATTACTGATTTAACGTCAAAAGGAATTATTGCAGGTTACGATAATGGTAAATTCGGCTTCGGAGATGTTGTAACTCGTGAGCAAGTAGCAGCATTAATGTATCGCGCATTAAAACCAGAAGCAAAAAGTGATTATAAAAATCCATACTCTGATATTAGTGCAGGAACGACAATGTTCCCAAAGGAAATTTTAGCATTAACAGATATGGGGATTTTTGTAGGTGATGATAAAGGAACGTTTAGACCGAAAGAATCATTAACCCGTGCTGAAATGTCTGTTATTTTGCAAAGAGCATTTAAATTAGAAGTAAAAGCACCACATACATTTAATGATATAGATGCATCATATTGGTGGGCAAAAGAAGCAATTAGTGCATTGCAATCTAATGGTGTATCAATAGGGAATGGACTTGGAGGATTTGATCCATCAGGTGTATTAACACGTGAAAGCTATGCACAATTGTTATATAAAGCGATGCAAATTAAAAAGGATGTTCCTGCTGAACAGCCTTCATATATTAATCTAGATGTGACATTACCATCTAACGTAACAGCGCAAGAGATTGATAATTATATTCAAAGATTCCATCCAGATAGCCCGTTAGTTGGAATTGGACAAGACTTTATTAAAGCGCAAAATGAGTATGGTGTGAATGCACTATACTTAGCTGCACATGCAATCTTAGAATCTGGTTACGGTAAATCAGAAATTGCATATCGTAAACATAATTTATTTGGTTTAAGAGCATATGATCGTGATCCATTTGCATATGCAAAATATTTACCGTCATACGGACTAAGTATTTCATATAACGCTGATTATGTAAAAAAGAACTACTTAGAAGATGGTGCAAGATATTTCAAAGGTTACACATTGCCAGCAATGAATGTTATGTATTCAACAGATACAGCATGGGCTGGGAAAATCGCTAATATCATGGAACGCATTAAGCCTTTTAATAAAGCAGATTACCAAAATGCAAAACGACTACCGAAAAACCCTAATACATTAAATGTAGAAGTATTAAGTGAAGCGATTCCTTATACAGATTATGCAAAAGATGCAAAAGCTACTGTCCAATCTGTAGGATCTTACTATCAAGTTCCATTCCCGTTTAACAATCCAATTAAGAGTGTACCAAATGTGACACAAAATGAAGTTGGAAAATTAGAAAATGGTACAAAAGTAAATGTATATCGTGAAGATCCAAATGGCTGGGTAGAATTTTCATTTGAAAATGCGCAAGAAAAATATTGGACATTGAAGAAGAACTTAAAATTATAAATAAAAAGGTGTTTTCATTTATGAAAACACCTTTTTATTTATATTCATCAAGCGATATTCCATAATATGTAATATCCATAGGTTCACCAGATTTTACAACATGTTGATTAAACGTCCCTTCATGTTTCATTCCGATTTTCTCCATAATTCGCCATGAACCAGGATTATTTGTAAAAGCTGCTGCGAATATTTTATTTAAATGTAGCTCGTTGAATCCATAGTGTAGTAGTGCTTTCGCCGCTTCAGTACCAAATCCGTTTCCCCAATAAGGTTTTCCAATCCAATAGGCCAGTTCTCCACGTTTATGGATATGATTTAAATTGAAATTAATCACACCTATTAATTTTTTAGTATTCTTAGCTAATATAGAAAAAATCACAACTTTTTTATCAGTTTCTGCTTGTAGCATATGTGTAATAAAATCTTTTGCAGAGCCTTTTGGGTATGGGTTTGGAATAGATAGGGTTGTTTTAGCAACATCATAATCGCCAGCTAATTTTTCGATTACTAGAGCGTCATATAATTGTAATGAGCGTAGTATGAGTCTTTCTGTCTCAATTGTTTTCATATATTATCTCCTTTATGTTTTTGATAATATTACCATAAATTTGATAATTTCATATATAATTAGATTGAATATTATTAAAAATAAAACATTTTATTGGGAGGATTTAATCCTTCGAAAAGAGGAGAGAGGTATGCAAGGAGAAATACCAACAGAGAAAAAATTAAGTTATATCGGTAAATTGCTATTGCCAGTTAAAGCGTCACCACATTTTAAATTTTTATGGATTGGGCAATTGCTTTCGACTTTAGGTAGTTCGATAACGATGGTTATTTTGCCAGTCGTTGTGTATTCATTAACTGGTTCAACAGTTGTAATGGGAATGACTATGGCAATGTACATGCTTCCTAATATTCTTGCGTTACCGTTTGCTGGATTAGTAGTAGATCGAATGGATCGGGTGAAGGTAATGTTATTTACAGATATAATTCGCTGCGTATTAATGCTATTACTTGCAATACTTATATTTATGGATGTTTTAACAATTCCACTTCTATATGTACTTGTAGCATTATATGGACTTATGGAAGGGATATTTCAGCCAGCATATGCGGCTGTAAGAGCGAAAGTATTTGTACCAGAAATTCGAAATGCAGCTAATGCATTAACGCAAATGAGCAATCAAGGTATACGACTAATTGGACCGGCTCTTGGAGGATTGATCGTTTCAGTTGCATCTGCCGGAATAGGGTTTGGACTAGATGCAGTAACATATTTGTTATCATTTTTTTGTTTATTATTTTTAAGAGAAATAAAGTTTAAAAAAGTAAAACCTATTGAAAAGAAAAAAGTCGATTATAAAAAAGAGTTTATGGAAGGTGTTTTTGTTTTAAAAAGTCATCCGTGGCTATGGATTACAATTTTAGTCTTTTCTTTCATCAATATTTGTTATGCAGGAATTATCGTCGTATTAATCCCATGGTTATTTAATGTTCATCATCATTTTGAAGCATATGTGTATGGATTAGGAATGGCATCCTCTGGTGTTGGAGCTGTAGTTGCTGCGCTAATATTCGGCGGGAGAGAACGGTGGTATAAGCGGGGAATACTTGCCTATGGTGGTGTTTTAATAAGTGGTTGTGCGCTTTTAATAATGCCGTTCATTACTTGGGCACCTGTTTTAATTGTATTAATGGCAATTGAAGGGTTCGGTATGATGATATTTGGACTCATTTGGGAAACGAGTTTACAAGAGCTCGTGCCAGAAGAAGCATTTGGAAGAGTGGCAAGCCTTGATATGTTAGGTTCATTTGCTTTATTGCCACTAGGTTATGTAGCTGTAGGATGGTTAGCTACTGTCATAGGTGGCGAGATAACGATTATAACATTAGCTATTTTAGTACTTGTAACAATTGGAGTAGCATTATGTGTGCCGAGTATTCGAAGATTTGATTGATGATATAAGGGGAGGGGGAACGATTTATATGATTATAGAAGATTTGAAAGATATAGTCGCAAACGAATTGGACAACCAATATACTTTGCAGGAAAAGATCTTTGAAGCAAAAAATTTCACAGTCTATATTGCTACGCATAGAGAAAATAAGCTAGCATATAACCAACTAGTATTAATAAAACATTTTTGTAATGAAAAGCCTTCCGTGCATATTTGGCATAAGAAAATTAGCACCGATGCAACAAAACTGGATATTACAAAAGAAGTGACAGAAGCAATTCAATCTGGTTTTATAAATAAAGAGTAAGCCCTAATCAAATTAGGGCTTACTCTTCATTAAACACAAATGTTTGTTTCATTTGTTTACTCTCATTTATCGGATGGCCGTTGTAAGAAAAGTTCTTTTCTTCCCAAGTAATCACAACTTTAAAATTATGGCTATTAAAGTCTAATGGGAATACGATGTAGTCAAAGCTTGTATGACTTTTGGAAAAATTTTCATTAGGTGTAGTAGGTTTAAAGGTAGCTTTAGAGGTAGGATTGTTATCAAGTATTTCCACGGATACGTTTGATACATCATGACCGATGTTTTTTACGAGTAAACTATATGTATCAAATACACCCTGTTTTGGTTGGATTGCTTGCTTGTTTGAGTTATGAGATTTATCAATTTCGATATACCACTGTTTAGACTTTGATGCAATTGGTAGGGATTGAAATGTGTATGCACTAGCTTGTATTGGTAGTGCTAAACATATAAGCGTAAAGAGAGTTAATATTTTTCGTTTCATTTTTTGAGAGCTCCCATTCTTTAATGAATTTGTTTGTTATTTTCTTCTCTTTTTAAGATAATATACCATGCGGTTTAGGGGGAGGATATATTGAAAGAGCTCGTAAGTATGGGAAGCAGTATTTTTCTACAATTATTATTTTTGTATATATTTATTTCTGGTGTTTTATTAGAACTCAACCCATGGTATGCAGTAGTTGTTTATGTGACTATTGCTATAATAAGTCTTCTTCTGGGGGTATACTCGATGATTTTCTCTATGAAGAGAAGGCCGAATACTCTTTTTCTAACATTACCAGGCGGAATTATAATAACATTATTTTCAATGTTAATCATTGGATTTACAGTATTTGCTTATTTTTTACCAGAAGGAGGTATTCCGCCTGTCATTCGTTTGTAGTATGAGTGAATCGATGGAGTTCCTATTTTTATTGTTAGTCTTTCTAAGTAAGCGACATACATCTTAAAAAAGGAAACTGTGTAGAGATTTTTTTGCATAGTCTCCTTTTTTGTTTTTGTAATTAATAATAGGTGTGCTTAAAGGTATATTGGTGAAGTTAATTTATCGATATAAAAAAAGTAGAGATTGTTTTTCGAAAAAATTTAATTTGAAAAAAATCCCAATGGATATGTTAAAATAACATTGTCATACAACAAGGGGGATTTGTTTTATGGAAAATGTACATCTTGCTAAAGTAGACTTAACGAAAAAAATTGAATCAAAATCTAAGTACAATAGGAAACTCGAAAAATATCAAAGGCGCTTATTGGCGTTGCAGCAAATAGTAAAAGAAGAAAAAATCGCAGTTATACTTGTTATGGAAGGCTGGGATGCGGCTGGAAAAGGCGGAGCGATTAAACGAGTGACAGAGCACCTTGATCCGCGTGGGTTTCAAGTAAATCCAATTGGAGCACCAGCACCTCATGAGAAACGATACCATTACTTGCAACGGTTCTGGCGGAAACTTCCTCAGTACGGGCAAATTACTATTTTTGATCGCTCATGGTACGGCAGGGTATTGGTTGAGCGGGTTGAAGATTTTGCTACAAGGGAAGAGTGGAAGAGAGCGTACGATGAGATCAATGATTTTGAAAAACTACTAACAGATGATCATTATATAATCGGGAAGTTTTTCTATCATATTAGTAAAGATGAACAGTTAAAGAGGTTTAAGGATAGAGAGAACAATCCTTTAAAAAGATGGAAAATTACAGATGAAGATTGGCGTAACCGTGAAAAATGGGACGAGTATGTTGAAGCAATGGAAGAAATGTTTGAAAAAACAAATAAGCCCAATGCAAAATGGCAAATCATCGCGAGCAACGATAAATTATACGCACGTTTGAAAACGTTGAAAGTAATTATTTCGTTAATTGAGGATTATTTTGTAGAGCATGGTATAGAATTGCCTTCTTATTATTATGAAATGAAAGAAGGTAAGGCAGAACACTTTGAAACAAATCAAGATGTAGTTGTAAAATAGTACAAAGTTTGTATATGAAATATAAAGTAGAGATACCTTGTAATTTTGAATAACAAAATTACAAGGTATTTTTTATTTAGAAACATTTTACAATTAATGAAATAAGATATATAATCAATAATCATATTAATATTGTTAATATGATTATTGATTATATAGTGTGTGGGGGTCTTATTGTGAAGGGAAGAGATGTTGTTTTAGGTTTACTAATGGAAAAAGAATTATCTGGTTATGATATTAAAATTGTGTTTGAAGACGTATTTACTCATTTCTTTGATGGAAGTTTTGGAATGATCTATCCAACGTTACGTCAGTTGGAAAAAGAGGGGAAAATAAAAAAAGAAGTTGTTATGCAAGAAGGGAAACCAAATAAGAAAATGTACTTTATTACAGATGAGGGGCGTGAAGAGTTTTATCAATACATGCAAACGGATGTAGAGAAAGATGTTTTACGTTCAGATTTTTTAATGAGGATGTATTTCGGTAATTATACCGATGATCAGGCGATAAAAAAATGGATTAAGGACGAAATTGAAAGGAAAGAAGCATACATTGCGGATCTACGTCTGAAATATGAAAAGTGGAGAGAAGGTATTACTTTTGTTGAGGAAATTTCACTCGATGTAGGTATCGCATCGTATAGTGCTCAAGTTGAGACATTGAAAAGAAAACTAGAACAATTAGAAGCAAAAAAACAATAAAACAGAAGAATGAAAAACACGTTCACAATAAATAAAGGGGTGGATGAATATGGAGCAATCAAAGGGTATTAAGATTGTCCTTTTAATGTGTTTAGGTATATTTCTTTGTATGATTGATACGACAATTATGAATATAGCTTTACCAGCGATACAAACGAGTGTAAATACTTCATTAGAAAAGATGTCTTGGGTATTAAATGTTTATACAATGACAATAGCAGTACTTGCTATTCCACTAGGGCGGATAGCTGATATTTTTGGGAAAGCAAAGATGTATATTGTTGGTTTGATTATTTTTGGTGGCGGGTCAGTGCTGTGTGCTTTTGCTAATACAGGGGATTTTCTTATCTTTTCTCGCTTTATACAAAGTATAGGGGCAGCGATTTTATTTCCAACTAGTATGGTAATTGGTGTATCTGCAATGCCATTAGCTAAGAGGCATGTTGCACTAGCAATTTTAGGTGTAACACAAGGATTGTCAGCTGCAATGGGACCAGTAATAGGTGGAGTTATTACGCAAAATTTTGGTTGGAGATGGGTGTTCTTCGTAAATGTTCCAATTTGTATTCTTGGAATCATTTTATGCTGCACTATGTTAAAAATAAAAAATGAAGAACGTATTATCTCAAAAATAGATTGGGTAGGACTACTATTAAGTAGCTTAGCAATTTTCTCTTTTACTCTCATATTAGTAAAAGGAAATACATGGGGATGGCAAAGTAATATAGCTTTGTCTTGTTATGCACTTAGTACTATTTCTCTTATTCTATTTGTTCTAGTAGAGCGAAAGATTCATAATCCGATGGTGAATTTAAATTTATTTAAAGATCGAATGTTTGTCGGAGCATCTATCGTTGTCATATTAAGTAATGTATTTTTAATTGGAGTTACTGTATTACTTCCAACATTCTTAACGAAAATACAAGGTCGAACGGAAATTGAAGCAGCTTTTTTAGTGACACCTATTTCAGCAATGATATTTTTTGTCTCACCAGCTGCAGCAACTTTAATTAAAAAACTCGGAAAAGTAACTATTATTTTATCAGGCTTTCTTGTTATGGGCTTATCTTATTATTGGTTGCAAATGATTGATGTTAACTCAACAAATATAGAAATTATTATTCCATGTATGATATTGGGTGTTGGGTATGGTTTAGTAGTAGGTCCAATTACAGTTTTAAGTGCTTCTTCGTTTGAAGGGGAATTATTAACTGCTTCTCAAAGTGTTGTGTCAATGTTGCGGCAAGTAGGTATTGTTTTAGCGGTCGCAATATTTGTATCTAACTTAACTCACAACTTAACTGTAAATAAAGAGAATGTATATCGTTATGCAGAAGAAAAGGTGCGTAATATTCATGTGAGTAGTGTCGAGCAAGCTGAGATATTACAAGTAACAAAAGAAAAAATAGAGAATCAAAGTATAGAAACGAATGTGGAAAAGCATCAAAATGAAAAATTTGTAGGGTTAAATAAAGAGAAAAAAGACGAATTAATTCACCAAAAAGTAGATGAAGTATTAAATGCTGTTCCAGTAGAATATCGAGATATAAAAAGAGAAGAAGTTATGAATCAAGTGACAAATGAAGTTGAAAAACAAGAGGAAAGTATAAAGAAAGAAGTACTCGCATTTTCGAATGATGTAAACCATTATGCTAAGAATCAGATGGCTATGAGTTTTACAGATTTATATAAAGCAAGTGTGCCAATTATTTTAATTTGTGCTTTAGTAAGTTTGTTATTTTGGGAAAGAAAGACTTTGAGTAAAAAGAGAAGGGGGAGAGTGGTAGAGGGAGCATAAAAAAACAGGCTAATAGTAGTCTGTTTTTTTATTGTGTTCTCCTTGCATATTGTGAATAGTAATATTTTTAATATAGCATGGGAGAAGATGAATTCGGTTAGAGAGTTTTTTAGAATGAAAGAGAAGGATGGAAAATGCCATTGAATATGTAACGTTAAACATAGTACATTAACAAGAGGGTTTCATTTCAAAGGGAGGATGAGGAATTGTTAGATAGGGCGGGAGCTTTAAAAAGTAATCGAATGTATACAGAAGAAGAACAACAAAAATTATACAAAAGAACATTAATAATCGTAAGTATTTCACAAATGTTCGGCGGAGCTGGGTTAGCTGCTGGCATTACAGTAGGTGCACTTCTTGCGCAGCAAATGCTTGGGACAGATGCATTTGCAGGTTTACCGGCTGCTATGTTTACAATGGGATCGGCGATAGCGGCTTTCTTTGTCGGGAAGTTATCGCAAAAACATGGTCGTCGCATAGGACTTGCAGCAGGTTTTATAGTAGGTGGACTAGGGGCTATTGGAGTTGTATTGGCTGCAATAACAAATAGTATTATTTTTTTACTAGTTTCTTTACTCATTTACGGTGCAGGTACAGCTACGAATTTACAAGCTCGTTATGCAGGTACAGATCTAGCAGATAAGAAGCAAAGAGCAACTGCCATTAGTATTACGATGGTAATGACGACTTTTGGTGCAGTCGCAGGTCCAAATTTAGTAGGTGTAATGGGAAGGTTTGCTCATTCAATTGGAATTCCTGAACTTGCTGGCCCATTCATATTATCAGCGGCAGCGTTTATACTGGTGGGTCTTGTCCTTTTTGTTATGCTACGTCCAGATCCGTTACTTATTGCTAATATGATAGAAACATATAAACAAGAGCATACATATAAAGGGAAACCAATAACAGAAGAGGCAATAGAAAACAAGCGAGGTATTACTGTTGGAGCTATCATAATGATACTTACACAAATCGTGATGGTTGCAATTATGACAATGACGCCAGTTCATATGGGACACCATGGTCATGCTTTAAGTGCAGTAGGTCTTGTAATTGGTTTTCATGTAGGTGCAATGTATCTTCCATCTCTCGTTACAGGAATGTTAATTGATAAAATTGGCAGAACTACGATGAGTATAGCTGGTGGAGTAATCTTATTAGCAGCAGGTGTCATAGCTGCGATAGCGCCAAGTGATTCTTTAATACTATTAATCGTTGCTTTGTCTTTACTTGGATTAGGGTGGAACCTCGGTTTAATCAGTGGTACTGCTCAAATTGTTGATGCAACTATACCTTCCACACGTGCAAAAACACAAGGGAAGATAGATGTGTTTATTGCGTTAGCTGGAGCTTCTGGTGGAGCGATGTCAGGAATGGTAGTAGCGAATTCAAGTTATGCGGCATTGTCATTAGCTGGAGGAGTGTTAGCTTTCATGCTGATTCCTGTTGTGATATGGTCTCAAAAAGGAGAAAGAAATTAAAGAAGAGGTTCTAGTTATTGACTAGAATCTCTTTTTCATGCATTTAACTTAAATCCCACTCCACAATAAGGCCTAAATGTGTAAGACCACCACCAAATCCGTACAGTAAAAGTGTGTCTCCGTTATTTAATTTCCCTTCTTTTCTAGCTAAATCTAGAGCGAGTGGAATAGAGACAGAAGATGTATTCCCCATATATTCCACGCTCGTTAATGTTTTTTGTATTGGAATTTGAGATTTTTCACAAATAGATTCAATCATGCGTAAGTTAGCGCTATGAGGAATGAACCAGTCTATATCATCTTTTTGCATATTTGCGGTATGTAATAGTTCTTTTATACCTGCTGGTACTGTGCGTGTTGCCCATTTATATACTTCTCTCCCATTTTGAACGATTTTTTCATTTGTTTGCAGCGGTGTGTCATTCATAGTAGTAGATAAATTTGTTCTGTATAGATGAATACCGCCGTGCCCATTTGTGCCCATATGAGCAGCAATAAAGCTCGGTTTGTTTTCATCTCTTTCTAATAAAATAGCGCCAGCACCATCGCCAAATAAAATGCAAGTCGTTCTATCGGTGTAATCAGCAACTTTAGATAATGTCTCTGTTGCTACGACAAGTACTTTTTCGTGTGATCCAGAAGTGATTAAGCTATTACCAACGTGCAGGCCATATGTGAAACCAGCGCAAGTGGCATTTAAATCAAATACCATTGTATGAGGTATGTTGAAGTATTGTTGTATTTGGCAAGCAACACTAGGGAAAACGTAATCAGCAGTAGTAGTAGCGACAATGACACAGTCAACATCTTCTAAGTTTTTCTTATATGTTGTACATAAATTTTCAATTGCTTTAATGGCTAAGTTTGAGGAGTATTCATCTTCGCTAGCTATTCTTCTTTCCTTCATTCCTGTTCTTTGTACAATCCATTCGTCATTCGTATCAATCATTTTTTCTAAATCGTTATTAGAGAGTATTTGATTGGGAACATGAGTACCAATTGCAGTAATACGGGATTTAGAATTCATAGGAACAGCTCCTAACTATATTTTATAACCTGATACTAATATCAGATTATAAAATTGTCAATAACGATTTTTGTTGTATTGAAACGATAATGCTTAATGTACTATGAAGGAATTTGGTGAGTGTTGTAAAAATAATATACGAGAAGTTTTTAAAATTGATAATGAAGTGAGTTGAGCTCCTTGAAAACAGTTTTACGCATGTTGCCTGTTGTCATTATTTGTAGCTTTATTCTTATTATTTTTTCAGAGAAATCTTATGCTTGTGATTGTATTAACGTATCAGCAGAAGAGGCCTTTCAAAAAAACGATGTAGTGTTTGAGGGAAAAGTAATTGAGGTTGGAAGGAAAGAAGGGGTTGTAATTGAAGTATTATTTGAAGTGAAGAAAATTTGGAAAGGGACAAATTCTTCGCAAATTATTGTATATACAAATGGTGGTGATTGTGTATTTCACTTTGTGGAAGGAGGAGAGTACTTAGTATATTCTTCTCAAAGAGGGTCTGAAAAACAATTACACACAAATGGTTGTAGTAGAACGAAGAGATTAGATGAGGCAGGGGCGGACAAAGTGGCTTTAAGTCAAATTGCAAAAGAGTCTGTTCCAACGAAGGAAGTGGATTTAAAAGGGGAGATGGTGAGCGGTTTCAGTAGGTGGCAAGTTGCTATCATTTCCATTTGTCTATTATTAATCATTGTTTTTGTTGTGAGAAGAACACGCAAAAAATGACGATTAAAGTAAAAATACAAAGATTTTCTTTCTGTTTCTATAGGTGGTTTAATCTTGTGAAAGCGAATTACTTATGCTACACTTTATGTAACTTAAAATGAACGGAGGGGCTTCCTTTGATCTTAATCAGATTACGTCTCAATACTTTGTGCCAATAATTGAATAGCGCTCAAAGGCTCTGTCTGTGTACAGAGTGAACGGGATTGGTCTGCCTATTTTAAAGGAACCCTTTACTAAGCTTATATGTGAAAAAGAGGGAGGGACGAATACGCCCTCTTTTTGTTTTGCCTTTATAAATAGAATGGGATCGTATAGGTGAACACTTATTGTGGATACGTATATGATTTTGGGACTTTTTGACTATGAGATAGGATGAAAGCATAGCTTTCTTCTATTTCTTTGGTGAACCCTTATCCGTTTACGAAAACACAGGCAGCGACCTGTGTTTTTTATTTTACGTAATCGAAATGGAGGAATAAATATATGGAAGAATTATTACAAAGAGCAGTTTTAGTTGGAGTAAATTTAGGTAATGAGGATGATTTTGCATATTCGATGGAAGAGCTAATGAATCTTGCAGAAGCTTGTGATGTAGAGGTAATTGGACAAGTGACGCAAAATTTACAACGTGTAAATCCATCCCATTATATTGGAAAAGGAAAGATTGAAGAAGTAGCAGCCTATGTAAATGAAGTAGGTGCGAATATGGTAATCTTTAATGACGAATTATCTCCTTCACAAATTCGAAATTTAGAAGCGGATTTAGATTGTAAAGTAATTGACCGTACCATATTAATTTTAGATATTTTTGCGCAACGTGCGAAAACGAAAGAAGCGCAGCTGCAAGTAGAAGTGGCCCACCTTCAATATATGATGCCTCGTTTAATTGGTCTTCGTGAATCGTTAGGAAGACAGAGCGGCGGAGTTGGTACGAAAAATAAAGGTGTCGGTGAGAAGAAATTAGAGTTGGATCGTCGTAAAATTGAAGAACAAATTTCAGTTTTAAATAAAGATTTAGAAGCTCTTGTTGCGCAGCGTCAAACGCAGCGAAAACAACGTAAGAAAAATGAAATTCCTGTTGTAGCATTAGTAGGTTATACGAACGCAGGAAAATCAACGACGATGAATGCGATGCTTGAAATTTACAATGGTACAGAAGAAAAACAAGTATTTGAAAAAGATATGTTATTCGCGACGTTAGAAACATCGGTGCGAAATATTGATTTACCAGATAACAAATCATTCTTATTAACAGATACAGTTGGATTTGTAAGTAAATTACCGCATCATCTTGTGAAAGCATTCCGTTCAACATTAGAAGAGGTAGCGGAAGCAGACTTACTTATTCATGTTGTAGATTACGCAAATCCAAATTATGAACAGTTAATTGATATTACAAATGAAACGTTAAAGAAAATTGGAGTAGAAAATATCCCAACAATCTATGCTTATAACAAATCAGATATGGTAGATGTTGAAATTCCGAAAGTACAAGAAGACCGTGTTTATTTATCAGCGAAGAAACACGTTGGAATTGAAGAACTTGTAAAAATGATTCGCTCACACATCTATAAAGAGTATACGAAGTGTGAAATGTTAATTCCATATGATCAAGGACAGGTAGTTTCTTATTTCAATAATCATGCGCACGTTCTATCTACGAGTTATGAAAACGAAGGTACGAAACTAGAAGTAGAATGTAAGACGAGCGATTACGAAAAGTATAAGCGTTTTGCAATTTAATAAAAAAGGCGATCCTAATATGTTTTAGGATCGCCTTTTTCTTATTCTATAATAGAGGCCCACTTATAAGAATAAATTCCTGCAAATGGACGAACAACAACACCTTTTACTGTTGGACGTTCTAAATATACAAGTCCTGATTGGAAGATTGGAGCGATAGCTGCATCATCTTCAAGTAAGATTTTCTCAGCATCTTGGAACGCTTTCCAACGTGCTGGTAAGTCAGTTACTAAAGTAGAGCTCGTTTTTTCAATTAATTCGTCGTATTGTTTGTTTGAATAACTCATCTTATTAAATGGTCCGTCTGTGACAAACATATTTAAAAATGTTGTAGGATCAGGATAATCTGGTCCCCAAGTAGAAAGTGAAATTTCAAAATCACCATTTCCTTCACGATCTAAAAATGCCTTTACTGGAAGTGGTTGTAATGTAATTTTTAATCCAGGTAAGTTTTTCTCTAGTTCACCTTTTAAAAACTCACTAATTTTTTTATCGTTAGATTCATCAGTTGTTATAATTGAAAGAGAAGCGTTTTGTAAATTTGTTTCTTTTTTCGCAGTTTCCCATAGTGTTTTAGCTTCTTTCACATTTGTTTCTACTTTTACATTACTTGTACTGCGAAAATCTTTATTGTCAGGTCCTTTTACGAATCCTTTTGGAACGAATGCATTCGCAGGTATAGAACCATTGTTTAAAATCGTTGTTGCGATTCCTTGTTTATCAAAAGCAAGAGAAATAGCTTTACGAGCATTTTTGTTTGCTAATAAAGTATTCTTTTGACTAAATCGGAAAAACGTCACAGAAGGACGTTCCATTTTCTTTAAGCTAGGATCTTTTTGATATTTATCAACAAACTCTGAATTTATCGTAATACGGTCTACTTGTTTGCTTTCAAATAAATTAACAGCTGTTGAAGTATCTTTTACAATATTTACATTAATTTCATTTAATTTCACATTTTTATTATCCCAGTAGTTCGGGTTTTTCGTCATTTTATAACTTGTATCATGTTTCCATTCACTTAATTGGAAAGGTCCGTTATACACTACATTTGCAGCTTCAAGTCCGTAATTTTTCCCTTGTGCTTCTACAACCTTTTTGTTTTGAGGATAAAATGTTGCAAATCCCATTAAACCTAAAAAGTATGGGACAGGGTGTTCTAACTGTACTTCTAATGTTTTATCGTCAATTGCTTTTACACCAAATGAGTCAATTGGCAATTCTTTTTTATTTATTTTTTCTGCGTTTTTAATATCGAACATAATATGTGCGTATTCAGAAGCGGTTTCTGGATTTACGGCACGTTTCCATGCATATTCAAAATCATGAGCAGTTACTGGATCGCCATTTGACCATTTTGAATCGTGTAATGTAAATGTATATGTTTTTCCGTCTTCACTCAGTTTGTATGATTCAGCAGCTGCAGGAACAGGTTTATTGTCAGGACCAGGCATATATAATCCTTCCATTACGTTGTTTAATGCAGCGTAAGAAAATCCATCGGTTGCGATAGATGAATCAAGTGTAGAAATTTCCCCAGCTTCTACAATGTTTAATACTTGTTTTGAAGATGCTTTTTTCTTTTCTCCGGTAGTTGTTGCCTCTTGTTTTTGACCACATGCTGTTAAAAACATAGATAATGTGATTGAGAGTGAAACGATCCCTTTTGTTTTTTTCTTCATATTTGTCAACCTTCCCTTCATCTCTGCCTTAGTATAAAAGAAAATATAGAAAATTTCTATAAATAAATCCGATAAAGCATATAGAAAAAATATATTATGTGAAAAGTGATATTTCTGGAAAAAGAAATGAAACCAGTATAGAATAGAAATGTTTCAAAAGTCAGAATTTATTACACCTACTGTAATAAATATATATTTTGTACAGGAAGGAGAGATTCATATATGCAGGCAGTTTCACAAAAAAACACAGTAGAAACACCGACAATATATCGAATATTATTTGCGATTAGCTTCGGTCATTTTTTAAATGATTCGATGCAAGCAGTTGTGCCCGCTTTATTTCCTATTTTGGAAAAAACGATGAATTTATCCTATATGCAAGTAGGGTGGATTGCGTTTGCATTAAATATGACGTCATCGATTATGCAGCCGGTTTTTGGTATGTATTCGGATAAGAAGCCGTCACCATTTTTATTACCGCTCGGTATGTTTTCAAGTATGCTCGGGATGATCGGACTTGCATTTGCACCGAATTTTATTATTGTTATTATTTCTGTTTTATTTATCGGATTAGGTTCCGCAGTCTTTCATCCAGAAGGTGCCCGAGTGGCTTATATGGCGTCCGGTGCAAAGCGGGGATTAGCGCAAGCGATTTATCAAGTGGGAGGAAATACAGGGAATTCTTTAGCTCCTATTTTTACAGCGTTAATTTTCGTTCCGCTCGGTCAAATTGGTTCTTTAGGTTTTACAGCCTTTGCAGCGGTAGGCATTGTATTATTAATTTTCGTATCAAATTGGTATAGAAATGAATTAGCAACTGGCGCTGTGAGAAGAAAAAAGAGGGCTGCGCTTGAGGCGGAACATGCGATTGTCAGTACACATATTAAATTTGTTATTTTACTTCTTGTTTTTCTTACTTTTGTACGCTCTTGGTACGGTGCTGGTATCGGGAATTTTTATCAATTTTATTTAATTGAGCATTACGGTTTATCGATAAAAAATGCTCAGTATTTCGTATTCGCATTTATGATTGCTGGTGTGTTAGGAACTTTCTTCGGTGGTCCATTAGCGGATCGATTTGGAAAGAAAACAATTATTGTATTTTCAATGCTAGGTTCAGCACCACTTGCACTTTTATTACCTCACGTTTCGCTCGTGTGGGTTGTACCGCTATTTTTATGTATCGGTTTTATTAGTTCAAGTAGTTTTAGTGTAATTGTTGTTTATGCGCAAGAGCTTGTTCCTGGAAAAGTAGGAATGGTATCAGGATTAATTGTAGGGCTTGCGTTTGGACTCGGTGCTTTAGGCTCTGTAGTTCTTGGGAAATTGGCTGATATATATAGTCTACAATTTATTATGTTACTATGTAGTTGTCTACCATTAATTGGACTTACTTCATGGTTATTACCAAGTGATAAGAAAACGATAGAATAGGGGATGCACTATGAAATTATGTGAAAATGTAACAGAATTAATAGGAGATACACCTGTCGTCCGATTATCTAAATTTATTCCAGAAGACGCAGCAGAAGTGTATGTAAAACTAGAAATGTTCAATCCATCGCGCAGTGTGAAAGACCGTGCTGCATACAATTTACTGCACGTTGCTGAAGAGAAAGGTCTCATAAAACCAGGAGATACAATTATTGAACCAACGAGTGGGAATACTGGGATTGGTTTAGCAATGAATGCAGCTGCTAAAGGATATAAAGCAATTTTAATTATGCCGGATAATATGTCTAAAGAAAGAATTAACTTATTGAAAGCATACGGGGCAGAGGTAGTTTTAACACCGGCAGAACAAAGAATGCCAGGAGCAATTGCGAAGGCGTTAGAACTACAAAAGCAAATTCCAAATAGTTTTATTCCCCAGCAATTTGAAAACCCAGCAAACCCGAATATTCACCGTTATACAACTGCACTTGAAATTTATGAACAAATGGATGGAGAGCTTGATGCTTTTGTTGCAACGGCAGGAACAGGCGGAACGATTACAGGGACTGGGGAAACGTTAAAAGAGAAACTACCAAACTTATATATTGCAGTAGTAGAACCAAAAGGATCACCTGTTTTATCAGGTGGTGTTCCGGGTCCTCATAAGCTAGTAGGAACAAGTCCAGGGTTTATCCCGAAAAACTTAAATACAGAAGTGTATAACGAAATTATTCAAATTGCAGACGAAGAGGCTTTAACGACGATGAGAAACTTAGCTAGACAAGAGGGATTATTAGTTGGGCCGTCTTCAGGCGCTTCTGTTTACGCAGCGATTATGATTGCAAAACGATTAGGCGCTGGTAAAAAAGTTTTATGTATTGCACCTGATACAGGTGAGCGTTATTTGAGTATGGGATTATTTGAATGAAAAGGATAAAAACACCGTACTCGTGAAATTGTTACGAGTACGGTGTTTGTTTTAGGTTGTAAAGAGGGGGAGAATAAAAATGAAACTATTAAAACCAACACATGAATATAGTGGAGAAATTATGGAATATAAACATGCGTTTTTACAATCAGGAGAACAACCACATGGCAGTAGTTCTTTACAAAATTTTGATTCTCTCGATGAATGGTTTGAAAAAGTGAATATACAAGAACTTGGGGAAAACTTAAAAGCTAATCGAGTACCATCTAGTCAATTTTTAAGCTTTGAAAAAGGGGAACTTATAGGTTTTGTGAATATTAGACATCGATTAAACGAAGAATTATTGCGGGAAAGTGGTCATATTGGATATAGTGTACATCCAAATAAACGTCGTCAAGGTTACGCGATAAAACAATTGAAACTCGCATTATATGAAGCGCAAAAGTTAGGATTGCAGAAAGTGTTAATAACTTGCTATAAAGCTAATATTGCTTCGGCTAAAACGATTCAAAAGGTTGGCGGTGTGCTAGAAAATGAAGTAGTTTCTTCTCATACTGGGGGAATTGTTCAGCGTTATTGGGTAGAAATATGATTTAGTGGAACATTGAACAGGGAATACAATGCATAATATCGAAATAGATAAATGAAAAGTTAAATGCGTACTGCAATTATAGGGGGAAATGAAGTGGAATTAAAAGAGAAAGCAATAGAAATGTCGGAGATTTATAGGCAAAATCCGAAAGTGGAGGCTATTATTTTAGCTGGTTCAGTAGCTAGAAAGCTAGAAGATGAACATTCAGATATAGAACTACATATTTTATGGTCAATGCCACCAGAGGATGAGGATCGTAAAGGGCCTATTAATTATATTGGTGGAACAATTTTGTCATACCATCCTTACGAGGAAGAAGAATGGTCGGAAACATATTTGACGAAAGAAGGAATTAAATTAGAGATTAGTAACTTTTTAACAGAAACAGTAGAGAAAGTTATTGAGGATGTGGTGGTTCAATATGATATTAGTTATGAAAAACAATGTATCGTATCATCCGTGCATGACGGAGTTAGTTTGTATGGGGAAGAGAAAGTAAATGAATTAAAAGATAGGGTGATGGCATATCCAGAAGACCTAGCGAAACGGATGATTTCAGAAAATCTTTGGTTAAGTAATCGCTGGCATAATCGAGAGGCACTTTTAAAACGAAAAGACTGGCTTATGCTATATGATGTTATTTGTGAAGCACAAAGAAATATATTTGGGGTCTTATTTGGTTTGAATAAAATGTATGTACATCACCCGGCGTTTAAATGGATGCCATATAATGTGGAAAGAATGATTATTAAGCCTGAAAACTTATATGAGCGTATGGCGAATACGTTAATAGGGAAACCGGAGTATAGTATACAGGAGTTAGAAGTGTTAATCGAGGAGCTATTACAGTTAGTAGAACACCATGCTCCGGAATTACATATTGCTGAACAGCAAAAGCGTATTCAATATGCGAAATAAAAAAAAAGAGATGTAACCCTTGTTACATCTCTTTTTTTTATTTTACTAATTTCCCCAGTATAGGTAAGCGTTGAATTCTATCACCGAGAATATGTGAAGCAAGTCCACTAGTTAATACGAATAAAAGGTAAACAAGTCCTCCTACAGCGCCGCATATAACAACAATGAGAAGTGATTCGATATAAGATTGTCCAGGAATTAACCATGTTAAAATTGCTTTTAATGCAATTACAACAGCAGACATTGCTGCTGAGTAAATTGTAATAAGAAATACTGTTTTTGCTGTCTCACCAATTTTAAATTTCGCAAACTTAACGATGCAGTACAACATAATACTATTTGAAACGAGGTATCCAAGAATAGTTCCAAATACAGCGCCGTGTCCACCAAATAAATGTAAAAGTGGTGTATTTACTACAACTTTAACGAGAATACTGACTGAGAAAGCAATCATCGTTTTTCTTTGATAATCGATTCCTTGTAAAATAGCTGCTGAAACTGTGAAAATCGCACTTAATATAGCAGACGGTGCAAATGAAATTAAATATTGTGATCCACCAAGTGCAATTTCAGGATTTACATAAACCATGCGGAATGCATCGTAAGCGATACTAGCAAGACCAAATGCAGCCGGGATAGTGAAGAATAACAAGACTTGAAATATCTTTGAAATTTGTTCTTGTAATTCTTCTAATTTCCCGCTTGTATAAGATTTCGTTATAGCCGGAATGATTGTTAAAGAGAATCCAGTTGCAAGTGAAGCTGGAATCATAATTAACTTTTGGGCATAGTTCGTTATATAAGCGAAAACTGCATTTGCTGTTTCTAACGGCTCTCCCATCGCTCTAAGGACATCAGCTACAGTATATTGATCTACTAACGTGTAAAGTGGAATTGCGATGCCGACAAATACAATTGGGATTGCATAACGAAGTAATTCTATATAAATATTTTTTAATGGGATATGGGATGCTCTTGATTTTAATTCACCTTCGGGAGGTTTTAACCCATTATATTTTTTCCAGTACATCATTAAAATAGAGACGCTTGCAAGTGCTCCAATAACAGCGCCAAACGTAGCGACTGCAACAGAAGAAGCTACGGAACCGCCTAATAGTTTTGAGACGATGAAGCTACCAACTAAAATGAAAACAACACGTGCAATTTGTTCCACAACTTGAGAAACAGCACTTGGTTTCATATGTTGAAATCCTTGGAAATAACCACGTGTAACACTCATAGCTGGTACGATAATAAGTGCAAAACTTAATGCTCTCATCGTAAGTGTTACGTCAGCGATAAATTGTGGATCTGGTGTTTTCGAGCGAATAATAAATTGTGATATGTACGGTGCTCCAATAAATAAAATTAAAAATCCTAAAAAGCCCATAAACAACATTAATTTTACACTAGAGTGATATAATTTTTTGCTTGTACTATAATCACCAAACGCATTATGCTTTGCAACAAATTTGGAGACGGCAATAGGAATACCCGCTGTTGAAAAGCTTAATAAAATACCGTACCAAGAGTATGCATATCCATATAAAGCAACCCCTTGCGTTCCAACTAGTAATTGAAAAGGGAAGAAGTATATAAAACCTAATATACGTGAAATCATTGTGGCCCCGCTTAATAAAGCAGTTCCTTTTAAAACTTTTGACGTAGACAAAATTCTTTCCTCCTACTCTTGCTGTCTTGCATTCATCGTATACTACTATAAACCTGCTAGGGAAGTTAATACAGTATAAACCATAAATGTTCTAATACTATTCATTTAAAAGTCATATTTTGAATTTTTAAATAGAATGTAATACATAAAAATTCAAAATATAAGTTGACACTATTTTTAATGTATGATAAAAATGATAGTAATCAATTCGGAAAATAATATTTGGGCAATGAAAGGGTATAGTAGTGAATATCTCCCTATTTCAGAGAGCTGATGGTTGGTGTGAATCAGTATATAGATTATTCATGAAGTTCGTCCTGGAGCATCTTTCATAAATCTCACATTATGAGGAAATGAAAGACGGTAGTTTATACCGTTATCAAATAAAGTGGTGAAGATTGTTTCACAACTAGGGTGGTACCGCGATATTTATCGTCCCTACGTATTTACGTAGGGACGTTTTTTATTTAAGTCCTAACTTTGTTGTATCTTCATAACTAGGGTGGTACCGCGATATTTTATCGTCCCTACGTATTTGCGTAGGGGCGTTTTTTATTTAGGTCCTAACTTTGTTGTATCTTCATAACTAGGGTGGTACCGCGATATTTTTGTCGTCCCTACGTATTTACGTAGGGGCGTTTTTTATTAGTAGGGAGGAAGTGAACGTATTAGGAAAGAGTGGGGATAGAACAATATAAATACCGAATTGTAAAACAGAAAAAGATAAAGAGAGGAGATTAACAAATGAATTCACAGCAATGGACATCGAAATTAGGTTTCGTATTAGCTGCAGCAGGTTCAGCGATTGGTCTAGGGGCAATTTGGAAGTTCCCGTACATGGCCGGAATTGGAGGGGGCGGCGCGTTCTTCCTTATTTTCATCGGTTTCACATTATTAATTGGCTTACCGCTATTATTAGCTGAATTTGTTATCGGAAGAAGTACACAAAAAGAGGCCGTTGATGCGTATAGAGAAATCGCACCAAAAACACTATGGCCATGGTTAGGGAAATTAGGGATTGTAACATGTTTCATATTACTTTCTTTCTACAGTGTTGTAGGAGGCTGGATTTTATTATATTTATGGAATGCAATTACAGGTAGACTATGGGAAGGGAATGGCGCATACGAAGCTACGTTTGGTGAAATCATTTCCAATCCGTATTTAGCAGTTGGCTCACAGCTATTATTCATCCTTATTACTATTTTTATCGTAAGTAAAGGTGTACAAAATGGTGTTGAAAAAGTAAATAAATATTTCATGCCAGCACTATTCGTTTTATTCTTTGTATTAATCGTTCGTGCACTTACATTAGATGGTGCCGGAGAAGGAGTTCGTTTCTTCTTACAACCTGATTTCTCACATGTAACATCAGAAGTTATTTTATATGCGATGGGACAATCGTTCTTCTCACTATCAGTCGGAGTAGCAGTAATGGTAACGTATAGCTCATACTTACCGAAAGAGGAAAGTTTACCGCGTTCAGCATTTTCTATCGTAGCTTTAACGCTTGTGATTACATTACTTGCAGGACTTGCAATTTTCCCAGTAGTGTTCGCATTTGGAATGGAACCATCTCAAGGACCGGGACTATTATTTATCGTATTGCCAGCTATTTTCAGTAAAATGGCATTTGGAAAATTATTCTTCATTGTTTTCTTATTACTATTCTTCTTTGCTACTATTACATCAGCCATTTCGATGTTAGAAATTAGCGTGGCATCTTTAACTGCAAAAGGTAAAGGAAAACGTGAAAAAATGGCGTTAATCGTAGGATTACTAATCTTCGTTGTGGGAGTACCATCAGCATTGTCATTTGGTATATTAAGCGATCTGAAGATTTTCGGAAAGACAGTCTTTGATTTAGCAGATTATGCAGTTAGTAACGTACTCATGCCACTTGGTGTTTTATTAGTTTCTATCTTCGTTCCTTTAAAAATGAAGAAAGATGTATTAATGAAAGAGCTTGGTGTAAGTAAAAATAAAGGCTATAAATTGTTCGTATTATGGTTATTCTTACTTCGCTTTATCGCTCCAATTGCGATTATTATCGTATTTTTAAATGTACTTGGCATTATTTAAACAGAAAGGTAGCCTATCATACAATGATACGCTACCTTTCTTATTTTACTCTTTTTTGCAGTTCGTTTACTGTTACGAACTGATAGCCATTCTTAGATAAAGAGTCTAAAATGCCTTCAATGGTCTGTAAACTTTCATTAGACTCATCATACATAGAGTGCAGTAAAATGATAGAACCTGGTTTTACATTTTTATTAACATATTCAATTTTATCAGCAGCAGATTTATAAAAAGTATCAGGTTCAAGGTCCCAGGTGATTGTTTCGATATTGTTTTTATTTAAATAATAGGGCAGACCAATTAGCTTTTTCCCGTTAGGTGGTCTAAAATCAATTGCGCCTGTAAATCCTATTTGGCGGATTAATGCATTCGTTTTTTCTATTTCTTCTTTAATAAAAGAAGGTGTTTTAAAAACCATTCTGTTATGAGAATATGTATGGTTTCCAATTTGGTGTCCAGATTGTACGATAGATTCTCCTAACGATAGGTTTTTCTCCAATTCATTTCCAATTAAAAAGAAAGTAGCTTTTGCATTGTATGTATCTAGTAGCGGTAATATTTGTTTTACATTGTTAGTAGGGCCATCATCAAAAGTTAAAGCAATCACCTTTTCATTTGTTTCTACTCGATTTGTTAAATCTCCAAATAATTGAAAGCTTCTTGCATTCATCAATTTGTATGTTCCGAATAATGCTACAGTAATAATGAATATTGTAACGATTGTAATGATTTTTTTCTTCTTCATAACGCGACCTCACTATAGTTTTTGATTGGACTAAAAAGTATTATATCAAACTAAGTAATTTCATGCTTTAAAAAGGATGTGGATGCAAGGGGAAGGGATTTATCATATAATGTAATGAAAAAGGTATATTAGGAGGTGTTTACATGGCGATTATAATTCAATTGCCGGACACTGCAGCGTCTCATGCAAAGCCAAGTATGGAAATGGCGATACTTTGCGTGAGGTAGACAAGTAATATACAATCGCCTAAATGAGCTCGTATCATTTTTTATATTTGGCTTTGCACCTTATTGAAATGAACCATAAAAAATAAGGGGCGAGCAGAAATGAAATACGTTAAAGCAGCGACGGTTTTACCAGAAAGTTTAATTGTTGAAATTCAAAAGTATATACAAGGTGAAACAATATACATTCCAAAACAAGAAACAAAACGTTATAAATGGGGTACACGATCTGGAGGAAGAAAACAGTTAGATGAAAGAAATAAAGCGATTAAAGAAGCATTTAAAAGTGGGATTTCGGTTCATCAACTTGCAGAGGAGTATTTTCTTTCCGGAGAAACGATTAAAAAAATAGTGTATTCTAAATGAAGATAAAAGAGTCTAGTTCAAATATTATTTTGAACTAGACTCTTTTTGCTTTGTATGTACGGGATATATTGTGTATAAATGGACAAGATAATAGAAAAAATGTGCCGTTTTTTTACTAGAATATAGAGCATTTGAGTGAAAAGCAGAAAGGTGAGCATATATGAATCATTTAGGACAAATAACGATAGAACTATTTTTTGGTTTTTTTGTGCTATTGATTGCTACTAAAATATTAGGGAAGACACAAATATCTCAGTTAACGCCATTTGATTTTATTTCTGCCATTGTTCTCGGAGAATTAGTCGGAAATACTATATATGATCCGGAAATAAAAGTATGGTCTATTTTATATGCAGTACTTGTATGGGTAGTGTTAATCTATTCAATAGAAGTGATAACACAAAAATTTAGAGGGACGAGAAGTTTTTTTGAAGGCTCCCCTTCTATCATTATCCGTAATGGAAAGATTGACCGAGAACAATTAAGTTCAAATCATTTGGATATTAATCAATTACAACAAATGCTTAGACAACAAAAAGATATTTTTTCAATTCGAGAAGTTGAATATATGATATTGGAACCTAACGGAAACATAAGTGTTCTGAAAAAGAGCGAATATGAATCTCCTACTATAAATGATTTAAGTTTAAAACATAAGCCTGTATATTTACCAATTTCATTAATTAGTGACGGAAAAGTAGTGAAAGATAATTTGAGAGAAGCTGGTTTTGATGAAGGATGGCTGTATAAGCAAATAAAACAAAAGGGGATAACTAAGTTTGAAGACGTATTATATGCGGAATGGAAAACAGATGATGGCTTCTTTTGTCAGGAAATGCAGCGGTAGAGAATAAGTGATGTATGTAATGTTTGTTTCTAAGTTATCTTTTACATATCAAAAAACGTAATCATTGTATACAATAAAACTAGATCAACAATTTGTATGGAGTGATAAAGATGGAAGCTTTTATTAGAAGTGATCAATACAATTTTATAAAATCACAAGCGTATATTTTAGCGAATGGGCATGCAACGGCAAATGATAGAGGTGTCATTCAAGCGTTAAAATCATTAGCAATTGAAAAAATAATACATGTATTTGAGAATTTAACGGATGAACAGAAAGAGTTAATTGATACGGTATTAACAGTTCAAAATAGAGAAGATGCAGAATCATTTTTAACGAAAATAAATCCGTATGTGATTCCGTTTCAGGAAGTTACAGCGCAAACATTAAAAAAATTATTTCCTAAAGTGAAAAAGTTGAAACTTCCTGATATGGAAGAATTGGATATGAAAGAACTATCTTATTTAAGCTGGATTGATAAAGGGTCAAGCAGGAAATTTATTATAGCGAAAAATGATAAAAATAAGTTTGTTGGTCTGCAAGGAACGTTCCAAAGTTTAAATAAAAAAAGCATTTGTTCATTATGTCATGGACATGAAGAAGTTGGGATGTTTTTAGTTGAAATTAAAGGTGATATACCAGGAACTTTCGTTAAAAAGGGAAACTATATTTGCAAAGATGGTGTAGCTTGTAATCAGAATATGAAGTCACTTGATAAATTACATGATTTTATTGAGCGATTAAAGAAATAAAATGGAAGACCTCTAGTACTTAAACTGGAGGTCTTTTATTTTGAGAATGGTAATAGATTTCCTTTTTGAGAGATATAATTTATAAATACAACATAGGAGAGCTGAAAAATGCTTAAAAAGTTTTTGCTTTCTTTACCGGATGTTTTACTTGTATGCATTGTTATCTACATAACATACACAACTACTCTTAGTTTTGTACAGATGTTAGTAATTTCAATTGCAATCGTTGGTGGTCTTGTTATAAGGATTTGTAAAGATGTATTCACGTATATAAGGTGGACAATGAAATTGAATATGTTGAATAGCTATAAGGAGAAAATAAAATGACTAATAAAAAGAATAAAGCTAAAAATGAGATAATACTTTGGACATTAACAGCTTTTGTTTTTATCGTTGTATGGTATTTTTATCAAAAATAAAAAGGCATCGTACTAAAAAGCACGATGCCTTTTTATTATTTTTTTTGCCAATTTTCTTTTATAAAGTCTTCACGGCCAGATTCCTTTTGCTCAGTAGCGTATTTTTCTGGGTTCTTTTTATAGAAATGTTGATGGTATTCCTCGGCTTCATAAAAAGGTGCAGCCGGGCGAATTTCAGTTACGATTGGCTCTTTAAACATACCGCTTTCTGCAAGAGCTTGTTTTGATTTTTCAGCAAGCTCTTTTTGTATTTCAGTATGATAAAAAATAGCGGTGCGATAAGATGGACCACGGTCAAAAAATTGTCCGCCATCATCAGTTGGATCGATTTGTGGCCAGTATAAATCTAGTAATTTTTTATATGGAAAAATAGAAGGGTCGAATGCAATTTGTACGACTTCTAAATGACCAGATGTACCAGCTTTAACTTGTTCATATGTTGGATTTTCTACATGACCACCTGCATAGCCGGAAAGTACTTTATGAATACCAGGAAGTTCATCAAATGGCTTTACCATGCACCAAAAGCAACCGCCTGCAAAGGTTGCGAGTTCGTATGTTTTTTCGGACATTGCTGTAATCCTCCTAAATATATATGTTTTATATAGTATTATACAAAACGTTTTATTACGCAATAAAAAAGATTCGAAAATATATGTATTATTAAAAATATTTTCTGAAAACATGTTGACAATGAAAAGAACAACGTCCTATAATACGTGTAACAAATAAAAGTGAATTAAGAATTTTCTAACTTTATATATTGCATATGCAAAGAAGAGGAAAGTAGATGATTATGATCGTTTCAGAGAGCTGCTCCTAGGCTGTGAGGGTAGTAACAATCGAATCATTGAAGATCACCTCGGAGCATCGCTTGCGAAAGGGAAACTGAGTAGAGGGCGACGGCATCGTCTCCGGTAAAAGGACGGGGGTCTAATTGGACCTACAGAGCTTATATTTCGTGAGAAGTATAAGGAAGCTGAGTGGTAACGCGAAACTCTCGCCTCAGCAATCAAAGCTACTAAATTGTAGTAGTTGATTGCTGAGGCGAGAGTTTTTATTTTAAAAATACAATAAGAGAATGCGTAGAAGAGGAGAGTAAATGATAAAAATTGTTTCAGAGAGCTACCTAGATGCTGTGAGGGTGGTAACAATTTCATTATTGAAGATCACCTCGGAGCACTACTTTTGAAAACTAGTAAAAAGTAGCGGAGTTGTTTCCGATAGAAAAACAAAAGTCTAATTGGACTTGCAGAGCTTATATTTCGTGAGAAGTGTAAGGAAGCTGAGTGGTACCACGATTCCCTCGTCTCAGCAATGGATCACTACAAGTATGTATGTAATCGATTGTTGAGACGAGTATATTTTTAGAGTTTATATACTGAATATTCTGTTAAAATAACTCGTCTCAGCAATCGATATGGAAATGGATTGCAAAAATAGAGAGAAAAAAAGAGGAGCGATGTGAGATGGGAAACCAGTACATTTATATGAATGGGGAATTTGTAGAAAAAGAAAAGGCAGTTGTTTCAGTATATGATCACGGTTTTTTATACGGAGATGGTGTATTTGAAGGGATTCGTAGTTACGGTGGAAATGTATTTTGTTTAAAAGAGCATGTAAAACGATTGTATGAATCAGCAAAATCTATTTTACTTACAATCCCACTGACAGTTGAAGAAATGGAAGAAGCGGTTTTACAGACACTTCAAAAAAATGAGTATGCAGATGCCTACATTCGCTTAATTGTTTCAAGAGGAAAAGGGGACTTAGGACTTGATCCTAGAAGTTGTGTGAAACCGAGCGTTATTATCATTGCAGAACAATTAAAGTTATTCCCGCAAGAATTTTACGATAATGGACTAAGTGTTGTATCTGTTGCATCAAGACGTAATACACCAGATGCATTAGACCCACGCATTAAGTCGATGAACTACTTAAATAATGTACTTGTAAAAATTGAAGCGGCACAAGCAGGAGTGCTAGAGGCCCTTATGTTAAATCAACAAGGATATGTTTGTGAAGGATCTGGAGATAATGTTTTCGTTGTGAAAGATGGAAAAGTGTTAACACCGCCTTCGTATTTAGGGGCGTTAGAAGGTATTACGAGAAATAGTGTTATCGAGTTATGTGAGCGATTGAGTATCCCATGTGAGGAAAGACCATTCACTCGCCATGACGTATATGTAGCGGATGAAGTGTTTTTAACAGGAACGGCAGCAGAATTAATTCCAGTTGTAAAAGTTGATTCAAGAGAAATTGGGGATGGGAAACCAGGAAGTGTAACGAAACAATTGACAGAGGAATTTAAAAAGTTAACGAGAGAAAGAGGCGTACGTGTTCCAGGACTTGCAGAGAGCTTAGCATAGAAAGGGAGAGGAGTTAATTGAAATGGAGCAGCAGTATACAGCATGTGAGAAATTACAGTGTGAAGAAGTGACAGGTGCCGGACACGTGATTCAATGTTTGAAAAAATTAGGCGTAACGACTGTTTTTGGTTATCCGGGCGGGGCGATTTTGCCAGTATACGATGCGTTATATAGAAGTGGTTTGAAGCACGTTTTAACTCGCCATGAACAGGCTGCCATTCATGCGGCAGAAGGATATGCGAGAGCTTCTGGAAAGGTCGGGGTAGTCTTTGCTACCTCTGGCCCGGGAGCGACAAATTTAGTTACAGGCTTAGCGGATGCTTATATGGATTCGATTCCTTTAGTTGTCATTACAGGGCAAGTTGCAAGGTCCTTAATTGGTAAAGATGGATTTCAAGAAGCGGATGTTGTTGGAATCACAGTACCTGTTACGAAGCATAATTACCAAGTTCGTGATGTGAATCATTTATCACGCATTGTACAAGAAGCTTTTTACATAGCCGAAAGCGGGCGGCCGGGACCAGTATTAATTGATATTCCAAAAGATGTTCAAAACGAAAAGGTAACAAGTTTTTACAATGAAGTAATTGAGATTCCAGGGTACAAAATAGAGCCTATGCCAGACAGTATAAAGCTTAGAGAAGTAGCTAAAGAAATTTCAAAAGCTAAACGCCCACTTCTTTATATTGGAGGAGGTGTCATTCATTCGGGTGGATCTGAGGAACTAATCAAATTTGCGAGTGAGAATCGTATTCCAGTCGTTTCCACTTTAATGGGACTGGGTGCATATCCGCCGGGAGATCCGTTATTTTTAGGAATGCTCGGTATGCATGGAACGTACGCGGCAAACATGGCAGTCACAGCATGTGATTTACTGCTTGCTTTAGGTGTTCGTTTTGATGACCGTGTAACAGGAAAATTAGAACTCTTTTCTCCCCATTCCAAAAAGGTACATATTGATATAGATTCTTCGGAGTTTCATAAAAATGTAACTGTGGAATATCCAGTTGTTGGGGATGTGAAAAAAGCGTTACACATGTTGTTACATATGCCGATTTATACACAGACAGATGAATGGCTTACGAAAACCGAGGAATGGAAAGCGGAATACCCTCTTTCCTATAATCAAAAAGAAAGTGATTTAAAACCGCAACATGTTATTAGCCTAGTAAGTGAAGTAACAAATGGTGAAGCGATTGTTACGACAGAAGTAGGACAGCACCAAATGTGGGCTGCGCATTTTTATAAAGCGAAAAACCCAAGGACTTTTCTAACATCTGGTGGACTTGGAACGATGGGATTTGGTTTCCCGGCGGCAATTGGTGCTCAGCTTGCAAAAGAAGAAGAACTTGTTATTTGTATTGCAGGTGATGCTTCTTTTCAAATGAACATTCAAGAACTACAAACAATTGCTGAAAATAACATCCCTGTCAAAGTGTTTATTATAAATAACAAATTTTTAGGGATGGTAAGGCAATGGCAAGAAATGTTTTATGAAAATCGTTTGTCAGAATCGAGAATTGGATCACCAGATTTTGTGAAAGTGGCAGAAGCATACGGAGTGAAGGGGTTAAGGGCAACAAATTCAACAGAGGCGAAACAAGTGATGTTAGAAGCATTTGCTCATGAAGGTCCTGTCGTAGTTGATTTTTGTGTAGAAGAAGGTGAAAACGTATTTCCGATGGTTCCGCCAAACAAAGGGAATAACGAAATGATTATGAAGAGGTGGGAAGAATGAGTCATACTTTTTCACTCGTTATTCATAACGAGCCAAGCGTCTTATTACGTATAAGTGGGATTTTTGCTCGGCGTGGTTATTATATTTCTTCTTTACATTTAAACGAAAGAGATAATAATGGTGTTTCTGAAATGAAACTCACAGCAGTTTGTACTGAAAATGAAGCGACATTACTCGTTAGTCAGTTGAAAAAATTAATTGATGTACTGCAAGTAAATAAATTATAAGGAGTGTATGGAAAATGAAAACGTATTATGAGAAAGATGCAAATGTAGAGTTATTACAAGGGAAAACAGTTGCGGTAATTGGTTATGGATCTCAAGGTCATGCGCAGGCGCAAAATTTACGTGATTCTGGTGTGGAAGTTGTAGTTGGTGTTCGACCAGGTAAGTCTTTTGAAGTAGCAAAAGCAGACGGGTTTGAAGTAATGTCTGTTTCAGAAGCAGTTAGAACCGCGCAAGTTGTACAAATGTTACTGCCAGATGAACAGCAAGCACATGTGTATAAAGCAGAAGTAGAAGAGAATCTCCGTGAAGGGCAAATGTTACTTTTCTCACATGGATTTAATATTCACTTCGGACAAATTAATCCGCCAAGTTACGTAGATGTAGCGATGGTCGCACCAAAAAGTCCAGGTCATCTCGTTCGCCGTGTGTTCCAAGAAGGAAATGGTGTTCCGGCATTAGTCGCAGTACATCAAGATGCAACAGGCACCGCATTACATGTAGCACTTGCGTATGCAAAAGGTGTAGGGTGTACACGTGCAGGTGTAATTGAAACGACATTCCAAGAAGAAACAGAAACCGATTTGTTTGGTGAGCAAGCGGTACTTTGCGGAGGTGTAACTGCACTTGTAAAAGCTGGTTTTGAAACATTAACGGAAGGCGGATATCGACCTGAAATTGCATACTTCGAATGTTTACATGAATTAAAGTTAATTGTTGATTTAATGTACGAAGGTGGTTTAACGAACATGCGCCATTCTATTTCCGATACGGCAGAGTTTGGAGATTATGTAACAGGATCGAGAATTGTTACAGATGAAACGAAGAAAGAGATGAAACGAGTACTTACAGAAATTCAGCAAGGTGAATTCGCGAAGAAATGGATTTTAGAAAATCAAGCGGGGCGTCCAACATATAATGCGATGAAAAAAGCAGAGCAAAATCATCAGTTAGAAAAAGTAGGGGCTGAGCTTCGTGAAATGATGAGCTGGATTGATGCACCGAAAGAATTAGTAAAGAAATAGGGTAATAGATTGCAAGTGAAAAATACGTAAGAGGGGATTTGACAAGATGAGAAGTGACATGATTAAAAAAGGTTTTGATAAAGCGCCGCATCGTAGTTTATTAAAAGCAACTGGTTTGAAAGATGAAGATTTTGATAAACCGTTTATAGCAATCTGTAATTCTTTTATTGAAATTATTCCAGGTCATAAGCACTTAAATGAGTTTGGGAAACTTGTTAAAGAAGCAGTGCGTGCAGCAGGTATGGTTCCATTTGAATTTAATACAATTGGAGTAGATGACGGTATTGCGATGGGGCATATCGGTATGCGTTATTCGCTTCCGAGTCGTGAAATTATTGCAGATTCAGTAGAAACGGTTGTAAATGCCCATTGGTTTGATGGTATGATTTGTATTCCAAACTGTGACAAAATCACACCTGGTATGATGATGGCGGCACTTCGTATTAACATTCCAACTGTTTTTGTTTCAGGTGGTCCGATGGCGGCCGGGAAAACATCTAAAGGAGAAGTTGTCGATTTAAGTTCTGTGTTCGAAGGAGTAGGAGCATATCAATCTGGAAAAATTTCAGAAGAAGAGTTAAAGGATATTGAAGATCATGGCTGTCCATCTTGTGGTTCTTGTTCCGGTATGTTTACAGCGAACTCTATGAACTGTTTATGCGAAGTATTAGGGTTAGCTCTTCCTGGTAACGGGAGTATTTTAGCTATTGATCCAAGACGTGAAGAATTAATTAAACAAGCAGCAGAGAAATTAAAGATTTTAATTGAAAGAGATATTAAACCACGAGACATTGTAACGGAAGAAGCAATTGATGATGCTTTCGCGCTTGATATGGCGATGGGTGGCTCAACAAATACAGTGTTACATACACTAGCACTCGCACATGAGGCAGGACTAGATTATGATATGAGCCGTATTGATGCCGTTTCAAGACGTGTACCACATTTATGTAAAGTAAGCCCTGCTTCCAATTGGCATATGGAGGATATTGATCGCGCGGGCGGGATTAGTGCAATTTTGAAAGAGATGAGCCGAAAAGAAGGGGTACTTCATTTAGATCGTATTACTGCTACGGGACAAACATTAAGAGAAAATATTGCTCATGCAGAGATTAAAGATAAGGAAGTTATTCATTCTCTTGAAAACCCTCATAGTGAAGAAGGTGGATTACGTATATTAAAAGGAAATCTTGCGAAAGATGGGGCAGTTATTAAAAGCGGAGCGACCGAAGTAAAACGATTTGAAGGACCTTGCGTTATTTTTAATTCACAAGATGAGGCGCTTGCGGGCATTATGCTTGGTAAGGTTAAGAAAGGGGATGTAGTTGTTATTCGCTATGAAGGACCAAGAGGTGGCCCTGGTATGCCGGAAATGTTAGCACCAACGTCAGCAATTGCTGGCATGGGATTAGGTGCAGATGTTGCGCTATTAACGGATGGTCGTTTCTCTGGTGCTTCACGTGGTATTTCAGTAGGGCATATTTCACCAGAAGCAGCTGCGGGCGGAACGATTGCACTTCTTGAACAAGGGGATATCGTTTGTATCGATGTTGAGGAAAGATTGTTAGAAGTAAGAGTGAGTGAAGAAGAATTAGATCAGCGTAAAAAAGAATGGAAACGACCAGAACCGAAAGTGAAAACGGGCTGGCTTGGGCGCTACGCACAGATGGTAACGTCGGCGAATACAGGTGCAGTCCTAAAAGTCCCGAATTTTGATTGAGCCAATTTAAAAGAGATAAGGATGATATGAAATGGTGCAAAAGGTAAAGGAGAGAGTGAAAATTGAAGATATCTTAATGGCCCATAATTGCATGAAAGATATCGTTATTAAAACACCGTTACAACGTGATACAGTTTTATCTGAGAAATATGATTGTGACGTTTATGTAAAAAGAGAAGATTTACAATTGATTCGCTCTTTCAAAATTCGTGGTGCGTATAATTTAATTCAAAGCTTACCGAAAGAACAATTACAAAACGGTGTTGTTTGTGCAAGCGCTGGTAATCACGCACAAGGGGTAGCTTATACGTGTAATTTATTGAAGATTCCGTCAAAAATTTTCATGCCAACAACAACACCGAAGCAAAAAGTATCACAAGTTCAATTTTTCGGTGGTGATTTCGCAGAGATTGTATTAGTTGGTGATACATTCGATAGCTCTTTTCAAGAAGCACAGCGTTATTGTGAAGAAAATAGAATGACGTTTGTTCATCCATTTGATGATCCGTATGTAGTTGCTGGTCAAGGGACTGTGGCAGTTGAAATTATGCATGATATGGAGAAACCAGTTGATTATATCTTTACAGCAATTGGTGGTGGTGGATTAGCATCAGGTGTTGGTACATATGTGAAAGGTGTTAGTCCTACTACAAAGGTTATTGGGGTAGAGCCAATGGGAGCCGCATCTATGAAAGAGGCTTTTCTTCAAAATGAAAATGTCGCGTTAGAGAAAATAGATAGTTTTGTTGATGGAGCAGCAGTTAAAAAGGTAGGAAAGTTAACATTTGAAACGTGTAAAGATGTAATTGATGACATCGTTTTAGTACCAGAAGGAAAGGTTTGTACGACGATTTTAGAACTGTATAAGAAAAATGCGATTGTAGCTGAACCAGCTGGTGCACTCTCTATTGCGGCGCTTGATTTATATAGAGATGAAATAAAAGGTAAAACAGTTGTATGTACGCTAAGCGGTGGAAATAACGATATTGATAGAATGCAAGAGATGAAAGAACGTTCTCTCATTTACGAAGGATTAAAACATTATTTCATCATTGAATTCCCGCAGCGTTCAGGTGCGCTAAGAGAATTTCTTGATAAAGGATTAGGACCAGAAGATGATATTACGCGCTTTGAGTATATTAAGAAACATAATAAGGAAAATGGTCCAGCGTTAGTCGGAGTAGAGTTAAAACATAAAGAAGATTACGCGCAGTTAATTACCCGTTTTAAAGAAAATAATATTCAATTTATGGAGCTTAATAAAAATCCTGTTTTGTTTGATTTGCTTATTTAATAGAAGGAAAAAGTTGGTATCCAAATAAAAAAGATAGAACAAGCAAGGAAATATAATGCTTGTTCTATCTTTTTTATAGTTAAAATAGATATTCATTAAATTCAAGAAGAATAAAGCTAGCTAACCAAAAAAATATCGCAATACGAATGATTACATACATAGTAAATTCAAAGGTAGTAAGTGTTCGTACCCGTTTTAGTTTTTTTAGAAGTCTAACAGAGAAAAGTGAACATAAAAGTAGGACGGCTATAGATATTTTATAAATATTTTCTAACAAACTTACATTTTCTAATAAGTCTTTCAGCATGTTTATCACCTATTCTGTAAAGTATGTTACAGAGAAATAGATTTTGCGTTGTTTAGTTTCGTTTGTTTTTTATGTTCCCTGTATCATCAATTTCTACATCAGTTGAAATGGTTTGTAAATATCGTAGAGCTTTTCTCTTTTCCTCCTCATTCACAGGGGAAACTTGGTTGTTTCGAATGATGTAAGGATTGAATGACATTTGGACATCCTTTCCTTTAAAAGTTAAAGTTAATACGCCAGTTTCGGCGCTTTTCCCGCTCACATAACTTGGGAATAAAAAGTTACCTAATGAATAAGCGATAGGAACTTTATTATAATACTCAAATCCTTGTAACCAATGCGGGTGACTCCCGACAATCGCGTCAGCTCCGGCTTCTACCATTTTAGGTACATATTGTTTTTGGTATTCTACCGGACGATTTGATTTTTCAACGCCCCAATGCATATAGACGATTAAATAGTCTGCATCTTTCTTTTGCTCTTTAATTGTTTTTGTTACAAGATTTAAATCATACCCGTTCGCAACACCAGGTTTATTGTCACCAGCTACCCAATTTGTATCAGGCATAAATCGAACGAAGGAAAGAAATTTGAACTTTTTCCCTTTTACAGTCATTTCTCTTGCTGTATATGCATCTTTTGCATTTTTTCCGGCTCCAATGTAAGGAAACTTTAATTTTTCTACGTGAGAAATCGTGTCTAATAATCCGTCTTGCCCATAATCAAGTGTATGGTTATTTCCGATATTTACGATGTCATATCCAGTGTTTTTTATCGCTTGAAGCGTGGATGGATCACTTTTAATCCAAAATAGCTGTCCAGGTGCTTTCTTTTCTCTCGTTGTAAATGCTGACTCTAAATTAACGAAAGAAATATCAGCTTTTGTTATTTCTTCTTTTACATGTTGGAATGGATAATCAGCCCCGTTTTTTTCGATTACAGGACGTAATTGCCAATCGAACATTGTATCACCAGAGAAGGTGAGTGTGATTTCCGGGTCTTCTATTTTCTTTTCACTTGTTGAAGCGGTTTTACTAGATTTGTTTTGCAAATCGGGTTTGTCTTTCGCTTTTGAAATAAAAGAGTAGTTAACTAATAAAACAATTGGTGTAATGCAAAAAGCTATTAACAGAAATCGTTTTAGTAAAGTTTTCATAAATACCTTCCCTTTTGGATTTATACCGCAATTTGTGGGTAATAAAACTCACGTTAATTGAAGTTTTACATTATGTATAACTACAAAAAATTGCGATTTATGTTGTGGAAAACATTTGTTAATATTCTCAATATTAAGTTAACATATAGATAACCTGTAAATCAATGAATAAACCAAAATATAGAAATAAAGAATTCGAAGGGTGAAGAATGAGAAATGGTTATATTAGGAGCAGTTGTAAATGGGATTTGTATTATATTTGGTACTTTACTAGGTAAATTATTTAGTAGAATTCCAGAAAGTATGAAGGGAACCATAATGCATGCAATCGGTTTAGCGGTTACTGTGCTTGGACTTCAAATGGCATTGAAAAGTGAAAATTTTCTTGTTGTTATTTTAAGTTTAGTAATTGGTACGGTAATCGGAGAATGGTTACAATTAGAAGAAAAATTAAAACTGTTAGGGGATTGGCTAGAAAATAAAGTTGGATCGAAGGGAAAAGGAAGCATATCAGAAGGTTTTGTAACAGCTACTTTAATTTTTGCAATTGGTGCGATGGGGATACTTGGTGCACTCGACAGTGGGATTCGCGGAAATCATGATATTTTATTTACAAAGGCGATTATCGATGGATTCATTTCTATTATATTAACGACAACTTTAGGAATTGGCGTAGTATTTTCAGCGATTCCCGTTATTTTATATGAGGGTGGTATTGCAGTTTTTGCAACACAAATTAATAGTGTTGTCCCGAAAGAATTAATGAATCAATTTATAGTAGAAATGACAGCTACAGGTGGTATTATGATAGCCGCTATTGGATTGAACTTACTCGGATTTATTAAAATTAAAGTCGCAAATTTACTTCCAGGTATATTAGTAGTTGGAATCATTGTTTCACTTATTTATGGTTATAGTTTAATGGATTATTAACCAACTTCATTTAGTGGGAGTTGGTTTTATTATGAAAAAAATGTGGGATTGTAGTGATTTTCACTAGAAAATAGCGGGTTTTGTAGTAAATCTTACAAGTAAAGCAAATTACTAAACTTTTTACAAGAAAGGGTGTAGAATGGGTATCTAAAGAAAGAAGGTGTGAAAATGGCCAGCTGGAAACGAAATTTAATGATTTGTTGGCTAGGTTGTTTTACCACTGCAGCCGGTATGAGTTTAGTAATTCCTTTTTTATCTTTTTATATTGAGGAATTAGGTGTGACTGGCACTTCTAGTATTGCACAGTGGTCGGGACTTGCATTTGGTGTAACATTTTTAATGGGTGCGATCGTATCACCAATATGGGGAAAGCTTGGTGATATACATGGACGGAAATTGATGCTAATTCGTGCTAGCCTTGGTATGGCGATCATTATGACGCTTATGGGGTTTGTAACGGATGTATATCAATTAGTCGCACTAAGATTTTTAATGGGAGCAGTATCCGGTTTCCTTTCAACCGCAATGACATTTATTGCAGCAGAAACTCCGAAAGAACATTCAGGTTGGGCAATTTCTACAATTTCAACTGGTGGCGTGAGCGGTTCTTTACTTGGTCCATTACTTGGAGGATATTTGTCTGAGTTAATTGGAATGCGCCATGTTTTTCTTGTTACAGGAGCTTTTTTATTCCTTTCCTTTCTCATCGTTTTTTTCTTCTTACATGAAGAAAATCACTCTGCTCAAGCAAAAAAAGTACAAACGAAAAAAGTATGGACGATGGTTCCAGCTAAGCATTTAATTATTAGTTTGTTTGTAACAACATTTATTATTCAACTTGCTAATATGTCTGTTCAGCCAATTGTTACATTATACGTGAAAAATTTAGTTGGTCCTCAAACTGCGCATATTGAAACAATTGCGGGCGCCGTTATGTCAGCGACAGGATTAGCTGTTATTTTGGCAGCACCAAGACTCGGACGATTATCAGATCATATCGGTCCTCAAAAAACGTTAGTTGTAGCGTTGTTTGCTGCAGGAATTATTTTTATTCCGCAAGCATTTGTAACCTCAGCTTGGCAACTATTAATTCTTCGATTTTTATTAGGTATCGCACAAGCAGGATTATTACCTTCCGTACAAACTCTACTAAAACAACATACACCAACCCATGTAACGGGACGAATATTTGGATATAATCAATCGTTTCAGTTTTTAGGAAATATGATTGGACCAATACTTGGTGGACAAATTGCAGCGCATGCTGGTTTTCAATATGTTTTCTTCTCTACATCATCACTATTGTTTATTGCGTGCATTTGGGTTTATTTTCATAATAAGAACGAAGAGGTATCAGAGAAACGACATTTGGAAGTTAGTTAACTAGGTGAATAAAAAAGAAAAGGATGAAGCAATGATTGCTTCATCCTTTTTATTTAAAATTGGAGACAAAGATAACTTAACGTACCAAGCTCGTAACTGCGGTGAATGACTTCACCAATATTTTCACCACTTCCCATAGCGATAAATAAAGGAACGAAATGCTCTGCTCTTGGTACTGCTAATTGTGCATGAGGGGCATTGTTCTCCCAATTAAATAATGCATCTTTATCAGTAGTCTGCATATGTTTAATAATCCAATCATCAAATTCAATTGCCCATTGTTCGGGTGTCGTTTGATTCCATTTCAAAGCTCGTAAGTTATGAACGGTAACACCGCTCCCGATTACTAAAATATCTTCTTGACCAAGTCCTTTTAGTGCTTCTCCAATCTTAAATTGCTCTTTTGCAGGTAGGAATGGATTGACTGATATTTGGACAACAGGAATATTTGCTTCTGGATACATGCGATGCAGAAGAGTCCATGAGCCATGATCTAACCCTCTCGTCATATTATGATGAACTGGAATACCTTTATTTTTAAATTTTGTTTCTAACATGGATGCAATGTTAGAAGAACCTTTTGCACGATATTTAATTTCGTATAATTCAGGGGGAAAACCTCCAAAATCATAAATTGTTTCATATTCTTTATCTGATGAAGAAATCGTTAATACTTCGCTTTCCCAGTGAGCAGTGAAAATAACAATTGCTTTCGGTTTGTATGTTTCTCCAAGGGTTTTTAAAAAACTTGTATATTCTGTATCTTGAATAGCGAGCATCGGTGATCCGTGTGCTAAAAATAATGATGGCATCATAATAGAAACCTCCTAAAAATATAATAATTACTTTATGTAAGTAACTATATAATTTTATTTTCAGTTCGTCAATATATTAGTTTAAGAGCTAATTGGAGAAGTGAGTCATTTGTCATAATGAAGGCAATTGCATATAATACATAATAAGAATAATGAATGGATATTCATTTTTTGAGATACATAATAGAGTTGGGGGCTGACGAAATGAACGTACAGGAAAGTTTCGTTACGGCATTGGATGGATCAGAAATTTATTTACGCAAGTGGTTACCAGAAGGTGAACCGAAAGGGATTATTCAAATTGCACATGGTATGACAGAACATGCAGGTGTTTATACAGACTTTATTGCTTCGTTATTAGAAGCAGGGTATGGTGTTTATGCACATGATCATAAAGGGCATGGGAAAACAGTGAAAAGAGAAGAAGATTATGGTCATTTTAAACCAAATGTAGGTTGGAATGAGGCTGTGTCTGATGTTATTTTTGTATCAGAAACGATAAGAAAAGAGCAGACATGCCCGCTATTTTTACTTGGACATAGTATGGGTTCTTTTTTATCAAGGCGTGCTGTACAATTGAAAGGTGAATTGTATGATGGATTCCTTATTTCAGGAACTGGTGGAAATCCAGGGTTTTTAGGAAGTATCGGTCATAAAGTAGCGACAATCGAGATGAAACTACGCGGAGCGAAAACGAAAAGTCCGATGCTAAACTTTTTATCTTTCGGAAATTTCAATTCGCACTTTAAACCAAATCGTACAAAATTTGATTGGCTATCTTCAGATAACAGTCAAGTAGATAAATATATTGCGGATCCATTATGTGGATTCATTTGTACGACTAGTTTTTATCGAGAATTATTTTCTGGTGTATTAGAAGTAAATAAACTAGAAGAGTTTAAGAAAACACCGCAAAACCTTCCAATACATATTTTTTCAGGAGATCGTGATCCTGTTGGAGATATGGGAAAAGGTGTAAAAGAAGTATATGAAAATTATAAAAAATGTGGCGTGAAAGATGTAACGCTGCGTCTATATGAAAATGGAAGACATGAAATGTTCCATGAAGTGAATAGAGATGAAGTATTTAAAGATTTGATTTCGTGGTTAGATGCGCATAATAGATAAGAAAGTTAAGCCCAAACCGTTTATAGTTTGGGCTTGTATGTATATATTTGTTATAGATGAGGACAAAGAATTTTGCGTAAAACAATATAAAAATAGTTTCAAGGAGATGAATATATGAAATTTGGAATTATCGGTCCATCGGAAGATGAAATTATGCCATTTATTGAAGAGATGACCAATAAAGAAATAACGAACCTTGCGATGTTAACGTTTTATAGTGGGAAATATGAAAATGTGGAAGTTGTTGCATTGTATTGTGGTGTATGTAAAGTTAACGCAGCTATTGCAACTCAAATATTAATCGATAAGTTTGATGTAACTTATATTATTGTAACAGGTGTTGCAGGAGCGATTGACAAAGTATTAAAAATCGGAGATACAGTAATTTCAACAGAAATAGCATATCACGATGTTGATGAAGGGATATTAACTGAATATCATCCGTGGATGGAAAGTGTATATTTTAAAACGGATAGTACACTTCTTGAATTGAGCCGTGAAGTAATCGAGAACAATCAATTTATCCAAAATATTTATTTTGGAAAAGTTGTTACTGGGGAAGCGTTTATTAGTGAAAGTGGTCGTGTAGAAATAATTTCTAAATACAATCCACTTTGTGTAGATATGGAAACCGCAAGTATAGCTCACGTCTGTTATGCAAATACGATTCCATTTTTAGCAGTGAGATCAATAACAGATACAGAAGAAGCGTCGGGCATAGAAGTATTTGAAGATAATTGTGCTTCTGCTTCGCATCATTCCATTCATTTTGTTAAGAAGTTATTAGAAGTAGTGAAAAAGTAAAGCAATATTGTATGAGAAAAAACCTCGCTTTTTTGAAGTGAGGTTTCTTTAAGGAGATGGAGGAATAGTTATGAGTGAATTTGTTAATAAAGAATATGTAGAAATAGATTTTCAAGATGTTTTGATTAAAGAAGAGAAATTGAAGAATTGTACTTTCATAAAATGTCGTTTTAGAGGGATAGATGCATCGGAAATTTCTACTGAAAATTGTAATTTCATAGAATGTGATTTTACCGGTGCTCTTTTTAACGCTTCTATCCATCAAGGAACTACATTTGCAAATTGTAAGCTTGTTGGTGCGAATTTATTTGTATCGAAGTTTGAAGAATGTAAAATGACTGGCTCTGATTTTGAAGAAGCGAATTTAGATGGAATAACTATCATATCGGGTGATTGGTCATACACGAATTTAAGGTTCGCGAACTTAAGTAAACAAATGTTAAAAGGTATACGTTTAATTGAAGCGGACTTATATGAATGTAATTTAGAAAAAGCAGATTTACGTGAGGCTGATTTAACCGGTGCACAGTTAGGTAAGGCGAAACTTAGCGGTGCAAATTTAAAAGGAGCGATGGTTGATAGAATTGATTTTACAAGTTTCGATTTAAAAAATGTAAAATTAGATATAGCGCAGGCAGTTGCAGTAGCAAGGTGTTATGGGGCTAAGGTGAACTAAATTGTTTGAAAAACCGTTCAAAACGCTGAACGGTTTTTCAAATCATAATAGATTTAAAAATTATTTTCTATATAAGAAGCGATTTCATTAGCAAGAGTCGATGTTAATAGTGTTGATACATTGCTTAAAATGATGATTGTAGCCTCTTTGTCAATTAATCGTAAATAGGAGGACGTAAAGCCGTTAATTCCTCCGTGATGAAATATAAGTTTATTATTTTTTTTAGTTATAGCAATATTCCAACCGTAACCATATCCGTAAGATTACTGCAGTAAGCATACGAGACGTCATCCTACTTGATAAGAAGCGATTTTCTTTTAGCGCCTTATCAAATCTATATAAATCTTCGGCCGTAGAAACTAATCCACCAGCTGAATATGAATTAGACATATGAATAAATGATGCGTTCTGTAGGCCATAATTTGGATGTAACTCATAGCCAGTTGCTTTATGCTTTTGAATAGTGTGATTCAAATCAATACTTGTGTTCATTATGGAGATTGGATAGAAAATTTTCTTTTTAAGAAATTCCTCATAAGATATTCCACTTATAACTTCAATAATTTTTCCTAATATAATATAACCTGAATTCGAATAATTGAATTTTTCACCAGGTCTAGATTCAAAGGGACATGCAATAACCCATTGTATTAGTTCATCTGGTGTTCGAGGTTGACAAGATTGCGATAAAAAATCATGTTGAGCAGTAATATTACCAACTCCAGCAGTATGATTTAGTAAATGCTTGATCATAATTTGATTTCCTTTTGGAAAATTAGGAATGAATGTATCTAAGGTATCATGTAGTTGTAATTTTTTCTCTTCTACAAGTATTAAGATTGAAACTGCTGTGAAAATTTTAGTTATTGATCCGATACGAAACTTTGTTGTAGAGGTATTAGGTATATCCCAATTATAATTAGCTTTTCCAAATGATTGCTTATAAAGAGTCTCTTCTTTATGGGCTATTAAAATTGTTCCGTTGAATTTCTCTATATTCGTATATAAAAATGAATTAATGTATGAATTTAGCAAATTTCAGGCACTCCTTTAAATGTTGGATTATTCGTTACCTGAAATGTAATCCAACGGCATAGGCAATTCCCCCTTAAATGAAATGTTTTTTAGAATACTTATCTATTTTATAATGCAAGATATATAAGAAGCAAGTAGATTTAAAGTCTATGAAAGTAAGAAAATCGATAGTAATTGAAGCAGGTGAACGAAGTAAAGTTCCACTACATTTAAAAGCAATTTGGAATTATAGTGAAGAATCTATCCCACATCAACTGTGCATAAAAAATTGATTGGCTTAATTGATAATTAGTCGGGATGGAAAAAACACTGATTGAGGTTTCATTTTATAAAGCAACTGATGCTCATTCATAATAGTAGTATAATAGTGAATGAGGTGTTAATAGAATGGAAGATAAAACATTAGGTTTACTATTAGATGTTGTTGGGGAATTATTTTCAGATGAAATTTCAATTGCTGTATCGAATACGAAAGAATATATATACTATCGGCCAAGTAAACGAATTGATTTAAAGATTAGTGTCGGTGATCCTATAAAGGAAGGAACGATTGCTCATAAAGCAATGGTGACGAACCAAAAAACCTCTGAGTTTATGAATCGGGATGTTTTTGGTATTCCTTATCATGGTATGGCTGTCCCATTTTCAAACAATGGGAAGCTTGAAGGTTGCGTGACAGCTATTTATCCAGCTTTAACGGACGGAAAGTCAGTCGTTACTTTAAAAACAACGGACGGATGGATTCCGGTTCCTTTTTCAAAGGTCATGTATTTAGAGGCGAAAGATAAAAAGACGTATGTGAATGCAGAAGAGTTAACAGGGACACATAAATACTCGTTACAAGAATTCGAATACTTACTTCCGAAAGATGCATTTATTAGATGCCACCGTTCCTTTATTGTAAATGTGAATCATATTAAAGCGATTTATCCTGATACGCATTCAACTTTTTTACTTTCTATGGATAATGGTGAAAGGGTACCAGTAAGTCAGTCATACGCTAGTTATTTTCGTAAGCTTCTAGGATTCTAAATTATTCTGCTTTAGAGGTTAGATTCGCTGTTTTGTCTGAATTTTTGCCATTGTATACTGAAATCCCTATTTAGATACTGTTAAAGTGTAAAATAATTATGAATATTCATAGGGAGAGGAATTACATATGGAGAATAATTTGGATAGAATTAGGGATGAACGTCTGAAAGATCGCGTAGTTACACCTGAAGAAGCAGCTTCATGGATTGAAAGTGGAATGACTTTAGGCTTAAGTGGGTTTACACGTGCAGGTGATGTAAAAGCAGTCCCATTTGCGCTTGTAAACCGAGTTAAGAATGATACATCTTTTAAAGTAAATGTTTATACTGGTGCCTCTTTAGGTTCTGATGTAGATAAATTATTTGCGGAAGCAGGAATTTTAGGGAAAAGATTGCCTTTCCAAGCTGATGCGACTATGCGAAAAGGAATTAATAACGGAGATTTTTTATTTGTGGACCAGCACTTATCTCATACAGCAGAGTTACTTCGCGCTGACGTTATGGATGTAGATTTTGCTATTTTGGAAGCGGTTGCGATTACTGAAGATGGCATGATTATTCCGACAACTTCAATAGGAAATTCTTTAGCGTTTTCTTTAAATGCTAAGTCCATTATTATTGAAATGAATATGGCTCAATCCACGCAGTTAGAAGGACTGCATGATTTATATGAACCAGGTAAGCAAGGAGAAAGACTTCCAATTCCGATTGTGAAAACGGATGATCGAATTGGAACGATTGGCATTCCAATCGATGTTGAAAAGGTGAAAGGGATTGTGTTTACGAACCAATTAGACTCACCATCGACAATTGTTCCTCCGGATGAAGAAACTGTTATTATGGCACAGCATTTAATAGAGTTCCTTCGAAAAGAAGTCGAAGTAGGCCGATTAACAAATCGTTTAGCGCCGTTACAATCGGGAATTGGCTCAGTGGCCAATGCAGTTCTTCATGGAATGCTAGATTCCGAGTTTGAAGATTTAGAAGTGTATTCTGAAGTTTTACAGGATGCGGTCTTTGATCTTATGGATGCTGGAAAAGTCAATTTTGCATCCTGCTGCTCGATCACGCTCTCAGAAGAGAAAATGCAAAAAGTATTTTCTAACTTTGAACAATATCGTGACAAATTAATGATGCGCCCGCAAGAAATCTCTAATCATCCTGAAATCATTCGTCGCCTTGGGTTAATTTCGATTAATACTGCTTTAGAATTAGATATATACGGAAATGTAAACTCTACTCACGTTTTAGGTACAAAAATGATGAATGGTATTGGTGGTTCTGGTGACTTTGCAAGAAATGCCCGCCTAGCTATCTTTGTTACGAAATCAATTGCGAAAGGTGGCAATATTTCAAGTATCGTTCCTTTTGTTTCACATGTAGATCATACGGAACACGATGTAGATGTTATTGTTACTGAACAAGGGTATGCTGATTTAAGAGGATTAGCGCCAAGAGAAAGAGTGGAACTCATTATTGAGAATTGCGCACATCCAATGTATCGTGACCAGTTACGAGCTTATTACGAGGAAGCAAAAACAAGAGGTGGACAAACTCCTCATATTTTAGAGAAAGCTTTTTCTTGGCATACGAATTATGCTAAAAATGGAACAATGCTTGAAGCGGTAGTAGAAACTGTATAGGTGTATATCGTTAGAAATAGCAAAACGAAAGATTGAGTTTGAAAAAAATTTTACAAGAAGAAAACGCCAACTTTCAAAGATGGCGTTTTTTTCTTTAAATATATTGTTACAAGCCGTACTGATTAAAGTTTCACTTTATAAAAGTAATCTCTAATTTATGAAAATAAGAGGTTTTTTTAATTACTTTTCGAATCATTTTAATAGTTTACATATCGAAAGTGAGGAGAAAGAATCATGAAGATAAGAGAAGCGTTATTAAGTGAAGCAAATGAATTAAGTGAACTCGCACTACAATCAAAAGCGACGTGGAATTATAGTGAAGAATTCATAATTGCCTGTAAGGAAGATTTAACTATTACAGAAGAGTATATAAATAATAATTTTGTATATGTTTTTGAAAACGATAATACGAAGATTGGATTTTTCTCATTTTTAAGTAATGATAAAGCTCTCGATTTCCTGTACATTCATCCTCGTTACAAAGGGAAAGGCTACGGGAAAATACTTTGGAAGTATGTAATAGAAAAAGCAAATGAACTAGGCTTAAAAAGTTTTACGATTGATAGTGATCCGAATGCAAAAGGATATTACTTGAAAATGGGCGCACAGTTAATCGGAGAGACACCATCAACGGTCTTTAAGGATCGTTTACTGCCTCTTTTGAAATATGATGTGTAAAACTATTAATAGTAGGAGAAGCTGAGAATGGATCATGTAAAGAGAAAGCAAATATATGAAGCACTAATAAGATCGTGGTCGATTGAAACAAGCTCAAAGTGGACAATTGAAAATCCAGCAAAGGGACAGTGTGGTGTTACAGCTCTAGTCGTTCAAGACATATACGGAGGAGAGATTAAAAAGACAAAAGTAAGAGAGGCGTGGCACTTTTATAACTTTATAGATGGACAAAGGTTTGATTTTACAGAGGCTCAATTTAATGAAAAACTGAATTATATGGATATAGAATCAAATCGAGAAGAAGCATTTGCAGATACAAATGAAAAACAATATAGCATGTTGAAGAAAAAGATAACGAAAGAATTGAAATTATCTTTTGACTCTTAATCTTTAATAAGTTACTATAATGGTGGTAACTTATTAAAGGGAACTTCATAGAGTTGAAAGGGGAAATACTTTTGAAAACAACTTATGTAAACGCTACAATCGTAACGATGAATGAACAAAATGAAGTGATAGAAAATGGATATATCATTGTAGAAAATGATCAAATTATAGATGTGAAGAGCGGAGAATTCGCTAATGATTTTGAAGTAGATGAAGTAATTGACATGAAAGGAAAGTGGGTTTTACCAGGGCTTGTCAATACACATACACACGTTGTAATGAGTCTCTTAAGAGGTATTGGTGATGATATGTTATTACAACCATGGCTTGAGACGAGAATTTGGCCACTTGAAAGTCAGTTTACTCCAGAGCTTGCGGTCGCTAGTACGGAATTAGGATTACTTGAAATGGTGAAAAGTGGTACAACATCATTCTCTGATATGTTTAATCCAATTGGAGTAGATCAAGATGCAATTATGGAAACGGTATCAAAGAGTGGAATGCGAGCTGCTGTTTCAAGAACTTTATTTAGCTTCGGAACGAAAGATGATGAAAAGAAAGCCGTTGAAGAAGCTGAAAAATATGTGAAGCGTTACTATAATGAAAGTGGTATGTTAACTACGATGGTTGCACCGCATAGTCCATATACATGCAGTACAGAACTGTTAGAAGAATGCGCACGTATTGCAGTAGAAAATCAAACGATGGTTCATATTCACCTTTCGGAAACAGAGCGTGAAGTACGTGATATTGAAGCACAGTACGGAAAACGTCCAGTAGAATATGCAGCAAGTTGTGGGTTATTTAAACGCCCAACAGTTATTGCACACGGTGTAGTATTAAATGAAAATGAGCGTGCATTTTTAGCAGAACATGATGTTCGAGTAGCACATAACCCGAATAGTAATTTAAAACTAGGTTCTGGTATAGCGAATGTAAAAGCGATGCTAGAAACAGGAGTGAAAGTAGGTATTGCAACAGATAGTGTGGCATCAAACAACAATTTAGATATGTTTGAAGAAATGCGCATCGCAACATTATTACAAAAAGGTATTCATCAAGATGCAACAGCGTTACCGGTTGAAACAGCTCTTACACTTGCAACTAAAGGAGCGGCTGAAGTAATCGGCATGAAACAAACAGGATCACTTGAGGTTGGAAAGTGCGCTGATTTCATTACAATTGATCCGTCTAATAAGCCTCATTTACAACCAGCGGATGAAGTGTTATCACACCTTGTATATGCTGCTAGTGGAAAAGATATAAGCGATGTAATTATTAATGGAAAACGTGTCGTTTGGAATGGCGAATGTAAAACGTTAGATGAAGAGCGTATTATATTTGAAGCAAGTCGTTATAAACGAGGTTTACAAAGATAGGTATTTTTAGGCTGTGGAGAAAGACTTCTCCACAGCCTGTTTTTTGTCTGAACTTTTTTTATTAATAAAACAGAAGAGAATGATTTAGATAAAATCACTAGTTTCAAAAATCCTTCACGTAATAATGATTATATGAAGGATTTAAATGTTTCTTATTTTTTTGTCTCGTTGACCCATTTAATAATGTCCTGGATAACGTACTCAGGAACATTAGCAGGGATTTCATATTCACTAGGAAGGCTTAATGCCCCATCACCCTCCGTGAAGAAATGATTCAATTTTGGGTATTCATTGAACTGAACATTCTTGCGGTTTGAAAGCCCTTCCTGCCATTTTGTATATTCATTTTTTACTGTTACTTGATAATCGCGTGTTCCTTGCAGAATCAGTAAAGGCTCTTTTCGTGATTTTGCTTCTTCAACTGGACGCCACCTAGAAACATCATACATAAAATGGGGTGACCCAAAATTGTAGCCAGCTGGAGGGTGGTCAGGATTGAAAGTAGGATCCTGGATAAAAGCGACTTGTCTTTTTAGTTCATCCATTACTTCCTTTGGCGCCCCGAGGTATTGATTCTGATCAATGGCAATGTCAGTTAATGCCCGTGCAGGTGGTGCGAGTAAGATACCGCCTCTAACAAGTGAGGAAGGTGCTTTGCTTAGTATACGCGGCATTGTGCCAGCTCCTAGACTATGTCCAAGAATGAAAATATTGTTTGGATCAATGCCTTCCTGCTGCGCTGCTGATTTTGCTGCATATATGGCATCATCTGTAGTATCACGGTCTAACGTAACAGGTTCTGCACTCATCTTTAATGCGTGTTCTAAGGTGCGTTTTTCATAGCGCAACACTGCAATTCCGTTGGACGAAAGGCCTACCGCAAGGTCGCGTAAAATTTTTGTTCCCATATATGTGCTATCGCGATCATGGATGCCAGCACCATGAACAAGAACAACTACGGGTAGCTTTTCACCAGGCTTATGTTTCGGAACCGTTAATGTCGCTGGTAACGGATAGGTGGAATTTCCGATGACGATTTCACGTTCTTGATAAGAGTCAGGTTGATCATAGCTAGGATGCGGGATGGTATATGATTCCTTGGGAGGCCTTTCTCCAATTTCATCTACTTTCCTGCCAGGTGTAAATTTAAGGAGTAGCGGTATGGTAGTTCCTTCGATAACTGCTGGCATTTCCACCGTCTGATGGACTAAGTTTCGTTCTTTTATCACGGGGGGCCCCATGCTTTTTATACCGATCCAGCCACTCTGTGTCCACCAGTTTTGTAATGTGTTTGCTGTAAACTTGGATTGAAAAGCAGCAGACGTCAACTGAAGTGCCTCTGCATACTTATCTTGCTGGAGATATTCAAAAAATAATGATGTACGCTCCGTTAAAGAGACTCGTTTTTTTTCTACAGATGGTTCCTCACGTGTATTTGCGTGAATAGCTGTTGTAAGCGGAAAAGATGAAATGCCTAAAGAAAAGAGCAGGGTAAAGGAAAGTATTGATTTTTGTATTTTCTTTTTTTTATTCATGTTTTAACCTCCAATATGTGATGGTGAAAAATAGGTATGATAAATTAAGGTGCTGTTGTAACAATGTCTAAATCATTGATATGTTCATCTAAAACCAACAGTTCTAATTTTGTCGTAATCGCTCTGGTAATTCCTAACCTTTCTTCCTTCACTTTATATTTTGACTATACGAAACAAAGTTCACGTTTTTCTTACTTGATCCTTACAAAATCCTTAAGTGTATAAGATTTGTAAAATATCACTTTCTACTTGATCTGAATTCCAAAAAACAAAGTGGCATTGCTGAATGGAGATAGGAAGATATCCCAACCAAACTGTACCCTATACGTCTATTAAGTTAGTTATGGGGAAATTTACATGAAACAGAAGAAAAGTTAAAATAAAAAGAGAGGTATGCAATAAGAGATTTTTTATAAATACTTGAGCGAACAGCGCAGATTAAATATTCAATCTTTAGCTATCCTTTTTTAAAGAGTAGCTTTTTTCTTGAACGAATAAATATTCAAAAGAATGTCGCATCTTTCTGGTAGTATTTCTGCTATAATATATTACGCTTTATAATATTTTATATTTAAGGAGAACAACTCATGAAGCGAAAAAAGAGCCATTTAATGGTAATGGCACTTGTTACATCTTTATTATTAACAGCTTGTAATAATAAGGAAAATAAAAGTGATAAAGAGGCAAAAAAACAAGTATTAAATGTAACAGTATCAGAAGAAATTCCTTCTCTTGATACAGCGAAAACGATGGATGGTACGTCAGCACACATTATGCAAAACATATTTGAAGGATTGTATGCATTAGATGATCAAGATCAGCCGATTCCAGCAGTAGCAAAATCGTTTAAAAGAAGTGAAGATGGTAAAAAATATACATTCGATTTGCGTAAAGATGCAAAATGGTCAAATGGGGACAATGTGACAGCGCATGATTTTATGTTTGCGTGGAAACGTGCAATTATCCCTGAAACAGCGTCTCAATATGCGTCCATGCTCTTTTACGTGAAAAATGCGAAAGAGATTAATAAGGGAACAATGCCTCTTGATGCACTTGGGGTTAAAGTTATAAATGATTATAAGTTAGAAGTGGAACTAGAGCAGCCAATTCCTTATTTTTTACAGTTGTTAGCACTACCTATATATTTACCACAGCATGAATCATTTTTGAAAGAACAAGGAAAAAATTATGCATTGGAACCTAATAATCTTATATATAACGGTCCATTTGTATTAGAGAAATGGAAGCATGAACAAGAGTTTCAATTAAAGAAAAATGCTACTTATTGGGATGAAAAGAAAGTGAAATTAGACGAAATAAACTTTCAAATTGTAAAGGATACAATGACGGTTGTTAATTTGTACGAAGCTGGTGATTTGGACCGGGTGCCTATTAATTCTCAATTTGTAGACAAGTATAAAGGAAGTAAGGAATTACATATGTCGAGCGAACCTGGAATTGCTATGCTACGTTTTAACGAACAAAATAATGCGTTAGCAAGTAAAAAGGTACGTCAATCTATTTCATTTGCGTTAAATAAAGAGGACTTTGTTGCTCATTTTATTAATAACGGGGCAAAACCTGCCAGTGGATTGGTACCAGTTGGTCATGTAAATGAAGAGACTGGTAAAGATTTTAGAAAAGAAAACGGAGATCTTTCTTCATACGACTTGCAAAATGCGAAAAAGATTTGGGCAGAAGCGAAAAAAGAACTTGGAGTAGAGCAAGTAAACCTCGAGTTTTTAACGTTTGAACAAGATAATGCAAAACGTATGGCAGAATATATAAAAGGTGATTTAGAAAAGAATTTGCAAGGATTAACGATACAAATTAAACAACAGCCATTTAAGCAAAAATTACAGTTAGAACAAACAGGAGCTTACGATATATCTATGGCAAATTGGGGACCTGACTATAAAGATCCAATTAGTTATTTAGAACTATTTACGACGGGTAATCTGAATAACAAAATGAATTATTCTAACCTTCATTATGATGAGTTAATAAAGAAAGCGAAAACTGATTTTGTACTAGAACCAGAGAAACGATGGGGAGCATTGCTAGAAGCTGAGCAGGTATTATTAGAAGATGCTGCGGTCGCACCGCTTTACCAAATTGGCTCAGCTTACGTACAAAAGGATTATGTAAAAGGAATTGAAAAGCATCAATTTGGTGGTATTTATACTTATAAGAATGCTTATATTGCTAATGAATAAATACAAAAAACCTTACTTTTTAAAAGTAAGGTTTTTTTTACAGAGGACCGGGAAATCCTTTGGTGGTGTTCCTAGCATATAAAGAAGAGAAGTGCAAAATTGTAGTTACACATTCATAAGAAGTTGCAACAAATAATATTGAGCAGTTTGTTTAAGTAAAGAGAAGAATAGAAATATAGCATACAAGGAATAAGGGAATGTAGTACAGATCAGCATACAAGCATTTTCTTTCTGTAACTATGTTTGTTTTTAATTATATAAAAAAATATTAGGTTATATATTTTGTCCTTGGTATACTTAAAAGGTAATTTGGGGTATTAAGATGAATTGATAGAGGTGTTTGTGTGGAATTATTTGAGTATTATAAAAAAAGGGGACGGTTTAAGTGTTTAATTGGGACAGGGATTTTTCTCTTTGGATTATATTGTCTGTATAATAGTTGGGGTGATGTTAATTGGGGAGAAATAATATTTATGGTTATAGCTTCGTTTGTTTTTGGGGGGATTGGATTTTGGCAATTAAGAAAAGGGAACTTATTAGAAGAGAATATAGCTAAAAATGATTTGAAGTTTTGGGATATTGATACTTATGTTTTACTAGAATTACCTCAAAATAATAAACATTACGGTTTATATACTCCCGATGGGGCCTATATAGTAGGAACAACTATGGTTTCAACTGATATAATTTCTTCAAAATTACCTTTTTTAAAAAACAAGCAAGTTATTGGATTGGAAGCAAAGGATGGGGAAACTCTTGCATATTTTCATAGTGAAGTTGAAAACTATGATTGGGCTATTTATGACTCAAATTATAATTGTGTAGGTATGTTTAAAGAAAATATGATACAAGGATTTGGAATGGTACGTGGTTCTTTAATGAATGAAAAAGAGATAAGACTTTCTGAAGTAGAAGTTGAATTTGATTTTTTCGAAACTTCTTTTCGTACAATGGATAACCGGATATTAATAAACTGTAAAAGAGGATATATGCCTTTGGAATGGAGCGAAAGATTCGGATTAAATGTACCTATTATTAAATTAGGTAATAATATTTCTAATGCTGAAAAGATATTTGGTTTAGGGGTTCTTTTCTACATTTTAGAAACAATTAAAGTAAGAAAAAGTAGGGTTTTTAATGATTAGAGTTTCAAAAATTATTTAAAAAAGAAATTGAAGAAAAGCAGTGATTCTTTTTAGGTGTTGGTGTTTTTGAAATAGTTAAAGAATAAATCTTAATTCACATATACATAAAAAAGGGGAATTTCTATGAAATCATTACGTTTATTTATGATTCTCACTCTTGTTGTATTGTTAAGCGCGTGCAATACAGCGACACAAGTTACAAAGGTTCAAAAAAATGGCGAAACGACTTTAAAAATTGGTTCTCTGCAAGGGTATTACGATGTACAAACACTTAAAGCTGAAAAAGGAAATGTGGAAATCCCTTATGAAGCAGCTGTTGAAGAAGGTACGATTTTATTACAAGTTACAAAAGATGATAAGGTTATTTATGAAGAAGAAATCACTTCTCAAAAAGAAGGTTTGCTTTCTTTTGAAGCTTCAAAATCCGGATCATATGATTTAATTGTACGCGTGAAGGGTGAAAAAGAGAAAGCAAAAGAAATTCAAATACATACTAAGCTATGAAAAAACGGCAAGTGGAGTGCACCCGCTTGCCGTTTCCGTTTTCAGTTGATTCTGTCACAACATATGTTTATCAATTTAAGAGGTGATCTTCCGAAATTCCTAATGAAGTTAAAATAAGAGATCAACAAAAAATATGTTACAACCTTGGCGTGGTAGTAACGGAATTTATAACTCTCTTTTACACGATAAAAAGACTGGGTTTGATACATTTTTATTCGAAAGAGATGTAGATGGTAAAAAGCAAGTAGTAGTATTTAGGAGAAGGGACATAAGGTGATGCTCTTTTTGGAGAAGGTGTCCTAGATCTTACTACCGATATTGATTATATATGGGGGGAAATAAGTTGAAAAGCATTGAAGTTCTAAATACATATATTGAAGGGAGTTCTGTTGCAATCCCTACGTGGTTAAAGCATCTAATTGAGGCAGAGGAGATACATCAAAACTATGAGAATGTACAAGTACTTGGTGCATTAAAAACAGATGCGGTGTTGTACTATGTACACCGTACGCTGCAAGTGTTGGATGGACTGTCTTTAGATGAAGAAGCATATCGTATTATTGAAAAGGTACTAACGTATAGTGAGCTTGCAAAGGTAGGATCTTTAAAACAGCGGGAGCAATGGAAGAAAAAAGGGATCAATCTATTGGTACATAACGAGGGTTCTGCTGATATCTTTAGTGATATTCAGTTTATTGAACGTGTAGAGACAAACTTAAACTCTACTGAGTATTTGTTTATTCAAGATTTAATTAGAACACATGGATTAATCGGGCAGTATATACGCGGGGAGGCTCGTTTGGATTCTCATGTTGATTTAATTAACACATATAAAGAAGAATACGGAGACGTTAGGTTAAAGGAGATTCTATACTATCTTAACCAATGCATTATTGAGGGCGTATCAAAAGCTTTGTGGAGTGAAGTAAAGAACGATGTGAAGATTACAATTGATGGTCTGTTTGATGGTTATATGGAGCCATTTACTTCTCGTATACATAGACTAACGCCAAAACATAAGGAGTCAGCATTTGAAAAAGATATAATTATGGGGAGCGAGAAGAGTGACGTTCAAACATTCCTATCTAATAAGGATTTGTGGTATGTAGAACCTTCTATGCATGCTCTTAGCTTTGAGGATATTTGGACAGTTTTTGTTATGTTAAAGAATGAGATAGGCACTAGAAAAGTTCAGCATATACATTTCGAGAAATTGATGCAGCAGCTACATTATGATTTCAAAGGCGAAAAAAAGGACAACGTGTACCGTAAGCGAGTTATTGAGAAGTATCTACGGGAGTACCGTGAGAACGAGAAACCGAATACAACGCATGTTTCTTTTCAGGTTAAAGTCGATGAAGATATGAAGACTGCGTATGTGTCGTTTCGGTTTTCTGCTGTAGGTGAGGCGTTAATAACCTTCTGTGTAGAGGCAGAAAAGGTAGATATGATGCATGCTCGGGCAAATGTGCTGCTGTTTGATTTCTTCGGGTTACGAAAGGATGCATATGATAGATTCCATAACGAAGAAGTGTATCTGGAGCATATGAATAGCTCGGCTGATGATAAACGAATTATTCTTGATTATATAAAGGGAGATACGATTGTAGATGTCGGAGCCGGTGGTGGTGTCATGCTAGACATGATTGAAGAAGAGACCGAGGATAAACGAATCTACGGTATCGATATTTCCGAAAACGTGATTGATACGTTGAAAAAGAAGAAGCAGAACGAGGGGCGTTCTTGGAACGTCATTAAAGGGGATGCAATCAATTTAAGCAGCTCATTTGAAAAAGAATCGGTTGATACGATTGTATATTCTTCTATCCTTCATGAGCTGTTCTCTTATATCGAGTATGAAGGTAAGAAATTCAATCATGAAGTAATTAAAAAGGGGCTGCAGAGTGCCTATGAGGTGTTAAAGCCAGGAGGGCGTATTATCATTCGTGATGGCATCATGACCGAAGATAAAACGTTAATGCGTGTGATTCATTTTAAAGATGTAGGCGGAATGAAGTTCTTAGAGCAGTATGCCCATGAATTTAAGGGGCGTATAATCCAGTATGAGGTACTTGCAGACAATACAGTCAAAATGTCTGTTAACGATGCAATGGAGTTCTTATATACGTATACATGGGGCGAGGATTCCTTCGTTCATGAGGTGCAAGAGCAGTTTGGAATATTTACGCCAAACGAATATAAGGACTTCGTAAAGGGTATCTTTGGATATAAAGTAAACATCGTTCAAGCTATGAACTATTTACAGGATGGATATACACAACATCTTAGCGAGAAAATCGAGTTTAAAGATGAGTCTGGGAATGCTGTTGCGCTACCGGATAGTACATTCTTTATGGTTTTAGAAAAGAGGTAATGATGTTGAAAACCTTTAAAAATATAATTTTAAGAAACTTAATTTAATAGTCTTCAGTTAAAGAGCGTATTTTTAGAGTAATGAAAAATTCCTAATTTCTTAACTTTATACCGAGAAACATATCCAAGTGGGGTAGTGACGATTAAAACCGGGAATATTAGAACAACATCGCTAGCTGAAATTTATCAAAACGCCCCTGTGTTTCAAAACCTTCGTAATACAGATAAGGATAAGGGGAAGTGTGGTGTTTGTGAGGGATCTCGTTCTAGAGCATATGCAATGACGGGGGATTATATGGAAAGTGAGCCTTTCTGCGTATACGTACCAAAAGCATTGCGAAAACAGAAAAAGAACATAAAAAAGGGCTATGAGTAAAAGCTTACTCACAGCCCTTTTTTAATGTTTTATAATGTATAGTACTTCGCATCCGTCATTAAAAATTCGCTACCTATAACTGTTGTACTGAAACAAGTTTTTTACACATGTATTCTATTAAACCGATTTTAATAAAGAATAAAAATTCGTATCATAGAGAATGTCATCTTGATACATATAATTTTTTAGAACGCCTTCTTTTTCAAAGCCTAATTTTAATAGCACTTTATTGGAAGCTTCATTTTCAAGAAAGACAATTGCTCCGATCCGTTTTAAATGAAGTGTGTGGAAACCGTATGATATAACTTCAGAAACAGCTTCTGTCGCATATCCCTTACCCCAGTGTTCAGGGAGAAAGGCATAACTTATATTGGCCCGTTTATGCTCAGAAGACCAATCGTGAAAACCAATTGTTCCAATGAGTTCTTTCTTGTTTTTTAATTCGATTCCCCATTTTATACCACTTCTTGCATTGTAACTCAACTTAAAGTTATGAATGATTTGTTTTACTTGATCAATATCCTGTAATGGCTTTTGCCCATAATAGCGTAGTACGTCAGTATTAGAGAAGCATTGTAGTATACTCAGTGCATCTTCTTCGGTAAGTTCTCGTAAAATGAGTCGTTCAGTTTTCAATATAGGAAACATACTTTCACTCCATTTCTTTTGAAACTAGAATGTGTTGTTATTATATAATTTAGTCTGAAAATAAAGATTATTCAAGAGGGAATTATAGTTTTGATTTGTGATAAAATTGATTGTGGAATATATTTCAAAAAGAGGTTTGTATATGGAGAAAAATTCAATTTTAATTGTAGATGATGATCAAGATATTATTAGATTTATGAACGTGAATTTAATGCAAGAAGGTTTTAAAGTTTTTAGTGCTCATAATGGAGAAGAGGCTTTAGAAATTATAAATAATAATAGCATTCAACTTGCTATTTTGGATATTATGATGCCACAAATGGATGGGATAGAATTGTGCAGAAGGATTAGAGAGAAACATAGTTTACCAATTATGTTTTTAAGTGCAAAATCATCGGATGTAGATAAAGTTGTTGGATTTAGTACGGGAGCAGATGATTATATAGTGAAGCCGTTTAGTACAATTGAATTTATAGCGAGAGTGAAAGCCCAGTTAAGAAGGTATACATATTTCAATCAACATGCTGTCCAAGTGATAGAAAAGAAAATAAACATTAGAGGTTTAGAAATAGATGAAGTGTCTAGAACAGTAATGTTATATGGAGAAACAATCAATCTTACAAAAACGGAATATGATATTTTGTATTTAATGGCAGCTGCAAAGAATCGTGTATTTACTATTGAAGAAATATATGAGAGCGTTTGGAAAGAAAGAGCCTATGAAAGCAATAATACAGTAATGGTTCATATCGCAAGATTAAGAAATAAAATTGAAGAGGATCCAAAAGAACCGAAGTTTATTCAAAATGTTTGGGGAGTCGGATATAAAATTGAAGATTAAATCATTACAAGGCATTAGAGCTAAGTTTTTTACCGCATTCATATGTAGCATCTTGTTAGCAACTGTAAGTATAATAGTGTTTCAAATTTTAATTGGAAATATATATAGTCATGTTACTGCATTAGAGGAAAAATATTCATTTTTATATTTTATAGTTTTTTTGATTTTTACTACGACATACTTTGCATGTATGACAAAAACAATGATGAAAAGATTGTCTGAAATTAATAAGAACGTGAAGGAAATAAGTAATGGTAATTTTGAAGTACATATACCTATTTCAAAAAATGACGAGATTGGTGAATTAGCGACGAATGTAAATAGAATGGCCAAAAGTTTAAAAGAGTCTGTCGAGAATGAAAAAAAATCACAGGAAATGAAAAATGAAATGATTAGTAATATTTCGCATGACTTACGAACACCTGTAACATCTTTAATCGGTTATGCGGACTTATTACGAAATAAGCTGCATGCAAATGGAGAAGAATGTGAACAGTATGTAAGCATATTAAAGCGAAAAAGTTATGAATTAAAAAATCAAGTAGATGAATTATTAGAATACTGTCAAATAAATTATAGAGAGATTGAATTACATAAAAGTGTAGTAAATATGAAAGCGTTAATGGAACAAATTATGATTGATTTTGTACCACAACTAGATGATGCTAATATGAGTTTTTGTATGAAAGGTGATAAGGAGTTACATGTGGAAATGGATGTAGCGCTTATGGTGAGGTTATTCGAAAATATAATTAGTAATAGTATTATGTACGGGAAAGATGGAAAGGAGATTTTAATTCAAGTTTCTAAAAGAGACATGAATGTTGAAATAGAAATTAAAAATTTTGGACAATGTATTCCAGATGAGAACCTTCCTTACGTTTTTGAGAAGTTTTATCGTGGTGAAAAATCACGCAGCTCTCATACAGGTGGAAAAGGAATGGGACTTGCAATTGCGAGAAGTATAGCAAAACTTCATAAAGGGGATATTTCTGTACGTAGTAACGATACAGAAACAGTTTTCACTATCGTTTTACCGCAGTATAAAGAAATGTAAGAAAGTCGTAAGTATTTCTTACGTATGTTGTAATTTTCAATTCGTATCATGTAGAACAAAGATATGAGAGTAGGGATACAACATGTGGAAGAAATATGTATTAGTAATTTTAGTTGCTTTTTTACTTATAAGTTGGAGTGTAGTTTATTTAGCTAAAGGTGTCATATCAGTCATTGTGTGGTGGAGTATACAAGCCTTTAGCTTCGTATCAAGCTTTATTTTGATAGGGTCAGTATTACTATTTGTGTGGAAAGGCATTTTTAGAAAGCGGATAGATAGTATGCTCCTCTTCATAGTTCTTTTTTCTATAATTGGAGCTTGGCCCTTAGGATGGTTTGCTAATATAGGGGGACTTGCTTACCCAGCAGATATACATTCTATGAGCCCTAAAGTAGTCGTGCGCTTTCCTTTGAATGAACGAGCGTTAGTGGGATGGGGCGGTGATCGATTAGAAACGAACTATCATGTTATAAAACCAAATGAACGATGGGCATATGATATTATTATCCCGCCTACTGAAGTCAAAAGTAGTAAGTTAGAGGATTATGGAATATATGGTGCAGATCTACTAGCACCAGCTTCAGGAACAGTTGTATCAATCAATAATGATGAAACAGATTTAATTCCAGGATCAGATGATTTTCAGTCAATGGCGGGAAATCATATCTATTTACGACTAGATGAAACAGGCACATTTCTGATTCTTGCCCATTTAAAGAAAGGGTCAATTCATGTGAGGGAAGGACAACATGTGAATGAAGGAGAGTTTCTTGCTCAAGTAGGAAATTCAGGAAGTTCAAGTGAGCCCCATTTACATATTCATCATCAAAGGCAGGATCCATCAAAGGTAAGTATGTTTTTAGCAGAAGGATTGCCACTGTACTTTCAAACTGAAAAAGGTGCGATGATGCCGGAAAGAGGGACATATATAAGAGGTAATTAGAAGAGAATTACTTCACTAGAAAAGGTATTCCAATAAACTGGAATACCTTTTCTCATTACCCTACAAATGTTTGATACAGTAAGAAAATATTTAAAATGATAACAAGTATAGCAATGATCCAAGCGATAAAGGTAGTGATGCGGTGATTAACGAGTGCACCCATAATTTTTTTACTACTTGTAAACATAATAAGTGGTACTAATGCAAAGGCAATACCGAATGATAAGACGACTTGACTCATGACTAGAGCGTAAGTTGGATTTACACCTAAAGCGATAATAACTAATGGTGGAATCATTGTAATAAATCGGCGTAAGTATAACGGAATATGCATTCGAATGAAACCTTGCATAATAATATCACCTGACATTGTACCGACAGAAGAGCTAGATAGTCCTGCTGATAAGAGACCAATTCCAAATAAAGCAGCTGATACAGGACCGACTAAGTTGCTAAACTGGTTAAAAGCGACATCAAGATCTTCGACATGCAAGCCATTTTTAAAGAATAGTGCAGCAGCAACAATTAGCATACTTGCATTAATTGCTCCTGCGATAACCATTGCGATAATGATATCTATAAATTCGAATCGGAAAATCTTTTTCTTTTGTTCATCATTTGTTCCGACTACGCGGCGCTGCGTTAAGGCGGAATGTAAATAGATTGCGTGCGGCATAACTGTCGCACCTAAAATTCCGGCTGCAAGTAATATACTGTCTACACCTTGGAATTTTGGAATAAATAGTCCTGAAAGTAAAGGGCTTAATTCCGGTTTTGCATAAAAGACTTGTACACCAAAAGCGATAACAACGATAAAAATCATTCCTGTTATAATAGCTTCTAATGGACGGAAGCCTCTACGTTGAAATTCAAGAATAATAAATGATCCAGCAGCTGTAATTAAAGCTGCCGGTAACATCGGAATCCCAAATAATAAGTACAATCCGAGTGCAGCTCCAATAAATTCAGCTAAATCAGTCGCCATAATAACGAGCTCTCCTTGAATCCATAAACCGATGGAAACAGGTTTTGGGAAGTTTTCTCGAGCGATTTCAGGAAGGTTTCTTCCTGTAGCGATTCCTAATTTAGCAGATAAAGTTTGGATTAATACTGCCATTAAATTAGAAGCAAGAATTACCCAGAGTAATAAATATCCATATTGTGATCCAGCAGCAATATTTGTCGCGAAATTGCCAGGGTCAATATAAGCGACTGAAGCGATGAAAGCAGGACCTAAGAATGGTAATAGTCTTTTTAAACCTTTCGTTTGTCCGCTTAATGCTAAATGCGCTGATTGAACAGTTGTACTTTGAGAAGGGACATGTTCATCTTTTGATATATCTTTATTCATAGTAGTTTTCCCCTTTGGTATGTTAACTTGTTGAAATTATTGTAAGTATTCTTATTCTTTATTTCAATACATTTAAATGTATTAGGTTATATTTTTTATTTGAACATAAATGTTTCCTTAGTGCAAATTATATGCCTTAATACAATGAATGGTGTGGTGTTATTAAAAATTGGGAGTTTATGGTGTGATGAGGCGGGGAAACATAATGAATTAAAGGGCTGTTTTTGAAATTTATGTGAACATAAAGCTGATAATACAGCATATTAATTGATGGAATTGCATTTGTATGATATATAATATATTGGGATTACAACATAACCATAGTGTTTTGATGTGTAATCTTGTTTTTTATTTTTGTTAACTGATAGAAAATAGTATAAAGAAAAGAAAATGGAATTCATTTTCTTATTATATATGTTTTGATATGAACGTTAACTTATACATGATTTAAAAAATTAGATAGGTGGTAGAAATACATTGGCAACTACAAAACCATACAGAGTATTACTATATTACATGTACACAACAATTGAAAACCCAGAAGAATTCGCGGCAGAGCATTTAGCATTTTGTAATTCACTTGAATTAAAAGGAAGAATTCTTGTAGCAAAAGAAGGTATTAACGGAACTTGTTCTGGAACTGTAGAACAAACAGAGAAATACATGGAAGCAATGAATAATGATCCACGTTTTGACGGTATCGTATTTAAAATAGATGAAGCTGATGGTCATGCATTTAAGAAAATGCACGTACGTCCTCGTCCAGAGTTAGTTACACTTCGTCTAGAAGATGACATTAACCCACACGAAATAACTGGGAAGTATTTAGAGCCAAAAGATTTTTATGAAGCAATGAAACAAGAAGATACAGTTATCATTGATGCGCGAAATGATTATGAATTTGATTTAGGTCACTTCAAAGGTGCGATTAAACCTGATATCGAATCATTCCGTGAATTACCAGATTGGATTCGTGAAAATAAAGAAGTACTTGAAGGTAAAAAGATTTTAACGTACTGTACAGGCGGAATTCGTTGTGAGAAGTTCTCTGGTTGGTTAGTTCGTGAAGGTTATGAAGATGTAAGTCAGCTTCACGGCGGAATTGTAACGTACGGAAAAGACCCAGAAGTACAAGGTGAGCTTTGGGATGGACAATGTTACGTGTTCGATGAGCGTATCGCTGTACCAGTAAACCAAAAAGAACATGTTATCGTTGGTAAAGACCATTTTACAGGTGAACCTTGTGAACGCTATGTAAACTGTTCAAATCCAGAATGTAACAAGAAAATTTTATGTTCTGAAAAAAACGAAGCGAAATATTTACGTGCATGTTCTCATGAATGTCGTGTAAGTCCACGTAACCGCTACGTAATACAACATGAATTAACGGAAGAGCAAGTAGCTGCTGCATTAGAGAAAATCGAAGCAGGGAAGTAAACTGAATTCGTATAATAAAAGGGGTACTCCAAGTTTTATTTTGGAGCACCCTTTTTTATTATCCGGTCCTGTTATTTGTCGGTTTTTGTCGGTAAGTCGATATATTAAAAAAATCGCTGATATATTTCGAGTTGCGCCGATATAATCGGAAAATCGCTCATAAAAATTTCACTTACTGCAGCGCGCTACGTATTTGTAATTTGAAATTAATTTTCTTTACTTCTTATCGTCTTCCTCTTTCACAGCAGACAATACAGTTTGTTTAACCCAAGCTTTTCTTCGTTTATGTTGTAGACTCCATTGGTATAAACTTTGCGCACCTAAAATAAGTGAAATGACAATGCCGCTAATCGCAATTAATAGGGCGAAAAATTCAAGAGGTGACGATATTTTGTTTGAATCGGTGTTTCTTAAAAGGTCAATCATAGTAAACCCTAACATTTGGCCCACTACAGAGTAGAGCGTTAAAATTAATAATAAGAGGCTATCTTTTTTAGAGGCGACATTTTCTTGATATTTAAACAAACTATCAAGATTTTGTTTCGCGTTCGAGTATAGAACCTCAATATTAAAAAGTTTTCTTAAACGAAAGAAAATATCTTCACTTTGTGATTGGGATACTAATTCTAAAGAAAAATAATTAGCAGTGAACGAATTGATCGAATAAATTAATTTCTCTATTTCATTAGTATCTTGTTCAATGTTTAGCTCAGCATAGGCGTTAGCCATTTTTAATAAAACAATTTTATGGAATAGGTTTAATAATAAAGCGTAATAAAATTCTCCGTACATTTGACTAGCAAGTTTAGCGATTTCACGTTCTCCTTCATTTGTTACACATGTAAAAATATGTTCTTCCATTATGAAATAACGATTTGGAGCCCATCTCTGGTAAGCGTGTTTTTTTAAATAGTCATGAATGTAAGGAAGGTTATTCGCACTCACATATGGCTTACCATCACTTGTTAATCCGGAAAGACTAGAAGTACGATAAACATCCACTTCATTAAGTTCCATTCCTTCTTTTAGTGACAATAAAGTTTGGACGTACATTCTTTGGTCTTCGAAGAAAGGGAAGGTTTGAAAGTATGAACTTCTTAATCTCTTCTTTTCAAAGAAATCAGTTACGCCATGAAATAAATAACCAAAAATGAATTTTTCAACTTGGGAATACTTTTTTCCGTTACATTCAATACAAATAGTCTCATTTGTATCATTTTTAGTTTCAAGTACACGGAAGCGAGCAGCGAATTCGATTGCTTCGGATAAAGTCATGTTTGGAGCAGTGTTTACTTCTGTTCGAATTGTTAAGAAGCCAAGTTCATAAGGACAAAGTGTTACATCAATAGAGTGTATCTTGAATGGGATTGAAATAAGGTTTGTTGTTAAATGTCCAGCTAAGTTAAGGTCCTTTGAATAACGTTGCAAGCCCTTTTGATGCTCTGAGTGAGGAAAGAGAATTTTATTGGTAAATGAAAGATAGTATGCTTCCATATTTTGATGTGAAACTTTAAACTCCCCATAATATGTATTTTCATCATCGAGATGATCGAGCCGAAAAGGACGAAAATCGTTTTTTTGTAAGAAAGGGAACATCTGTTGTTCATATCCAGCTTTAAACGAAAACGGGAATATAAATTGAAATATAGCTGTTGCTACATCTTTTTCCTCAATTACTTGTATTGCCTCCATCTATATTGTTTCCTTTCCATATATGCTATAGAAACAACATGCCCAAATTTATTTGAAAATAACCACTGTTTTATACTCAATTGAGAGTGAAAATTCAGCTTATTTAGCAGAGGACATGTATAATATTATGTATATTAAAAGTTATAAAATTGTATTTTGAAAAGGGGGATGCTGTATGAGGATTTTAGTATTAGGCGCTGGTGGAGTCGGAGGATTTTTTGGTGGCAGATTAGTCGAAAAGAGAGAAGATGTTACATTTCTTGTTCGTAGTAAACGAAAAAAACAATTAGAGGAAAGAGGACTTGTAATCCGGAGTGTTAACGGGGATTTTTCGTTTCAACCGAAATTAATAACGAAAGAAGAGAGAACTTCTCCATTTGATGTTATTTTATTTTCAACAAAAGCGTATCACTTAAAAGAGGCAATTCAAGATTTGAAGCCGTTTGTTGGCGAAAATACTGTAATCATTCCATTGTTAAATGGTATCGCTCATTTATCGCTATTACAAAAAGAATTCGGTGAAGAAAAAGTAATTGGCGGTTTATGCTTTATCGAGACGACGTTAAACGATCAAGGAGAAATTGTACAAACTAGCGCTGCCAACAGACTTGTGTTTGGAGAAATTAAGTCTCAAAATTCAGAGAGAGTGAAGCATATTTCTAAAGCATTTGCAGGTACGAAATCTAGTTTTGTTTTAAGTGAAAATATTACGCAAGATATGTGGCATAAATATTTATTTATTACTGTAATGTCCGGTGTGACAACGTTAATGCGTGCACCAATTGGACCAATCCGTGAAAGTGAAGGCGGCCGTGATTTTATCCGTAATGTGTTTGAGGAATCTGTACAAATCATGAGAGTATTAGGAGCTCCCGTAAAGGAAAATATTGCCGAGGAACATATGAAAACGATTGATAAAATTTCGTATGATATGAAGTCATCAATGCAACGTGATATGGAAAAGGGTTCGTTTATTGAAGGGAAGCACTTGCAAGGATATTTACTGGATGTAGCAGAGCAATTTTCAATAGCGGCACCATTATTAGGCACTATATATCAAAATTTAAAGGTGTATGAAGAGATGACCTTTAACAGATCTGTAATAGAATTAGATGTATGAAAAAATAAAAAAGAAAGCAATATATAAGTGTATTGCTTTCTTTTTTTATGACAAATTATTTATTTCTTTTTGTTCTATCTGTCAAATTTATTTCCTGTTCACGTTTACCATATAACTGATTAATTTCATTTGCTACTGCATCTAAATAGGAATCGGAAAAAATAGGCTTCTTTTCTTTAGACATATGGGTCTCCTTTATCGATTTTTTAGTATTCATTATGTATATTTCTCAGTGGATTATGCACAATCATTTTAATTTTTTTCTTATTAAAAATTTTTGTTTACTTTTTGAAAATAAAGGAGTATTATAATCCACAGTTTCAATTTTCTAAATCGCTGAAACCGCATGGTACGGGGGACCCGTTTTTACGGATTAGTACATAATCCGATGGGGTGAATCCTTGAAAAAGGTAGGGCTACTCATAGGCCCGAATCCGACAGCTAACCTCGTAAGCGTTATATTGAGAAGGAAGGTGGAGCTTGTGCGACAAAAAAAATAATGTCTACAAGTCTATTTCGCTATGGCTTGTAGACATTTTTTGTTTTCTGAAGAAATAGTTTGCTGGCTGTAACAAGCAGAATCGTTCGTACAAAATTATTGGAGAGTGGACAGCATTGGTTTCATCTATTAAAAGATTTTTAATTGGAAGACCGTTAAAATCAACAGAGCTTGGAGAACAGAAGCTTAATAAAACGAAAGCTTTAGCTATTTTATCTTCTGACGCATTGTCATCAGTTGCTTACGGTCCAGAGCAAATTTTAATTGCTTTAGCAGGTGTTGGAGCGATCGCTTATTGGTATTCCATTCCGATCGCTGTTGGGGTATTAGTATTATTGACGGCCCTTATTTTATCTTATCGTCAAATTATTTTTGCTTATCCGCATGGCGGGGGCGCGTATGTTGTATCAAAAGAAAATTTAGGGATGAATCCAGGCTTAATTGCTGGAGGATCTTTATTAGTTGACTATATTTTAACTGTTGCGGTAAGTGTGTCTGCAGGTACAGATGCGCTCACATCTGCTTTTCCTAGTTTACATGCACATAATGTAATCATTGCGATTATATTTGTTATATTTATTACCATCTTAAATTTAAGAGGTGTAACGGAATCAGCTTCCGTTTTAGCATATCCTGTTTATTTATTTGTTTTGGCACTATTTATATTAATTGGTGTAGGGATATACAATATTTTAACGGGGCACGTGTCACCAACTTTACACACGCCGATTGGAACACCAGTTGCAGGGATTAGTTTATTTTTATTATTAAGAGCATTTGCATCAGGTAGTTCTGCTTTAACAGGTGTTGAAGCAATTTCAAATGCAATTCCGAACTTTAAAGATCCTGCGCCAAACAATGCTGCAAAAACATTGCTTGCAATGGGTGCATTACTTGCAGTTTTATTTTCAGGAATTGTGTTCTTAGCTTATTATTACGGAATTTCTCCAAGTAAAGAAGTAACAGTTGTTTCACAAATTGCTGAACAAACATTTGGACGTAATTTCATGTACTATTTCATACAAGGTACAACAGCTTTAATATTAATCCTTGCTGCTAACACAGGATATTCTGCGTTTCCGTTATTAGCAGTAAACCTTGCAAAAGATAAGTTTATACCAAGAATGTTTACGATTAGAGGAGACCGCCTAGGTTACTCAAATGGAATTATTATACTTGGAATCGCATCGATTATTTTAATTGTAGCTTTCCAAGGGCAAACAGAGCATTTAATTCCGTTATATGCAGTAGGTGTATTTATTCCATTTACCCTTTCTCAAAGTGGTATGGTATTAAAATGGCTTCGTGAAAAACCGGAAGGATGGGCTTTACGATTAACGGTCAATTTAATTGGTGCAGTCATTAGTTTTATCGTAATGAGTATGTTCTTTTTAACTAAATTTGCACAAGTTTGGTCAATCCTTATTTTCTTACCTGTAATTATCTTCTTATTCCACCGAATTAAGAAGCATTATGATGCAGTAGGAGACCAACTAAGTTTAAAAACTTGTGAACGGATTGTTCCGATTGAAGGAAATGTAATTGTCGTTCCAGTAGCTGGTATGACACATGTAGTAGAAAATTCATTGAACTATGCAAAGTCTCTTTCAGCAGATCAAGTTATTGCTGTATATGTCGCTTTTGACAGAGAAGAGGAAAAGAAATTTGAAGAGAAATGGAAGAAGTGGCAACCTGAAGTAAGGCTTGTTACTTTACATTCTCATTATAGAAGTATTATTCAACCGCTAACAAAGTTCATTGATACAGTACAGTATAAAGCGAGTGAATCAAATTACCGAGTTACGGTCGTTATACCACAATTCATTCCGAAAAAAGGTTGGCATAACATTCTTCATAATCAGTCTAGTTTACTCATTCGTGCGTATTTACTCTATAAAAGAAATGTTGTTATTACAACAGTACCATATCATTTGAAAAAATAAGAAGGTTTTTTAAGGATAGCTTTACGAAAGTGAAGCTATCCTTTTTGTGTATACGCTATGCATAATTGCATACGAGTCCAAAAGATATATTGATATAATTTTTACATCTGTGAGTAAGTAGAGGTTTTTGTTGTGATATATAGATATTTCAATTGAAAAAGTAAAGTGGATTATATTTTAAAATAAAGACATGAAAGCTTGAAAATAAAGGGAATGAAAATACTTCTTTACGTTATATAAATAGCTGTGTTTAAATGACCTTACAGTACAAAACTTATATGAAAACAAAATGGAATTTCATATTTATGTATGTGAATTAGTTTAAAATGAATAATATTTTTATGTAATATATTCACTGTATCAATGTGGGAAATAAGATGAAATAGAAAATTCATGCAATGTTATTCATACTAACCACATATGAAAAGTTTTATAACGATAAGTAAGTACTGTAGCAATAAAATTGGGGAGAGATGGTTCGTGCGTGAATCGCGGTGAGAACGTTCTCTATTTTAACCATCTCAAATTATGGGCAAGAAAATAGAATAATAAAATGCGATAGTAATAGTTGCTAATACATAGGAGGAGTTAAAGTGAAAAAGACTTTAATTACAGGGTTATTGGTTACAGCAGTATCTACGAGTTGCTTCATTCCTGTAAGCGCTTACGCTAAGGAGGGGCAAATAGAAGTGAAAACAGTATATGCACAAAATGTAATTGCTCCAAATACATTATCCAATTCAATTAGAATGTTAGGATCACAGTCACCGCTAATACAAGCATACGGACTAGTTATTTTACAACAGCCAGATATTAAGGTGAATGCGATGAGTAGTTTGACGAATCATCAAAAGTTTGCAAAGGCAAATGTAAGAGAGTGGATTGATGAATATAATCCGAAGCTAATTGACTTAAATCAAGAGATGATGAGATATAGTACTAGATTTAATAGTTATTACAGTAAGCTCTATGAACTAGCAGGGAACGTAAATGAGGATGAACAATCAAAAGCAGATTTTACAAATGCATATGGAAAACTACAATTGCAAGTACAAAATATCCAAGAGAGTATGGAGCAAGACTTATTAGAGTTAAATCGATTTAAAACGGTATTGGACAAAGATAGTAACAACTTATCAATTAAAGCTGATGAAGCAATAAAAACACTGCAAGGATCAAGTGGAGATATTGTGAAATTAAGAGAAGATATTAAAAGAATTCAAGGGGAAATTCAAGCTGAACTAACTACTATTTTGAATAGACCTCAAGAAATCATTAAAGGTTCTATTAATATTGGTAAACAAGTATTTACAATCACAAATCAAACTGCACAAACGAAAACAATCGATTTTGTTTCTATCGGTACTTTAAGTAATGAAATTGTAAATGCTGCCGATAGTCAAACAAGAGAAGCCGCTCTTCGCATTCAGCAAAAGCAAAAAGAGCTACTACCACTTATTCAAAGGTTATCACAAACTGAAGCAGAGGCGACACAAATTACATTCGTTGAAGATCAAGTAAGTAGTTTTACAGAATTAATCGATCGTCAAATTACAACTTTAGAAACGTTATTAACAGATTGGAAAGTTCTAAACAATAATATGATCCAAATTCAAAAGAATGTTGAAGAAGGCACATATACAGATAGTAGTTTACTTCAAAAACATTTCAATCAAATTAAAAAAGTAAGTGATGAAATGAATAAGCAAACAAATCAATTTGAAGATTACGTTACAAACGTTGAAGTACATTAAAAATAAGTAACGATATAGGGAGAGAAGAAAAATGACAAAAAAACCTTATAAAGTAATGGCTCTATCAGCACTTATGGCAGTATTTGCAGCAGGAAACATTATGCCAGCCCATACGTATGCAGCTGAAAGTACAGTGAAACAAGCTCCAGTTCATGCGGTAGCAAAAGCTTATAATGACTATGAGGAATACTCATTAGGACCAGAAGGCTTAAAAGATGCAATGGAAAGAACAGGTTCAAACGCTTTAGTAATGGATCTGTACGCTTTAACAATTATTAAACAAGGTAATGTTAACTTTGGAAATGTATCATCTGTTGATGCGGCTTTAAAAGGGAAAGTGATTCAGCACCAGGATACAGCTAGAGGAAATGCGAAGCAATGGTTAGATGTATTGAAGCCACAGCTTATTTCAACGAATCAAAATATCATTAACTACAATACGAAATTCCAAAACTATTATGATACTTTAGTTGCTGCGGTAGATGCAAAAGATAAAGCGACTCTTACGAAAGGTTTAACTAGATTATCAAGTAGTATTAATGAAAATAAAGCGCAAGTGGATCAGTTAGTAGAAGACTTGAAAAAATTTCGAAATAAAATGACGTCGGATACGCAAAACTTCAAGGGTGATGCAAATCAAATCACATCTATTTTAGCTAGTCAAGATGCAGGGATTCCGCTATTGCAAAATCAGATTACAACGTACAATGAAGCGATTAGTAAATATAATGCAATTATTATCGGTTCATCTGTTGCGACAGCTCTAGGGCCAATTGCAATTATCGGTGGTGCAGTAGTTATTGCTACAGGTGCAGGAACACCACTAGGGGTAGCATTAATTGCGGGAGGCGCAGCGGCTGTAGGCGGTGGTACAGCTGGTATCGTATTAGCGAAGAAAGAACTTGATAATGCACAAGCTGAAATTCAAAAAATAACAGGACAAGTTACAACTGCTCAATTAGAAGTAGCTGGGTTAACGAATATTAAAACACAAACCGAGTATTTAACAAATACAATTGATACTGCAATTACAGCGTTGCAAAACATTTCAAACCAATGGTATACAATGGGATCAAAATACAATTCTTTACTTCAAAATGTGGATTCAATTAGTCCAAACGACCTTGTTTTCATTAAAGAAGATTTAAACATTGCGAAAGATAGCTGGAAAAATATTAAAGACTATGCAGAAAAGATTTATGCTGAAGATATTAAAGTAGTAGATACGAAAAAAGCATAATTGAATACGAATCGTTAGAGCGTTAAGTGTTGATGAATGATTTGAAGCTCCTGTTCAGTTGTGAGCAGGAGCTTTTGATATCCTTATAAAGAGAATAGGTGAAAAATATGCAGAAAAGATTTTATAAAAAATGTCTTTTAGCGGTAATGATTGCTGGAGTGGCAACGAGTAACGCATTTCCTTTATATCCTTTTGCAGCAGAACAAAATGTAAAGGTGCTACAAGAAAATGTGAAAAACTATTCCCTTGGACCAGCTGGATTCCGAGATGTAATGGCACAAACGACATCGAGTATATTTGCAATGGATTCATATGCAAAATTAATTCAAAATCAACAAGAGACGGATTTAAGTAAAATAAGTTCGATTAATAGTGAATTTAAAGGGAATATGATTCAGCATCAAAGAGATGCAAAAATTAATGCAACATATTGGTTAAATAATATGAAGCCTCAAATTATGAAAACGGATCAAAATATTATAAATTACAATAATACTTTTCAATCGTATTATAATGACATGTTAATAGCGATTGATCAAAAGGATAGCGGAAAATTAAAAGCGGATTTAGAAAAGTTGTATGCGGATATTGTAAAGAATCAAAATGAGGTAGATGGATTATTAGGGAATTTGAAAGCTTTTCGCGATAGAATGGCGAAAGATACAAATAGTTTCAAAGAGGATACAAATCAGTTAACATCGATATTGGCAAGTACGAATGCTGGTATTCCAGCTCTAGAGCAACAAATAAATACATATAACGATTCGATTAAAAAGAGTAATGATATGGTCATTGCTGGTGGCGTACTTTGCGTAGCGCTAATAACATGTCTTGCTGGCGGGCCGATGATTGCGGTTGCGAAAAAAGATATCGCAAATGCAGAAAGAGAAATCGCCAATTTAAAAGATAGAATTTCAGGAGCACAAGCAGAAGTCGCAATTTTAACGGATGTAAAAAATAAAACAACAAATATGACTGAAACGATCGATGCAGCAATTACAGCACTACAAAACATATCAAATCAATGGTATACAGTAGGTGCAAAATACAATAATTTACTACAAAACGTAAAAGGAATTAGTCCGGAAGAGTTTACGTTTATAAAAGAAGATTTACGTACAGCGAAAGATAGCTGGAAAGATGTAAAGGATTATACAGAAAAATTACATGAAGGTGTGGCAAAGTAAACAGTGGACTAGTTCTGCTGTTTATTTTTTTATCTTGTTTTTTGTGAGAGTTGAACTTGTAATTTTATATATAAGTTTTCATGTGTTTTATCCATGAGGCTTTGGGGTAATATTTAGTCAAATTGATACTAATAACCTAGATAAATTTCTAATCAAGCCTTTTATATGTAATGTTTTAATGAAAAAAGCTATACTGTAAGCAAAATTAAAAATTGGAAAGGAAATACTAGAACATGGAAAATTATTTGTTATTTATCCTTACAGCAATGCTAATCATAATAATGCCTGGTCCTGGTTTTGCACTAGTTACAAAAAATACTATCTCGCATGGCAAAAATGGTGGGATGAAGACTGTTTTAGGAACGATATCTGGAATGATGATTCATACAATAATGGCTACGCTAGGACTCTCTGCCATCCTAATGAAATTCTCTATGTTATTTATATTTATAAAATATGCTGGGGCTTTTTATTTGATTTTCTTAGCTGTAAAGTCAATTAAAAATGCTTTACATAAAAAAGAAGATATGTCAGGTTCAGTAGAAATGGACTCTAAGGATATTGGAGCGATGAAAAGTTTTAGACAAGGGTTTACTACGGCAATTTTAAACCCAAAAACGGCTGTGTTTTTCCTTAGTTTTCTACCCCAATTTATTGTGAGTAATCAAAATCATTTCCTCCAATTTCTTTTGTTAGGGCTCACATTTACGACTTTGACCGCAATATGGTATTTGTTTTATATCTCACTCATACGTCAATTAAGAACTTTTTTAAGAAAAGAACGAGTGAACCGTATAATGGAGGGGATTACGGGCACAGTACTATTAGTATTTGGAGTTAGATTATTTTTCCAAAAATAAAGATGTAAAAAAACCACAGTTTACATCCAAACTGTGGTTTTTTGAAGTGCAAGGAATTACACAAATCATTAGTCGCTATCTAACTTGTAATCCCTGTTTATTAATATTTATTTCAAATTTTTTAACTCTGCAACAGGAACAAGTCTAGTTTAGAATGAAAGTAATGCAATTGTTTAACATATGTATTGCCATAACATATGCAATGGATCTCTTAGAAATAAGATAAGCCGCAGTAAGTATCACCGAGCCAGGTAAATAAATAGCAATATCCGAAAGCTGGTTCGTATGAAGAACTGTAAAAATTATAATCGAAATGATAGATGCAATTGCAGTACCAATGTAATGCGAAAAACGATTTAATATTATATGACGAAATACAATTTCTTCAAGCATTGGACCTAGAATACCAAATACAAGTAATGTAAATATAAGAGGTATCTCCGTACCCGTTTCAAGGAGCTGTTCTTGGTTCTCTGGCTGACCAGTTGCTAGAAAACGCATAACAATCTGTTCCACAATTACCGTAAATAAAACTACCATAGGAATACTTACTATTTTTAGAATTGTCTTCTCTTTGAAATAAGTAAAACTTTCAATAATTTCTTTCCTAAAGAAAATTATTCCCACAATAGCAGGTATAGTCAAACCGATGGCACTAAGAGCAAATTCTGATTCAACTATATTGCTGTTAGTTAAAAGTGATATGCCAAATAATAGGAACAAACCAATTTGAAGTAGTGCAAACAGTGTATAAATTATTAGCATAATAATTTCTTTTTTGTTCATTTTTATAAAGTTCACTTTATTGCCCCCATAATTAAATTACTTATAATCTTTAATTTTTCTTTCTGCATAACGTTCTCCTTTATTTATATAAGATTTCAAACCGGACGGTTCGGTCCGGAATCTAATGATACTATAAGTTTTTAGTTTTTTAAACCCTTTTTCCAAAGTATTAACAAAATCAAAATAGTAAAAAAGCAAATATATTTATATCTCAGTTGCTTTGTTGCAATTTAATTCCAGTAATCATTAATGATTAACCTTTCAATAGAATGAAGTGAGAGTGAGAGTAGTTTAAACCCTTTAGCTAAACATATTAATAAAAACTATATAATAGTCATATGTCTATACACTAAAATTAACTATATAATTTTTACATGTTCTACGATTTTAGGTAAAATTAGTTGTATAACATGACCGAATTAAACAATTGGTCATGTTTCTTTTGACAGAAAGTTCATTCGGATGATATAGATAATGAAATTTGACTAACCTCTTTTCAAACTGTATTGTTTGAGGTTTCCACAAGGTAGGAGTGATACTATATTTCTGTACCAAACTTATTTATAATTACAATAAAAAATTATTTGGGATATTAAGCTCGTTTTTATTAGGAGGATTACAAAGCATGACTAAAGTTGATAAGGTAAAAGAAAAAATTATTGAAACATCTTTATATTTATTTAATACTAATGGGATAACTCGCACATCCATCCAGGATATAATGACAGCTACTGAACTGCCTAAAGGATCTATTTATCGTAGATTTAAAAGTAAAGAAGAAATTGTCCTTGCTGCCTACGACAAAAGTGGTGAGATTATGTGGAGTCATTTTCATAAAGCAATGGAAAATAAAAAGACAGCAATCGATAAAATTCTTGCAATTTTCCTTGTATATCAAGATGCAGCTAATAATCCTCCTATTGCTGGAGGCTGTCCATTACTTAATAGCGCAATCGAAAGTACTGGAGTATTTCCAGAATTACAAAAAGCAGCAGCAAAAGGTTATGATAATACAGTAATGTTAATGGCCTCTCTCATAAAGGAAGGAATAGAGAAACAAGAGCTTAAAGAAGATATAGATATTATATCACTCGCTTCTTTTCTTTCATCTTCAATGGAGGGAGCTATTATGGCAAGTCGCGTATCTAACGATAATATACACCATCATTATTTTATTGAACAAATAAAACATCATCTTTTCTCTTATTCTAAATAAGTGAGAACTTGCATTGTTTCCATACGATTTTTATAAATTTAAATTGAATATATACCCTTCATAAAATGTATCTTCTGTTTATGAGGGGTATTTGAATAGACTTTAGCAAAGGGAGCTTTTTAGATGATGTTTCATGTTTCTTATTGAACGGCTTTGTTATCGTTAATACAGAAAAAGCAATAAAGAATGAATTACATATAAACTGATTTATATGTTGTAAGTGTTTCTATATTGAGTTTGTAAATCTACACAATAAGGTTTCATTGTATATAATACGTAGAATAGAAGTTCAGTTAGATAAAATTCGATAGTCGAATTTTTTTGCATAAAGCTGTATAATGCTTGTAACGAAAGGGAAATACAGGAAGGGATTTGTAATGAGTTACTATGGATAAAGATAAACAACAATTAAGTGTCGAAGTTGCAAGATTATATTATCAATCAGATTATAGTCAGCAAGAAATTGCTAATAAATTAAATATTTCAAGACCGACGATCTCTAGATTATTAAAATACGCGAAAGAAAAAGGATTTGTCCAAATTAGTATAGCTGATCCATTTGCTGATTTAGATAACGTTGGAAATTTACTGAAAGAAAAGTACAACTTGTTAGAGGCGCATGTCGTATTTTCACCTGTTCCAGAATATGCAACGATTACAGAGTATATAAGTAAATATGCTGCTGAGTATATGGAAAAGACGGTTAAAAATGGTGATATCGTTGGTGTAAGCTGGGGAATGACGATGTATGAAATCGCTAGAAAAATCGTACCGCAACATGTAAAAGGTGTAGAAGTTGTCCAGCTAAAAGGTGGTATTAGTCATTCGAGTGTAAATACATATGCGAATGAGACGATAGCTTTATTTGCAGATGCTTTTCAAACGACGCCTAGAAATCTACCTCTTCCAGTTATATTTGATAATGCAGTTACAAAAGAATTAGTAGAGCAGGATCGACATATTCATCACATTATCGAAATGGGAAAACAAGCGAATATTGCAATTTTTACTGTAGGAACAGTGCGAGACGAAGCGCTATTATTTCGATTAGGTTATTTCGATAAGGATGAAACAAATTTACTCAAAAAACAATCGGTCGGTGACATTTGTTCACGTTTCTTTGATGGAGACGGAAATATTAGTAGCGAAGAAATTAATAAGCGTACAATTGGAATTGAGCTAGAGGAACTGAAATTAAAGAAACGCTCTATTTTAGTTGCAGGTGGTAATAGAAAAATAAAAGCAATTGATGGTGCGTTACGTGGTGGGTATGCAAATGTATTAATTATCGATCAACATACGGCTAAAGAATTGTTGCATTATCAAAAAGGTTAAAAATAAAAGGCTTTCTCAAGATATTAATTTTGAGAAAGCCTTTTATTTCGTTATGTATGAAGTATAGAAGTCCTTTTTGGAACACAAATATCCTTTTTAAAAAATAATTATGGATATTGAGATACATACTACCATTGTTAATAGAAAAGTTTGGATTTTAAATAGTAAGCGTTTCTTAGTTAAAATGAGCTTTACTTACTACAGGGAAAATCCTTTTTGAAAAGAATGAACAAAATTTCAAAAGTGTATTTACATTTGTTCAACTAAGGGTTAGAATGAAGTTGTTAAAAGATATGAGGAGTGAAGATAATGAACATTGCAAAGTTAATTGACCATACAATTTTAAAAGCTAATACTACTAAAGAAGATGTTATGAAAGTAATCGAAGAAGCAAAGGAATATAAATTCGCTTCTGTTTGTATTAATCCTACATGGGTAAAGCTAGCTGCTGAAGAATTAGCTGGACATGATGTAGATGTTTGTACTGTAATCGGTTTCCCATTAGGAGCAAGCACGACTGAAACAAAAGCATTTGAAACAAAAGATGCGATTGCAAAAGGTGCAACTGAAGTTGATATGGTAATCAACGTAGGCGCTTTAAAAGATGGCGATAACGAACTTGTTGAAAAAGACATTTATGAAGTAGTACAAGCAGCAAAAGGAAAAGCTCTTGTAAAAGTAATCATTGAAACTTGCCTATTAACAGATGAAGAGAAAGTACGCGCTTGTGAATTATCAGTAAAAGCTGGTGCTGATTTCGTAAAAACTTCAACTGGATTCTCAACTGGCGGAGCCACTGCTGAAGATATCGCATTAATGCGTAAAACAGTTGGACCAAACGTTGGTGTAAAAGCATCTGGTGGCGTTCGTACGCGTGAAGATGCAGAAAAAATGGTAGCTGCTGGAGCTTCTCGCGTTGGAGCAAGTGCTAGTGTTGCAATCGTATTAAATGATGCAAAAGGTGCTACAGATAACTACTAATCATTAATGATGTCAAAAGCAATAGATACACAAAGTAAAGTGTATCTATTGCTTTAACAATTGAAAAGAATGTAAGCGGATACGAATGGGAGGAGACGGCTTATGAAATACTTAATTGGTATTTTTGGCCTCGTATTGATTTTAGGTATCGCTTGGCTTGCTAGTAATGATAGAAAAAAAGTCAAATATCGCCCAATCATAACGATGGTTATATTACAATTCATTTTGGGGTTTTTATTATTAAATACAAGTATAGGGAATATATTAATTAGCGGAATAGCAGATGGTTTTGGAGAGCTATTAAAATATGCCGCTGACGGTGTGAATTTCGTATTTGGTGGATTAGTAAATCAAAAAGAGTTTTCGTTCTTTTTAAGTGTATTAATGCCAATCGTATTTATCTCAGCTTTAATCGGTATTTTGCAACACATTAAAGTGTTACCTATTATCGTAAAATCTATCGGTTTAGCATTAAGTAAAGTAAATGGAATGGGGAAACTAGAATCATATAACGCTGTTGCTTCTGCAATTTTAGGACAATCTGAAGTGTTTATTTCAGTTAAGAAACAACTAGGATTATTGCCAGAGAAAAGAATGTATACATTATGTGCATCTGCAATGTCTACCGTTTCAATGTCTATCGTTGGATCGTATATGGTGTTATTAAAACCGCAATATGTTGTAACCGCTTTAGTGCTTAACTTATTCGGTGGCTTTATTATCGCTTCTATCATTAACCCTTATGAAGTTACTGAAGAAGAAGATATGTTAGAAGTACAAGAGGAAGAGAAAAAGACTTTCTTTGAAGTATTAGGAGAATATATTATAGACGGATTTAAAGTTGCGATTACAGTAGCAGCTATGTTAATTGGTTTCGTTGCTCTTATCGCATTCATTAATGCCGTATTTAAAGGTGTAATCGGTATTTCATTCCAAGAAATTCTTGGTTATGTATTTGCGCCATTTGCATTTATTATGGGTGTACCTTGGCATGAAGCTGTTAATGCCGGAAATATTATGGCAACAAAATTAGTATCGAATGAATTTGTCGCTATGACAGATTTAGCACAAGGAAACTTTAATTTCTCAGATAGAACGACAGCGATTATATCTGTATTCTTAGTTTCATTTGCAAACTTCTCTTCAATTGGAATTATTGCAGGAGCGGTTAAGAGCTTAAATGAAAAGCAAGGGAATGTAGTCGCAAGATTTGGTTTGAAATTACTTTTCGGTGCAACATTAGTAAGTTTCTTATCAGCAACAATCGTAGGCTTATTATTTTAATAGATTCATATCATATAAAAAGGAATGGTGATTGTAATGAGAATGGTAGATATTATTGCGAAAAAACGTGACGGTAAAGAATTAACGACTGAAGAAATCAAATTCTTTATTAATGGATATACAGACGGAAGTATTCCTGATTATCAAGTAAGTGCACTTGCAATGGCAATCTTCTTTAAAGATATGACAGATCGCGAACGTGCAGATTTAACGATGGCAATGGTGGAGTCCGGAGAAACAATCGACTTATCAGCAATTGAAGGAATTAAAGTAGACAAACATTCAACTGGCGGTGTTGGTGATACAACAACATTAGTACTAGGACCATTAGTAGCTGCTTTAGATGTACCAGTAGCAAAAATGTCTGGTCGTGGTTTAGGACATACGGGCGGAACAATTGATAAATTAGAAGCGGTAGAAGGATTCCACGTTGAAATTACGAAAGAGCAGTTCATTGATATTGTAAACCGTGACAAAGTAGCTGTTATTGGGCAAACAGGAAACTTAACACCTGCAGACAAAAAGATTTATGCATTACGCGATGTAACAGGAACGGTTAACTCAATTCCTTTAATCGCAAGTTCAATTATGAGTAAAAAAATTGCAGCTGGTGCTGACGCAATCGTACTTGATGTGAAAACAGGTGCTGGCGCATTTATGAAAACAGAAGAAGATGCAAAAGAATTAGCACATGCAATGGTACGTATCGGAAATAATGTAGGACGTCAAACGATGGCTGTTATTTCAGATATGTCACAACCACTTGGTTTTGCAATTGGTAACGCTCTAGAAGTGAAAGAAGCGATTGATACGTTAAAAGGTGAAGGTCCAGAAGATTTAACAGAATTAGTACTCGTATTAGGAAGTCAGATGGTCGTACTTGCGAAAAAAGCAAATACATTAGAAGAAGCTCGTGAAATGTTAATTGAAGTGATGAAGAACGGAAAAGCAACTGAGAAGTTTAAAGAGTTCTTAAGCAATCAAGGCGGAGATAGCTCAATTGTAGACAATCCAGAAAAAATGCCACAAGCGAAGTATGTAATTGATGTACCTGCAAAAACTTCAGGTGTTATTTCTAACATTGTTGCAGATGAAATCGGTATCGCAGCTATGCTACTTGGTGCTGGCCGTGCAACGAAAGAAGACGAAATTGATTTAGCGGTAGGACTAATGTTACGTAAAAAAGTGGGCGATGCAGTAAAAGAAGGCGAGCCATTCGTAACAATCTATGCAAATCGCGAAAATGTAGAAGATGTAAAAGCTAAAATTTATGAGAACATTTCTATCGCTGAAACAGCAGAGGCTCCTAAATTAGTGCATACAGTTATTACTGACTAATCATCATTACACTTACTTTGAGGGGGAAATAATATGGATAAGAAAAAATATATTGAAGAAGCAAATAAGATGTTAGAAAAAGCATATATTCCGTATTCAAAATTTCCTGTTGGTGCAGCGTTAGTTACGAAAGAAGGTAAAATCTATACTGGTTGTAATATAGAAAATGCTTCTTATGGCTTATGTAACTGCGCAGAAAGAACAGCGATCTTTAAAGCAGTATCAGAAGGTGAGCGCGACTTTAGTTACTTAGTTATTACAGGAGAAACGGACGGACCGATTTCACCGTGTGGTGCTTGTAGACAAGTAATCGCTGAATTCTGTGATTCGAAAATGCCTGTATTATTAACGAATGTAAAAGGCGATGAAAAAGAAGTGACTGTTGAGCAGTTACTGCCAGGTGCTTTCTCAATAGAAGATTTAAAATAAGTTGAAAAAACATTCCACAAATATGAATTGTGGAATGTTTTTTTATATTTAAATATTGAATGTAATATTTTGTTCATATTCCGTTCATAAACTTTGCGTAAAATGATTGCAGCGAATATGGAAAGTTTACAGCAGGAGGAATAGAATGAAGAAATTATATAATGCAGCATTCATTTACTTAATTATCGGTTTATTATCAGGAGTATTTGCAAGAGAATACTCGAAAGCACAAGGGATTAAAGGGTCCACAATGTTGCAATTGGTGCATACACATGTATTAGTGCTCGGTTTCGTATTCTTTTTAATTGCTTTTGCTTTATTTAAAGTGTTTCAAATGCAAGAATCAAAGAGCTTTTGTGCATGGTTTGTTGTTTATAATGTAGGAGTAATCTTTACTATTGCTACAATGCTATGGAGAGGTCTTCTACAAGTAAATGGAACTGACTTTAACGGTTTAAGCCATATGGCTGGATTAGGTCACGTTATTATAAGTATCGGGCTCGTTTGGTTTATGATTTTGCTCAAAAAGTCTGTTAAATAGATAGGAGTGAAGAGGATGATAGCACTTTTATCAAGTATTGTAGCAGTTTGTATGGCTGTTGGGGTAATGTTTCTTCGCTTGAAAGCAGCGAAAAAGCCGGTAACGAAAAAGAAAATAATATTGCCGCCAATTTTTATGAGTACTGGCGCAATGATGTACTTCTTACCAGCGTTTCGATTAACATCGTTAGAAATAGTAGAGGCGATTAGTATAGGACTTATTTTCTCTATATTTCTTATTAAAACAACGAAGTTTGAAATAAGAAATGAACATATATATATGAAACCGTCAAAAGCATTCATATTTATTTTAGTTGGATTATTAGCAGTGCGAGTAGTAATGAAATCATATTTAAGTCAATCAATTGATTTAGCGGAGTTAAGTGGAATGTTTTTCTTACTCGCATTTGCGATGATTGTGTCGTGGAGAATTACGATGTATCGTTCGTTTACTAAATTAGAAAAGACAATAAAAAGAGCTGGAATTTCTATATAGGAAATCCAGCTCTTTTTATGTTTTATTGAAATTCTTTAGCGTAGAACTCATTTGCTTAATTTTAAACGTATTTGAGCATCTTGTAATGCAGCTGGTGTCACGTTAAGACCATTTTGATCAACAATTTTTGTGTTTAATAAAATGGAATCTAAGCTTCCACGAAATGTTTGTGTATAGTTTTGACGCAACATTTGTTGTTCTTGTTTTTCATCAACTGTTAATCCAGATACTTTTTCTTTTTTTGATAATTCGTTAATACGGAATAAAATGTTTTTCATTTGTTTCACCTCTAGTTAGATTTAATAATATTAGTTACTTACTAATATATAGTTATTGTAACGTTTAATTTTAATTATGTCAACAACATCTAAAAAGGTTAAAAATTGACGAAAAATTGTAACAATAATAAAATGAATTGATTAGATAATTATTTTTTTAATCATACATAGAACGCTAGGGGGATTATTATGAAATCAACATTTTTTGCTCAAAATAGAGAACGATTAGTAAACACATTACCAGATGAATCAATTACAATTTTATTTGCTGGACAAGCACCTCATATGTCAGCGGATGCACATTATAAGTTTGTGCCGAATCGGAATTTTTATTATGTAACAGGAATCGATGAACCAAATGTTATTTTCATGTTGAAGAAAATTGGAAAGAGTGTTGAAGAAACACTATTCATTGAAAAGTCAGATCCAGTAATGGAAAAGTGGGTCGGTAAAACAGTTTCTAGCGAAGAGGCAGAGGAAATTTCAGGTATAAAGAAAGTTGTATATTTAGATAGCTTTGAAAAGACAATGTCAAATATATTTTTTACAGAAAATGTGAAGCATCTATTTTTAGATTTAGAGCGTCGTGAGTGGAATGGTACAGAGACAAAAACATTAGCGTTTGCTAAACATGTAAGAGAACAATACCCGCACGTAACAATTAGTAATGTATATCCAAATATTTGTGAATTACGAGTGTTTAAAACAGAAGAAGAAATTGAAATTATGAAAGAAGCGATTGCTGTAACGAAAGACGGTATTTACAACGTACTTAAGCATGCAAAAGCAAACATGATGGAATATGAATTAGAAGCCCAGTTTGATTTCACACTGAAGTCATCTGGCATTAAGCATCATGCGTTCAATACAATTTTGGCGAGTGGGAAAAATGCTACAGTTCTTCATTATGAAGATAATGATGCACAAATTCAAAATGGTGACTTAGTATTACTAGATTTAGGTGCTCAAAAAGACTACTATAACGCTGATATTAGTTATACATTCCCGGCAAATGGAACATTCTCTAGTCGCCAAAAACAAATTTATAATATTGTATTAAAAGCATTGAAAGAAACAACAGAGATTATTAAACCAGGCTTAAAGTTCGCTGCATTAAATGAGCATGCTAAAAAAGTACTTGCAGAAGGGTGTAAAGCGGTTGGTTTAATTCAAGAAGACGAAGAGCTTTCTAAATATTATTATCATGGTGTCAGTCATTTCCTTGGTTTAGATACGCACGATGTAGGGACATACAAAGATAGAGTTTTAGAAGAAGGTATGGTTATTACAATTGAACCTGGTCTTTATATTGAAGAAGAATCAATTGGTATTCGTATTGAAGATGATATTCTTGTAACGAAAGACGGATACGAAAACTTGTCAAAAGATATCATTAGAGAAGTGGAAGAGATTGAAGAGTTTATGAGAGAAAATAATGTACATGTAAAAGAAGATGAGGTTGTTACGAAATAACGATTGGGAAAGACGCTCAAGTTTGAGCGTCTTTTTATTTTGTTCATTTGAAACCGCGATATTTCTTCGAAAAGCATCTTCAATTTATAAAGTCAATTATATTCCAAATGTCAATGTATATGTTGATTATGCCCGGATGAAGATGGGGGAGTATGATCTGGGAATGTCACGAATACGACAATGATAATTACCACACTAATTGAAAGTAATAACAAAAAACGCCGTTGAATAAAAGCAGAAAAGATTTCTGATAAAAGCTGAATCATACATGACATAGTTATCGTTATAGTAAGTAAAAGACTAATGAACAGTATACTATGAGCTTGTTGAGCATTTAGCATTTCTGTAATCATTGCTCCCATCATACTTGCCATTAATCCAGAGAACATTCCTTCTAAAGCAGTGTACAGGTGAAAACGTAGACCAACTAAAAAACCGATACAACCACTAATTAATATAGCAAGCAAAGTAGAATAGAGTAATTCTCCTTTAAAAAGAAAACCGAAATAAAAACCGATACTTAAACCGATACTCATACTAAAAGACATAATAAATACCATATACTCCATTAGGGTACCCTTATGTTTAGACATATATGATGTAATAAGAATCGAGATACAACAAAGTGTTAAGGCTGTTAATGTGTAAGCGAACATTATGATACCTCCCTGTCCTATCATTCATTTCATCATATGTTCATATGGAGAGTTCTTATGCTTATTTATATCTGCAAATTATCTGCACAATTTAATAAATGTAAGCAAGTAGGCGCTTGATTTTTTTGAGCTCCTTTTTTATTTGTGAGTATGTGAAAGAAATTGTTATATAGTGAGTTTCTATTGTGAAGCAATAAAGAATAAGCGTATAATATTATAGTTATCCCATTACTCGGGATAACCCGCGAATGATAAATAAGATTGTTGTTTTATCATCGCTTCTAAACAGATAGACAATGAAAGTAACACTGGAATACAGATAGGGAGTTATAAAATGAAATTAATTATTGCCGAGAAACCAGATCAAGGTTTGGCTCTTGTTTCACAATTTAAATATCGCCGGAAAGATGGTTATTTAGAAGTAGAAGCAAATGAGTTATTTCCAAATGGAGCGTACTGTACATGGGCAATTGGTCATTTGACGCAGTTATGTAATCCAGAACATTATCACGCAGAGTGGAAAAAATGGTCACTTAATACGTTACCGATGATTCCAGAGCGTTTTCAATTTGAAGTAACAAAGTCAAAGTATAAGCAATTTAATGTTGTGAAACAGCTGTTACATAATCCACAGGTAACAGAAATTATTCACGCGGGCGATGCTGGGCGTGAAGGGGAATTAATAATAAGAAACATTATTAACCTTTGTAACGTACAGAAGCCGATGAAACGTCTTTGGATTTCATCTTTAACGAAGCAAGCTATTTACCAAGGATTTAAAAATTTGCTTGACGAATCAGATACAATCAATACGTACTATGAGGCGTATACAAGGTCATGTGCGGATTGGGTCGTTGGTATGAATGCATCACGTGTGTTTAGTATTTTGTTAAAGAAAAAAGGAATGAATGATGTATTTTCAGCTGGTCGTGTACAAACACCGACACTCGCGTTAATCGTAAAGCGTGAAAAGGAAATAGAAAACTTTAAGTCAGAGCCGTTTTGGGAAGTATTTGCAACCTTTAATATAGAAGGAAAGAAGTATGAGGGGAAATGGGAGAAGGATAGTGAATCCCGCTTAAAAGACCCTGATATGGCGAATAAAATTGCGGCATTTTGCCAAGGTAAACCGGCAGTAGTGAAGGAAATGAAAACGGAGCGTAAAGAATTTCAGCCGCCACTTTTATTTAACTTATCATCACTGCAAGCAACGGCAAATAAAGCCTTTAAGTTTTCACCGAAAAAGACGCTTGATATAACGCAAGCACTATATCAAAAAGGGATTGTTTCTTATCCTCGTTCGGATTCCAACTATGTTACCCAAGGAGAGGCAGCGACGTTCCCGGATATTTTACAGAAGTTAAGTCAGTTTGATGAATATAAAGATTTATTACCAGCTCCGGTTGAATCGATTATGAACAATAAGCGTTATGTGAACGAAAAGAAAGTAACAGATCACTACGCAATTATTCCGACAGAGCAAGTTACAAATCCAAGTAGATTATCAGGTGATGAAAAGAAAATTTACGATATGATCGTAAGAAGGCTTATTGCAGCCCACTATGAAGTTGCGATTTTTGACTATACAACGATTGTAACGCTTGTAGATGAACGTGCTGAATTCATTTCAAAAGGAAAACAGCAAATTCAAGAAGGCTGGCGTAAAGTTATTTTCCAAGACGATAAAGATGACGAAACCATTCTTCCAATTGTAGCTGAAGGTGAAGAAGGAAAAGTTGTAAAGGTGAAAGTGAAAGAAGGAAAAACACAGCCACCGAAGCGCTATACAGAAGGACAACTTATTACGTTAATGAAAACAGCTGGTAAGTATTTAGAGAATGAAGAGCTGGAGAAAGTATTAAAGAAAACAGAAGGTTTAGGTACAGAGGCAACTCGCGCTGGAATTATTACGATGCTGAAAGACCGTAAATATATAGATGTGAAGAAAAACCAAGTGTATGCGACTGATAAAGGAAAAGTATTAATTACCGCAATCGGTGATAAAATACTAGCTTCACCGGAAATGACTGCAAAATGGGAACAACGTCTTGCAGAAATTGGGGAAGGTACAGCATCACCAGCTACATTTATGGAACAGACGAAAAAGTTATCAGCTAAAATTATAGAAGATGCAGTTGAAATGTCTGAGAAGTGGGATTTCACTGGATTACATGTTGAATCGATTGAACGAAAAGGCTCGAAATTTACAACAGGTAAAAAGGTTGGTAGCTGTAAAAAATGTGATGGCGATGTAATTGATAAGTCAACGTTTTACGGCTGTTCTAATTACAACACGACACAATGTGACTTTACCATCTCGAAGAAAATATTAAGTAAAACAATCTCGCAAAAGAATATGACAAAGCTCTTAAAAGGTGAAAAGACAGATTTAATTAAAGGCTTTAAAAAAGGCGAGAAAACATTTGATGCGAAGTTAGAGTGGAAAGATAATAAGATTAATTTTGTGTTTGAGAATTAAGTTGTTTTAACAAATAAAAATATGATAATTAAATTATATCCTATAGAATAGACGCTTAAAAAAGTCTATTCTATAGGATATTTTTTTGAATAAGTAGTACTATATATTTTGGTTTGAAATAAAATATACAATAAAAAAATCTTTATAATTGATAATTATTTATTGTAAAACAATAAATTGTGTATTAAAATCATTATCATAATAAATCAGTGAGATGCTTTTTATAGAAAGGTAACAACGCTGTTTTTTATCCCGCTTTAATGGGCAGTAAGACCCCCACCTCAAAATTCAGCGGAAGCAAAGAAGTTAGGTGGGGAATCAACTGCCCATAAAAGTCCGATTGGTTCAACTAATAATCAGTGGGGGATGCAGAAAACCCTCACTGATTAAAGTTTCACTTTATTAGAGGAGGTAAAACTATGAACAATCAAAATTTGATTATCGAAAATATGGATAACCCTCATGAGTTGGAGAGAATGTATAGAAAAGACCCGAAAGCTTTTAAAAAGTCATTCTCACAAGCATGGGATGAAAACTCTGATTCTCAGGTGCTAGCTGCCTGGTATGAAAGGTTGCATTTCAAGGGAAAGACAAATGCAGAAAAAATATCACTGTTTCAAAAAGGTTTCTTATTCATGGGCATGTTAGCTATTCTAGCTGGGCTAAGCACTAGAATCATTTTCCACTTTGTCGAGCAGGAAGCAATTGCTCCAATTAACCTAGCTTTTGGTGTAATTCCCTTTATCGCTGCTTATTTTGTTTACAATAATACCCCGAAAAAAAGTATTATTTATTTCCTTGCAGCGCTGTTCTTAATTGCCGGTTTGTATCTTAATATGTTGCCATTAAATTATAAAGACAGTAGTATTCTTGTTTATTTACATCTTCCTATATTGTTATGGGTCTTAGTAGGGCTTGCGTTTACCGGAAATGAATATTCAAAAGGTAGTACAAGATTAGCTTATATTAAATTTAATTTAGAATATGGTCTTCTCTACGCGAGCATGGCAGTGAGTGGAATGATACTAGCAGTATTCACCATGCGATTATTTAGCTTTGTTGACTTGGATATAGGAGAGTTCTATTTTAGTAATGTTGTTTTATTTGGAGCTGCCGCTCTCGCTGTAGTGGCTGCATACTTAGTATCATTGAATCTTAAACTTGCTAAAAATATTACACCATACATATCTAAAATTTTTAGTCCGCTTGTCTTGATTACATTGTTTATCTATCTAATAACGGTAATTTGGGTCGGGAAAAATCCATTCTTGGACCGCAATTTCTTAATGGCCTTTAACGGAATACTCCTTGGTATATTGGCTGTTACTATATTTTCTATCGTTGAGAGTGACTCAGACGAGAAAAAGAACATTTCAGATTATATCAATTTTGCCTTGATTGTTCTGGCACTTATTATTGACACTGTCGCTTTATCAGCCATCATATTCAGACTTTCTTCTTACGGGATTACACCTAATAGACTTGCTGTGTTAGGGGTAAACATACTGATCTGGGCAAATTTAATTTGGATTATGTTTTCCTATATGCGTTTTTTGCAAAACAAATCAGGACCGACAGCTATCCAAGATGCCGTTACGAAGTATTTGCCAATTTACGGACTTTGGGCAGCTTTCGTTATATTTACGTTTCCGATAATTTTTAATTAGGAAGGTTTTGTTAATGTAACGACAAGTTAATTCTTCTATAACGTATAAAATCTTTAGAATTGATAATTATCGTTCATCCTATAATTTCTTGGTAATAAAAAACGTCCCAAAGTAGGACGTTTTTTATTATATATATTGCCGTTTTTTCTTAATAAGCAACAAAACTTGCGAAACACAAGCAAGTACCGGTAACTCAATCAATGGTCCAATAACTAATGCGAGAGCAATAAGAGGCTCATCTGGAAAAGCTGTTACAGCAATAGCGAGTGCAACAGGTGAGTTTCTTGCTAACGTTGTTAAGTTTAGACTTACTGTATCTTTATAAGATAAACGCATAACGCGCCCGATAAATTGTCCTAGTACAAAATTAATGATGAAGAACAATAGAACAGGAATGAGTAATAATAAAACGACATTCATATTTTGTAGTAAATATTTACCTTGTGATGTAAACATCGCTACGATTGCTAAACTTAAAAATACAATTTGGGCAGAGCTGAAAAACGGAATGAGTTTATTCTCAAGCGTTTCAGCGTTTTTCAGTTTATTCATAATGAATTTTGTAGCGTGTGCAAGTAAAAATGGTAAGACGATTACGATAACAATACTCTCTATTAAAACAGAAACGGCTACAGTCTTCATGACACCAGCGAATAAAAATAAATAAATGGGAAGTAGTAGTACTTGCAAAATTAAATTTACAGGTAAAATCGCAGTGGAAAGTGCTACATTTCCTTTCGCTATTTCAGTAAAGATTAAGTACCAATCTGTACATGGAGTAACCATTAGCATTATAAATCCAACCCAAAGTGCTGGGTGATCTGAAAGAAATAGTGCTCCTAATCCCCAAGCGAGTAAAGGTGTCCATAAGAAGTTAATAGTAAGACTTGTTCCAGCAAATTTTAAATTGCGAAATCCGTTTTTTATTTCTTTTAATGGGATGCTGAGGAATAATCCATATAGCATGAAAAATAAGAAGGGAACAATAAATTTGTCTGAATACATATGTATGAAATTAAATTGCCCGAGTATAATGCCGCATGTAACAGCAAAAAGAATAATAAAAGTTTGAATTTTTTCTATAGTGCTCATGAATAAATCCTTTCTAAATATGAATTTTCCTCTCTAATTTTATTATACAAGTAATAGAGGTGTATTTGGTGTTCAATTGTATTTTAGTTAATGTTTTTAATTTGAGATTTATTTTTTTATTAAAAGCTACTTGACTAAAGTAAGTGACTATATTACAATCACTTACATAAGGTAATTAAATAACAAAAAGTTTTTTGTATCTTTACTTAAGGTATCTATTGGAACTTTTTATTAGAATAAGAATTTTTGTGATGATGAATAATGAATATGATAAGAAAGTTTAGGTGGAAAAAATGGGATTATTTAGCTCGTTATTTGGTAAAAAAGAAGAAAATACAAAAGTAGAGGGGAATAAAACAATGTCAAAAGTATTATTTGTAAAAGCAAACGATCGTCCAGCGGAGCAAGCAGTTAGTTCAAAAATGTATGAAACATTTGTAAGTACTTATAAAGAAGCAAATCCGAATACAGAAATTACAGAGTTAGATTTATTTGCATTAGATCTTCCTTATTACGGAAATATTGCTATTTCAGGTGGATACAAACGTAGCCAAGGTATGGAGTTAACAGCTGAAGAAGAGAAGGCAGTTGCTACAGTAGATCAATATTTAAATCAGTTTTTAGAAGCTGATAAAGTTGTATTTGCGTTCCCATTATGGAACTTTACAGTACCAGCACCATTAATCACATATATTTCATACTTATCTCAAGCTGGAAAAACGTTTAAATATACAGCTAATGGCCCAGAAGGTTTAGCTGGTGGTAAGAAAGTAGTTGTGTTAGGTGCTCGTGGTTCAGATTACTCTTCAGAACAAATGGCTCCTATGGAAATGGCAGTTAATTACGTAACAACTGTACTTGGATTCTGGGGCATTACAAATCCAGAGACTGTTGTAATTGAAGGGCACAACCAATATCCAGATCGCTCACAACAAATTGTTGAAGAAGGTCTAGAGAACGTTAAGAAAGTAGCAGCGAAATTTTAATTAATTGATAGTAAAATGGAAAAACCAACATGGATGACCATGTTGGTTTTTTAGTCTATTTTTCATGTTAAAAAATGTATATTTATAAAATAAAAGAAAAGTTTGAAAATAGTATTGCAAAATATTATATAGCAAACTATAATGAGTTCAAGAATAGTTGATAATTAAATTAAATATTCAGAAAATTCAATTAGTTAAAATTGGAAAATGAGATAAGGAAATTTGAATGGGGGTTATATTATGGCGAATAAAGTACCGTTTTCGTTCATAGTAGTTATTGGATTAATGTTATTTGCACTATTTTTTGGAGCAGGAAATTTAATTTTTCCGGCAATGCTTGGTCAATCGGCAGGAGAAAATGTATGGATTGCTAACGCTGGATTTTTAGTAACAGGTGTTGGATTACCATTACTAGGTGTACTAGCATTTGGTTTTTCGGGTAAAGATGATTTACAGTCATTAGCAAGTCGCGCTCACCCAGTGTTCGGGATTGTGTTTACAACAGTTTTATACTTGGCGATTGGCCCGTTATTTGCAATGCCAAGAACAGGAAATGTTTCTTATGAAATTGGTCTTAAACCGTTTATGCCAGAGGGATTAGGTTCTACACCTTTAATTCTTTTCACAATTGTATTCTTTAGCATCACTTGTTTTTTTTCGCTAAATCCTGCGAAAATTGTCGATATTGTTGGAAAAATCTTAACGCCAATTAAGTTAACTTTCATCGGTATTTTAGTAATCGTTGCTTTTATTCATCCGATTGGAGAAATGCAAGCACCAGTTGAAGCTTATACATCACATGCATTCTTTAAAGGATTCCAAGAAGGATACTTAACGATGGACACGCTTGCATCATTCGTATTCGGAATCATCATCATTAATGCAATTAAAGAAAAAGGTGCAAAAACGAAAACACAAATTATGGTCGTTTGTGCAAAAGCAACAATCATTGCAGCATCTATTTTAGCAATTATCTATACAGCACTTTCTTATATGGGTGCTTCAAGTGTTGCAAAGCTTGGACATTTAGAGAACGGCGGAGAAGTATTAGCGAAAGTTTCTAACTACTATTTTGGATCATATGGCGGAGTATTATTAGGGTTAATGATTACAGTAGCTTGTTTAACAACTAGTGTGGGACTTGTATCAGCATGTTCTTCATTCTTCCATAAGTTATTCCCAAATGTTCCTTACAAAGCAATTGCAATCACGCTATGTGTATTTAGTGCAATTGTTGCAAACGTAGGATTAACACAGTTAATCGCAGTTTCTGTTCCAGTATTAACAGCAATTTATCCACTAGCAATCGTATTGATTTTCTTAACATTCTTCCATTCATTATTCAAAGGAAGAGCTGAAGTTTATCAAGTGAGCTTAATCGTAACATTTATCATCAGCTTATTTGATGGATTAAGTGCAGCTGGAGTTAACATTGAAGTAGTAAGCCAAGTGTTCACTAAATTCCTTCCGATGCAGGAAGTAGGATTAGGCTGGATCTTCCCAGCGATTATCGGTGGATTTATCGGATATGGCATTAGCGTTGTAAAAGCAAAAAATCAAGTTCAACCAGCAACTAGAGCGGATAAGAAAATAGGTTAAATAAAAAAGTTATAGAACTTGTTTCTATAACTTTTTTTGTTACTATTAATAATGAGAAAAAATAAAGTAGTAGGGGAAATAAAATGAAAAAAACAATTGATCATATCGGCATCGCAGTTCGAGATATAGATAGTACGATACGTTTTTATGAAAAAGTGTTGTCAGGAACTTTAATAGATCGTTACGTAAGTGAAGCGCCTGGTGTTGAAAGTGAAGTAGCCATTCTTGAAGTGGATGGAGATAGAATTGAATTGCTTGCGCCGACAAATAACACCACTTCACCAATTGCCCGATTTATAAAACAAAAAGGTAAAGGTGTTCATCACGTTGCATATCGAGTAGATGATTTAGATGTAGCTTTAGAGGAATTGAAAGAACAAGACATTCGAACGTTAGAGCATACGCTTCGAATTAATAAACACGGCAGAAGATTAATCTATCTTAATCCAGCGGATACAGAGGGAACAATCATAGAGTATTGTGATTATCCGGAAGAGAAATAGAAGAAGGATATTTTTAAGAAGGTGTTACGTAATAACGTAATACCTTTTTTATTTATGCATTTCACACTTTCTTCACAAATGATTCACGATAACTTTTCCTCTTCAGGAACTTACATAAATATATTTTATGATATAATAACAATCTACTTTAAAAATGTAAGTTGTATCTATGAAGGTAGTTACTATTGTATTAGAAGTTTAGAGGTGAGAGAGAAATAAATAGTTATACTGTATAGAAGATTATATTTAATCAGGTTAATATTTCGTCCGAGAATCCAACTCGGGAAGTAAAAATAATGAAAATATAGCGATGAGGAAGAAAGAAGTGAAATGAGTGTGAAAGTAATGAAAAGGTTAGGGACATTGTTATTCATTGTATGTGTGCTTATCATATTGATACCGAAAAGTGCATCTGCTCATGCATACGTTGTGAAATCAAACCCTACTGAAAATGAAACATTGAAGAAAGCACCGTCTGTTGTGAAAATCGAGTTCGATGAGGACATACAAATCTCAAGTTTTAATACATTGTACGTGAGAGATACATCAGGTAAAAGGGTCGATTTAAAAGATGCTCATATTGATAAAAAAAATAAAAAGCTATTAGAAGCTGGATTGAAAGAGAATCTTAAAAATGGTCTCTACTCTATTCAGTGGAAAGTGATTTCAGCTGATGGACATCCAATTCAAGGAGTTATTCCGTTCCGAATTGGATCAGCAGAAGCGGGAACAGACGATATACAAGTAGAAGAGATGGGGTATGTCCCACAAATAGACATGATTATGGAACGTGGAATTTTATATACAAGTTTCTCGCTGTTTATAGGAGTGATATTTTTTAACCTTATTATGTATAAAGGGAATGCAACCTCGGTTCGATCAAGGAGTAAGAATATAATATGGATCTCCTTATTAGGGATATTGATTAGCTTGTTATTCAATCTACCACTGCAAGCGAAAATAAATGCTGATGTTTCATGGTTAGAAGCATTCAATCCTTTACTATTAAAAGAAACGTTACAGCTTTCTGTTTTTAGTTATGTATGGGTCACTCAAATGGCTTTAATTAGTTTGCTAATAATCGTTACGTATTTTGCGATGAGGCGTGAGAAACTATCGTCGTTTAAAGTATGGAGTATTCCAATAGTATTGTTTATCGGGATACTTGTTATGAAAGCCTTTAATAGTCACGCTTATGGTTTAAAGTTTAAAGACATTGCTGTCGTTATGGATTTTCTACATTTATTCGCAGCTTCATTATGGATTGGCGGTCTATCAACCATTATTCTTCTTTTACGTAAAGAGGACGACAAGTGGAGTATGTATTGGGATATGATTCAGCGTTTTTCACCGTGGGCAACATGTGCTGTCATTGTGATTTTAATAACAGGTCTTTTTAACAGTACATTTTTTATTCCAACAATCCACTCGTTATTTGATACGAAGTATGGATTAGCTTTATTAGCAAAGGTACTTTTATTCATTTTCATGGGGATATTGGGAATTATTCATTATGTGAAAGGGAGAATGAGAGCGGAGCAAGGATTAGGTGCTACGGTGAAAGTAGAGTTTATCATTGGAATTATCATTTTCGTAATCGTAGCTTTTATGACAAATGTACAAACACCACCGATGCCTCCTACTGGACCTTTTACAGAGAGTAAACAATTAGATAATGGATATGAAATGACGCTAAATGTAAGTCCTAATAGAGTAGGACAAAATATATTCCATATTACTTTAAAGGATGAGAACGGACAACCCGTTACTGATATGGAACAAATCATATTAACGACTCAATCGTTAGATATGAATATGGGAAAAGGATCATTTAAAGTTTCGGCAGTTTCACCGGGAGAATATGAAGCAGAAGGTATGTATATTAACATGACAGGCAACTGGAATATACAAGTACATGGATTAACGAAATCGCTTGATAGCTTCGATACGGATTATAAATTTATTGTAGGTGGCAGATAAAGTGAAACTTTAAGCAGCCCTCATCAATTGGGCTACCCGGCGAATAGCGGGATAAAGAGTAGGTATAGATAAAAAGGAGCTAATAGAAAATGAAACGCATAAAAAAATTAGGAACAACAATGATCGCAACAGTAATTGCAATGGGAATTTTTTCGTTACCTGTTAGTGCGCACGTTACTGTGAAGCCAGCAACTTCTGACATCGGTTCTTGGGAGACTTACACGATAAAAGTACCAGTTGAAAAGAATGTAGCAACAACAAAAGTTACACTGAAAATACCGTCTGGTGTGGAATTCCAACAGTATGAACCAGTGCCAGGGTGGAAAATAGAAGAGCAAAAAGATAATGCCGGAAAAGTGAAAACTGTAGTATGGGAAGCAACAGGAGAAGGGATTTTACCTGGCCAATTCCAGCGGTTTACTTTCGTCGCTAAAAATCCGGATAAAGAACAAAAAATAGCTTGGGATGCATATCAACAATATAAAGACGGAGAAATTGTTGAATGGACAGGCGATGAGAAAGCTGAAAAACCGCATTCACTTACTACAATTGCAAAAGGTACGTCATTAACAGGAGAACATGGTGAAGTATCTAATGTAGAAAAGAATGAAGGTACTAGTAATATGCAATTGATAGCGATTGTTTTATCTATTTTGGCAATTGTATCTTCGGTAGTTACGTGTGTTTTTGTAGTGCGTCGTAAAAAATAAGATATAAAAAAGAGCCTACAAATAGTAGGCTCTTTCTCATATTTATTTCACTTCAACCTGCTGCCTTACAGCAAGTGTTTTCGGCTTTATATTTACAAAACAAATGCTCACAACAATAAATAATAGGCCAATAAATAAGCTCATTGTAATGGCTTCATGTAAGAAGATTGAACTTACAATAATAGCGATAAGGGGAATAAGGAATGTATAAGCCCCTACTTTACTCGCTTCACCAGCTCCAACGAGTGTGAAGTATGCAAGCCACCCCATTGCAATAACAAAGAATGAAATAAAGAGTAGTACACTAACAAATGGCATACTCCAAGCAATACTAGACCAACTTTCAAATTCTGAGCCAAATCCGATTAAACAAAGACCACCGATAAGAAGCTGAATTGTTACCATCCAAATGGCATTCACACGGTGACCAGTTTTCTTAATAAATACTGTTCCAAGTGCCCAGCCAATCGCACATCCTAATGCAAGAAGAATGCCAATGACAGAAATATGTCCAGTTAAACTACTAGAGCTAATAACACCTACACCAATAAATCCGAGTACAAGCCCGAAAATTTTTAAACCGTACATTGTTTCTTCAAGCCATATCCATGAGAAAATACCAAGTAAAACAGGTTGTAAAAATACGATAGCGGAAAATAGACCAGCAGGCATATATTGCAGACCAACAGTTTGTAACCCGTAAAATATAATGATGTTAAGTAAAGAAGAAATAACGTATAAATGCCACGTTTCTTTTAAATGTAATTCTTTGTATTTGGGTAGAGCGAAAAGGAGTAAAATGAATCCTCCAATTAAAGTTCGAACGCCTGCAAATAAAACGGGTGGTGTATAATGCAGGGCAAACTTAGATAAAGGCCAATTGATTCCCCACATAAAAACGAGGAAGGTAAGGATTATGGCCGTCTTAGTTCGAGAAAGCTGTGTCACGGTAAGACCTCCTTGTTGTTATTCATTTCACTATGATATGATATCGAATGTAATAAATAAAATGAATCTTTTTTATAAGGAGTATAAGTGATTAGTTATGACCATTACACAACTGCAAGTATTAATAAAAACTATTGAGTTAGGTAGTTTTACAAAGGCTGCCAGGGTGTTAAATATGACGCAGCCAGCTGTAAGTCATGCCATTTCAAGTATTGAGTCAGAGTTAGGAGTTACGATTCTTATACGTGATAAACGACAAGGATTACTCGTTACGGATGTAGGAAACAGAATTCTTGTACATATTAGAGAGATTTTAAGCAGTGTAGAGAAGATTGAACAAGAAGTTGCGATGGAGAAAGGACACGAAGTGGGGACGATTCGAATTGGGAGTTTTCCGAGTGCTTCTGCACATTTCTTACCGAAAATGATAAACCATTTTAAGGAGAAGTATCCGAGCTTAGAGGTCGTTCTTTGCGAAGGAACAATTAAAGAAGTTGAAGATTGGTTAATATCGAGGGTTGTTGATATAGGAATTGTTATTTTGCCTAATAAAGAGATGGAGATTGTCCCGTTAACGAAGGGAAAAATGGTTGCTATCTTAAGAGAGGATCATCCCCTTTGTAAGAAGGACTCTATTACAATTCGTGATTTGGAGAATGAACCAATCATATTATGTAAGGGCGGATACGAACCACCCATCATTGATATGTTTAAACAAGCCAACGTACCACTTCGGGCTGAGTATGTAATTTCGACCGTTACTACCGCTTTAAATATGATTCAAGAAGGGCTAGGTATTGCAATATTAGCTGAATTATCTTTAACGAATTTACCACAGAATGTGCAAACGAGAGAATTGGAACCGCAAGTATGGAGAGAAATTGCTTTAGCTGTTCCTTCATTAAAGGATTCTTCAATCGCTGTACAGCTATTTATTGAAGAATTTCAAGCGCTATTTGCAGAATAAAAAGGGGTGTCTCATATATCATAATGGGGCACTTTTTAATTTGCTTATAAAAAATCTATGAAAAGGATTGACTTATTTTTTAGTTGTAACTATAATGATTACATCGAGGTGGTGATTACGATGAAAATTAGTAGCCGCTTTTCCATAGCTGTTCATATTTTATCTATTTTGAAAAACAATCCATCTTCACTTTGTACTTCAGACTATATGGCTGAAAGTGTCAATACGAATCCGGTAGTCATTCGTAAAATGATGTCGTACTTGAAACAAGCTGGCTTTGTTTACGTAAATCGTGGACCGGGTGGCGCGGGATTACTAAAGGATTTACATGAAATCACATTGTTAGATGTGTATCATGCAGTGAACGTAGTCGAAGAAGACAAGTTATTTCATATTCACGAGCAACCGAATCCAGATTGTCCAATTGGGGCGAACATTCAAGCGGTGTTAGAAATTATTTTAATTCAGGCACAATCCGCGATGGAAGAAGTTTTGAGAAATATTACGATGGGGCAGTTGTTTGAAACTTTGCAAGAAAAAATGAATGTTTAAATAATATTTATATTTTTTTATCATTAATGTAACTGATTTGATTACAACTGTAAAGGTAAGGTGTAAAAGTTATGACTGTAAAAATGAAAGTATACTCAGATTTTATATGTCCGTTTTGTTTTTTAGCAAAAGGTCCATTAGATGAGGTAGCGAAAGAGAAAGATGTAGAGATTGAATGGATGCCATTTGAATTACGTCCAAGTCCATATTCAAAAATAGATCCATGGAATGAGCCAGAAAAATTAGGTTCATGGGATGCTTTCATTCTTCCGACAGCGAAGAAGTTAGGAATTGATATGCGCTTGCCACGTGTTTCACCACATCCATATACACATTTAGCTTTCGAAGGATGTCAATTTGCGAAAGAACATGGACTAGGTAATGAGTATCATCACCGCGTATTCACAGCATTTTTCCAAGAAGAGCAAAACATTGAAGATATTGATGTGTTAACAAAATTAGCGGTAGAAGTAGGACTTCCTGAGGCGGAATTTAAAGCTGCTTTAGTAACTCGTAAATATAAAGAAAAGCATCAAGAAGCAATTCAGCACGCATATGATGAAGCGAATATTATGGCTGTTCCAACTGTCATGATTGGAGATGAAGTCATTCAAGGGCTTGCTAGTAAAGAAACACTAGAAAGGGTCATTGATAAAGAAATTGAAAAGGATAAAACAAATTCATTTGAAGGTATGCAATGTAATACCGATGGATATTGCTAATTCGCTTGTTATGAAATAACAAAATAAATTATAAAACAAACATTTGGAGGAATTAAAATGTCAGCAACTACAACAAACTTAAAAGAAGCAATCGTGAACCGCCGTTCGATTCGTAAAGTAACAAAAAACGATGCAATTACGAAAGCAAGAATTGAAGAAGTGTTAAAAACAGCTTTACACGCACCAACATCTTTCAATATGCAAAGTGGTCGTATGGTTGTATTAATGGATGGAGAGCATGAAAAGTTTTGGGATATTGTGAAAGAAACACTAAGAGCCCGCGTACCAGCAGAAAATTTTGAGGCGACTGTAGAAAGACTAAAAGGCTTCCATGCAGGTGTAGGAACAGTTCTATTCTTTGAAGATCAAGCAACTGTAGAAAAAATGCAAGAAAATGCCCCATTATACAAAGATCAATTCCCATTCTGGTCTCATCAAGGAAATGCGATGTTACAACATACTGTGTGGATGTTATTATCTGCTGAAGGAATTGGGGCGTCATTACAACATTACAACCCAATCGTAGATGCTGAAGTGAAAGAAACTTGGAACATTCCAGCAGAGTGGAGCTTAGTAGGTCAAATGCCATTTGGTGAACCAAACGAACAACCAGCAGAAAGAACGTTCTTGCCTACTGAAGATGTATTGAAATTTTATTAAGATATACAATATGTAACGAGAAGGAAGCTGTACTTAAAAACAGCTTCCTTTTTTGTAGTGGTGTTAAATTATGCGCATTTAGGGAAGAAATATAAGAAATAATCCGGTGAGAAGGGAATTAGAAAAATGAATGATGAGAAAAAATATACAGTGGTAGGTACTGATGTTGAGGAAGTAAAGCGTTTAAATAAAAATTCAGGGTTAACGTATAATCAAGTGAAGGAATTATTAGCGAAGCAAATGCAAAAAAAGAAGTAATGAAATTGAAATTCTTCATTTTTTCATTTAGCATTTTTATTAAAGAGAGTTATAAAGATAACTCTCTTTTTCAATGCAATTGAGCAACTGTTAGAGTGGAGGAAACAACATGAAGAAGTGGGTAAAGATAACGTTATCGATCGCTGGAGGTATTGTCCTATTGGCATGTGCCGGAGGGTATTACGTGCATAAAAATTATTTTCCAAAGGAACCTGAGCGTATTGTATATGATAAAGAAAGAGTGTTAAAACCGATACATAATCAGCTCAAAGGAATTAACATAGAAAATGTAAAGATAAAAGAAAAAGAAGTCGTAAATGCGACTGTAGATGAGCTTCAAAAAATGATTGATGATGGGAAATTATCATATGAAGAATTAACGAGTATTTATCTTTTTAGAATACAAGAACATGATCAAAATGGAATAACATTAAATGCTGTTACAGAGATTAATCCAAATGCAATGGAGGAAGCGCGAAAGTTAGATAAAGAAAGGTCTTTCAATAAGAAGTCAAACTTATACGGCATGCCGGTTATCGTAAAAGATAATATACAAACAGAAAAGGTGATGCCGACAAGTGCAGGCACGTATGTGTTAAAAGACTGGATTGCAGATGAAGATGCGACGATCGTGAAGAAGCTGAAAGAAGAAGGTGCTTTCGTTTTAGGAAAAGCGAATATGTCTGAGTGGGCAAATTATTTATCCTTTACAATGCCTAGCGGATATAGTGGGAAGAAAGGACAAAATTTAAATCCGTACGGTCCAATCACATTTGATACTTCAGGATCAAGTTCAGGATCTGCTACAGTAGTTGCGGCAGATTTTGCGCCGCTTGCAATCGGAACAGAAACGACTGGATCGATTGTAGCACCAGCGACGCAGCAATCGGTAGTTGGATTACGTCCATCACTAGGTATGGTGAGTAGATCAGGCATTATTCCATTAGCTGAAACACTTGATACAGCAGGACCGATGGCAAGAACGGTAAAGGATGCTGCAACGTTATTTAACATAATGGTAAGTTATGATGAAAAAGATGCTATGACAGAAAAAATGAAAGATAAAGAAAGAATGGATTATACGAAGGACTTATCAATAGACGGTTTGAAAGGGAAAAAAGTAGGAGTACTATTTTCAATAGATCGACAAGATGACAATAGAAAAGAAGTAGCACAAAAGATAAGAAAAGACCTTCAAGATGCAGGTGCAATATTGACTGATGATATTCAGTTAAACGCTGAGGGTGTAGATAATCTACAAACATTAGAATATGAATTCAAACATAATGTTAACGATTTTCTTTCAAAGCAAAAAAATGTACCGGTAAAATCGTTAGAAGAGATTATAGCGTTTAATAAAAAGGATAGTAATAGACGAATAAAATATGGACAAACATTAATTGAGGGATCTGAAAAATCTGCTATAACGAAAGATGAGTTTGAAAAAGTAGTGCAAACGAGTCAAGAAAATGCAAGAAAAGAGCTAGATAGATATTTACTAGAAAAAGGTTTGGATGCTCTAGTTATGATTAATAACGATGAAGTTCTTCTATCCGCTGTAGCTGGTTATCCGGAATTAGCGGTTCCTGCTGGATATGATAAAAATGGAGAACCAATCGGTGTAGTGTTTGTAGGGAAACAGTTTGGTGAAAAAGAGCTTTTCAATATTGGATATGCGTATGAGCAGCAGTCTAAAAATAGAAAATCACCTAAATTGTAAAAGGTTAAACGAAAAAAAGAGCTCAACTGAAGTAAGTAGGTGGGCTAATATAAATAGAATCTAACAATATAAAAAGAAAAAAAGGATTCTTCCTAATTAGTAAGAAAGATTGTCTATAGAAGTTCATAAAATGTAATATATTCAATTTCCATCCATTGAAGGGGGAGGTTAAATTTTAATGAATGAAGTGAAAAATTTCTTTCGAAGTAGAGGGTTTCAACGGTTTCTCGTTTTAATAATATTAGCGTTAGTATTATATGGATTAAAAAGTATGATCAATTTAATATTAATTACGTTTATACTGACATTTTTAATGGATCGATTTCAACGTTTTATTTCAAAGAAATTGAAAGTGAATCGGAAAATTGTTATTGCCTGTTTGTATATCATATTAGTTTCCTTTATTGGCACGACATTGTATAAATATTTACCTGTGTTAACGATACAAATTTCGCAATTGATTTATCAATTTAAATTGTTTTTTCAAAACCCGCCTGATAATGAAATCATTAAATATGCACTTTCGACAATTAACGGAATGGAAGTATCAAAGTATATAGAACAAGGTGTAGATGTCATCTATCAATCGATAGCAAATATAGGGAAGGTAAGTTTACAAATATTATTGTCTCTCATATTAAGCCTATTTTTCTTATTAGAAAAAGAGCGTATTATTACATTTACTTCTAAATTTAAAGAGAGTAAGCTAAAGATTTTTTATGAGGAGATTGCATATTTTGGCGAAAGGTTTGCAAGATCGTTCGGTAAAGTAATTGAAGCGCAGTTTTTGATTGCAGTTGTAAATTGTATTCTTACTGTTATTGCATTAATTGTTTTAGGATTTCCGCAGCTTCTCGTATTAGCTGTTATGATTTTTCTACTAGGATTAATTCCGGTTGCAGGTGTAATTATTTCTTTATTTCCACTTAGTATCATTGCTTATAACGTAGGCGGAGTTATGTACGTTGTATACATACTTATGTTCATTACAGTCATCCATGCTCTTGAAAGTTATTTTTTAAACCCGAAGTTTATGTCTGCGAAAACGAATTTACCAATCTTTTATACATTTATGATTCTCATCTTTTCAGAACATTTCCTTGGAATATGGGGGCTTATTATTGGGATACCAATCTTTATCTTTTTCTTAGATGTACTTGATGTAAATAATGAGGAATCGATTGAAAAATAGAAAATAAAGTAAAAAGCAATCCAACAAATTTTGGATTGCTTTTTGCTATACATATTAAAGAACTGGAGCCATTGTTTCTTTCAATACTTGAACAGAGTGATCGAATTTTAATTCTTCGTCTTCACTTAATTCTACTTCTAAAATTTCACGAACACCGCCGCGATTTAAAACAGCAGGTACACCAATATACACATCTTTTTGACCATATTGACCTTCTAAGTAAGCCGATACAGTTAATACACTATTTTCATCATTTAAAATCGCTTTAGTAACACGTAGAAGTGACATACCGATACCGTAGTAAGTTGCACCTTTTCGCTCAATAATATGGTAAGCTGCATCACGAACGTTTATGAAAATTTTGTCTAAATCTTCTTGATTATACGTGTTGTCTTTTTCAAGCAGTGTCTGTAGTTTTTGGATACCAACGGAAACGTGGCTCCAAACTGGAAGTTCAGTATCGCCATGTTCGCCGATAATATAAGCGTGAATGTTGTGTGGACCAATATCGAAGTACTCACCTAACATATAGCGGAAACGAGCGGAATCAAGCGTTGTACCAGAACCGATTACACGTTCTTTCGGTAAACCAGATTCTTTCCAAGTTACGTAAGTTAAAATATCTACAGGATTTGTTGCGATTAAGAAAATGCCATCAAACCCGCTATCCATAATACTGCGAACGATTTGTTTAAAGATTTTAGCGTTTTTCTCAACTAAATCTAAACGTGTTTCACCTGGCTTTTGTGGTAATCCAGCCGTAATGACTACAAGGTCAGCATCTTTACAATCTTCATAGCTACCTTTCCATACTCTAGTTGGTGCTGGAGCAAATGGAACGGCATGACTTAAATCCATTGCTTCTCCTTCAGCTTTTGCCTCGTTTACATCAACTAAAACAAATTCTTCAGCTACAGCTTGGTTAATCATGCAGTAAGCATAACTACATCCAACTGCTCCTGTTCCTACTAATACAACACGGTTAATCCCTTTTTTCATTTCAAAATTCCTCGCAATTTCATTAATTTTATTATGTAAGATAATACGTCTTACTTCTACAGAATCATATCTAGTTTATTACATTTTATAAAAGATATTCAAGTATTTGAAAATGTATCCGTGCAATTCTTTGCATGAAACATAGGAAGTAAGTGAACCGAATATAATTCAGTAAAATCCTTTGTAAAAGGGGAAATGGCATGGGGAACCCATTAACAATGGAAGAAATGCTTCATATTATTCATGCAGGGCTTGTTAAAAAGAATAACCCAAAACGAATTACGATTGCCGGTGCAGGGATTTCTGGATTAGTTGCAGGTTCTTTATTAAAAGAGGCTGGGCATGAAGTAACGATTATAGAAGCAAATAACAGAATAGGTGGCAGGGTGCATACGATTCGGGAACCATTTAGTGTGGGTTTATATTTTAATGCTGGACCGATGAGAATCCCTGATACCCATAAGTTAACCTTAGCGTATATTCATAAATTTAAACTACCTTTAAACCTTTTTATAAATAAAACTTTTGCAGATATCATTTATACGAATAACATTCAAACAAGATTGAATGTGTTTGAAAATGATCCAAGTGTACTTGAATATCCGGTTTTGGATAAAGAAAGAGGAAAAACGGCAGAAGAGCTAATGCTTGAGGTATTAGAACCAATACTAAATTACATTAAGAAGGATCCTGATAAAAATTGGCTTATCGTTGAAAAAAAGTATAAAACGTATTCGCTTGGTTCATTTTTAATGGAGTATTATTCAGATGGTGCAATAGATATGATTGGGGTACTTCTTGATATGGAAGCTTATATGGGAATGTCCTTAATTGAAGTATTACGTGAAATGATTTTCTTTACTTCAACAACGAAATATTATGAAATAACTGGTGGAATGGATAAGTTATCGAATGCATTCTTACCACAATTAAGGGAACATATTTTAATGCAGTATAAGGTTGATAAAATTATACAAGAAGATAATAAAGTAATGTTACAAGGAAATCATGAACAAACGTTAGAGCAATTTACAATAACAAGTGATTTTGCTATTATTACAATTCCATTTTCAGCGTTAAGATTTGTAGAAGTTCAGCCATATCATTTATTCTCTTATTTTAAAAGACGGGCAATTCGTGAATTAAATTATATTGCTGCAACTAAAATTGCAATAGAGTTTAAAAGTAGATTTTGGGAGAAAGCGGGACAGTGTGGTGGGAAATCTATGACTGATTTACCGATACGGTTTACATACTATCCGAGTTATGGCATTCATACTCCAGGACCAGCTATCGTTATAGCAAGTTATACGTGGGCAGATGAGGCATTAACATGGGATAGTCTCCCGCAAAGAGATCGTATTCGTTACGCATTAAAAAATTTAGCAGAAATATACGGTGACATCGTCTATAGTGAGTTTATCACTGGAACATCTTTTAGCTGGAGTAAAAATCCGTATTCTTGCGGTGCATTTACAGCTTTCGAACCAGGCCAAGAGCTCGAGTTATTTCCGTATATTACACCACCATCTGGAAAAGTACACTTTGCAGGAGAGCATACGACATTAACACACGGATGGATGCAAGGAGCAATAGAGTCTGGAGTTAGAGTTGCATATGAAGTAAATGAACAGTGAATCTCTTATATTTACAAATGGTCATTCTTTTAATAAAATGATAAATATAAATCGTAATTATTACGCTTTGAATACATTTGAAGTAAAGAAATGGATGGTCGGTTGAATGAATAAAGTGGAGATTCATATATTAGGTGGTTTTTTAGGTAGCGGAAAATCAACATTATTACAAAATTTATTGTTAGCAGAGAAAAAGAAGAATAGAAAAGTTGCAGTATTAATGAATGAGATTGGTGAATACTCGGTAGATACAGATATTATTGGAAAAGAGAATGTTTTAAGAGAACTTCTGAAAGGATGTATTTGTTGTACATTAAAAGAAGAGCTTGAAATACAATTACATTCGTTATATCAACAAGAAAGACCAGATGTCATTTATATAGAAACGACAGGTGTTGCGCATCCAATTGAAGTGTTAGATGCATGTGTATCACCAATTTTAGCACCTTTCTTAGAAGTGAAATCAATAGTAGTCGTTTTAGATGCAGTAAGGTGGTTAAATCGAAGTATATTAAGTGCAAATGTTCAGCAATTATTGCATGAGCAATTGAAGTTTGGTAGCCATGTTTTAATTAATAAATCAGATTTACTAACAGATGCGGATAAGAACAAAGTAATTGAAGAAGTGAAAGCAATAAATAATCATGCAAAATTGTTTGAAACAAAATATTGTAATATATCTTTAGAAGACATAGAGGAAGCTGAATTTACGAATGATGGGGAACATGAGACACTACATGTAAAACAGCATTTACATATACAAACGATGACGTATCAATTTACGAAACCGATTGATCAAGACAAATTATATGAATGGCTTTCGAACTTACCAGATAGTATTTATCGTGTAAAAGGTTTTGTAAAATTCCATGGAGATAAATACCCTCACCTATTCCAATATTCGTTCGGAGTGCCGACTTTACTGGAACAAGACTTCGGTTTCCCAACGAACTTAGTAGTAATAGGGGAAGGGCTAGATAAGAACCAATTGGCTGAAGGGTTAGAGAAAGTGGAACTTAATTCTAACTAACATTAAAGGGAGCTGCCCCATAAGTTGCTGAAAACGACTTATGGGGCAGTCTTTTATTTTTTATGAATAAGCATATAGATACTTGTATTCATTTTAAATAGTCACTCTTTTAGTATTTTCGTTTTCCAAGAGAAACGTTTACACTAGTACTAGAGTCTCTTCTAAATTCAATTTTGCGACCATCTAATTCTGTTGTTCGAGAGCTTGCAGTAGGGTTTTTAATTAGACTGTACAGATTATCCGCTTTAGTTGGTAGTAGTGTGTTTAGAATTTTTTTCACCGGCTCGTTTAATACAGAATCATCACTATGAATAGACATTCTATATGCGCTGTCATCATAGGGAGAAAAATTAAAATACATAATGCCATCATATGTTTGACCAGTTTTAGTATATACATAGTTATAATCGGTTTTTAAAAATCCAGAATCAATTAGTATATTCTCAATTTCTTTATACTTATCCTCATCTTTTGCAGGAATAGAATCAGGAATAAAATAAGGGTTTACATTAATTGCTTTATACATAAACGTTGCAAATTGTTCTCTTGTTACATTCATTTCTCCGCCATATTTATAGTCTCCAATTCCTTTTGTAATGCCATTACTATACAATGAACGAACAGAGTTTGTTGCCCAATGATTATTTGGGACATCATAGAAAAGGTCATTTGTTTTTACAGGTAGATGAAATGCTTTTTGTAAGATAACAGCCATTTCATATCGAGTTAATGTATCATCAGGTCTAAACTTGTCAGTGTTACTGTCCCCTGTCATAAGTCCTTTTTGAGCAACTGCTTTAATATTGTTTTCAAACATATGCCCATGAATATCAGAGAAATGTTTATTTGTAGATCCGGTATTTTCTAGTTTTAAGTATCTTGAAATAATCGCAGCTACTTGTCCACGAGTTACATTGTCCCCAAATCCAAATTTTCCGTTACCATAACCACTAATAATCTTTTGCTCAGTTAAATGGTCAATCGAATCTTTAGACCAGTGATTCGTTGGTACATCAATGAAATGTTCAGTTTGTGCATGAGCATTCGTTGCACCAAATAATGTGGCGGTAATTAAACCTGTTGCGAGTACATGTTTAAAATTCATTATGATTCCTCCTAGGTATATAAAAAATTTTTCTCACTCATATCCGATACTTATAAGTGATAATCATTTATATATTATATTAGGATATTTCGATTTTGTAAAATATGGATTTATTTTCATAATATTTCTTAAATGTATATGGTGTTATGAGAGGGTGGGAAGTGTAAAAAATTCAACTGACGGGCGTTTATATATTCTGATTAGGAATGCATTATAAAATGCTCATTAATTAATAGTTAGTCAAAAGAAGCCGATCTTTATTGGGGTATAGAAAGACAGTTGCAGATTTTGTCTAACAATAATAATTGTAAAATTCGGAAATATATTTATAATCAAATCTAAGAGGTGATTCAGGTGTCAGAAAAAATAATAATGGATGTAAAAAACCTAACAACAAAAGGATTAGAAACGAGAGAGAAATTATTGTGTGCTGCAGAAGAAGTATTTGGTAGTAAAGGGTATTACGAGGCTTCTATCGTGAATATTACACAAGAAGCAAAGGTAGCGCACGGAACTTTCTATAATTACTTTCCATCTAAAAAAGATATATTTGATGAATTGATTCGCAGATTGAACCGTGAGTTACGCTTAATTATTAAAGAAGAAATGAAGGGGATATCAAGTTATGAAGAGGCACAAAGAAGAGGTTTTCAGGCATTTTTTCGGTGGGTGAAAGATCGTCCTAATCTATATAACATTGTACAACAGGCGGTAGTAGTTGATGATAATTTATATAGATGGTACTATGCAAAGCTCGCAAATGGATTTTTAAAAAGTTTATCAGCTGGTATGGAAGCAGGAGAGTTTAAACAACTTGATACAGAAACAATTGCGTATTGTCTTATGTCAATTGGGCAATTTCTAGGTATGCGATGGGGGTATTGGGAAGAGAAAGATGTTCCAGAAGATGTATTTGAAGCAGCGATGTCATTAATATTTGAAGGATTGAGAAAGAGATAAGGGAGTGGGGAACATATGCAAGGCATTGCTTATTGGATTGAAAAACGGGCCTATTTACATCCAGATCGCATTGCCATTATTACAGAAGAGGAGGAAATGACATATAAGCAGTTACATGAGTATGTAAGTAAAGTAGCCGCATATTTCATTTACGAATTAAATGTGAAAAAAGGAGAAAGGATAGCTATTTTATCGCAAAATAGCTTGGAATATATTGTGCTTTTGTTTGCTATAGCAAAGGTAGAATGTATTGCTGTTCCACTAAATATACGGTTAACAGAAAATGAACTTATATTTCAGTTGAAAGATAGTGGAACTACAGTTTTATTTGTAGAGGAAACATTTCAAAATATGGCATTGTCAATGCAGAAGGTATCGTATGTACAAAGAGTTATTTCGATTACAAGTTTAAAAGAAATAGAAGATAGAAAAATTGTTAACTTTGTAGAGATAAATGAAAGCGCATCCTTTATTATATGTTATACCTCAGGGACAACTGGAAAACCGAAAGGAGCTGTACTTACACAAGAAAATATGTTTTGGAATGCGCTTAATAATACATTTGCGATTGATCTAACTATGCATGACCGCTCTATTGTATTATTGCCTTTATTTCATATTGGTGGTATAGGCTTATTCGCATTTCCAACTTTATTTGCAGGCGGTGTAATCATTGTTCCAAGAAAATTTGAGCCAACCAAAGCTCTTTCTATGATAGAAAAACATAAAGTGACTGTTGTGATGGGAGTACCTACAATTCATCAAGCATTAATAAATTGTTCAAAGTTCGAAACTACAAATTTACAATCAGTTCGCTGGTTTTATAACGGTGGTGCTCCATGTCCAGCAGAGTTGATGAGAGAATTTATAAATAGAGGATTTTTATTTGGTCAAGGCTTTGGTATGACTGAAACATCACCAACCGTATTTATGCTTTCAGAAGAAGATGCAAGACGTAAAGTAGGCTCAATTGGGAAACCAGTTTTGTTTTGTGATTATGTACTTATTGATGAAAACAAAAATAAAGTTGAGATTGGTGAAGTTGGAGAGTTACTTATAAGAGGGCCAAATGTAATGAAAGAGTATTGGAATCGGCCAGATGCAACAAAAGAAACGATTCAAGATGGTTGGTTATATACGGGAGATTTAGCTAAAGTTGATGAAGAGGGTTTTGTATACATTGTCGGTAGAAAAAAAGAAATGATAATTTCCGGTGGTGAAAATATTTATCCACTTGAAGTAGAGCAAGTCATTAATAAGCTTTCGGACGTATATGAGGTAGCGGTCGTTGGTAGGAAACATGTAAAGTGGGGAGAGACTCCAATCGCCTTTATTGTGAAAAAGAGTAACAGTGTATTAACTGAAAAGGAAGTCATTGAACATTGTCGTTTATTTCTAGCAAAATATAAAATACCGAAAGAGATTATTTTTCTAAAAGAGTTGCCTAAAAATGCAACTGGTAAAATTCAAAAAGCACAGTTAACAAATCAATTGAAAAGTAGGTGAAGAGATGACGATGTATAGCACGGGTCAAAAGGCGTCATGTAGTAAAACAATAACAGAAACGGATTTTGTATTATTTGCAGGTTTAAGTGGGGATTTTAATCCGATCCATATAGATCATGAGTATGCGAAAAAAACTAGATTTAATCAAAGAATAGCACATGGTTTACTAACTTCTAGTCTATTATCGCAATTGCTTGGTATTCATTTACCTGGAAAAGGATCCGTTTATATGGAGCAAACTATTAAATTTACAGCGCCAGTTTTTATAGGAGATACAATTACAGCAACGGCTACAGTACAAGAATTTATGATAGAAAAGAGAGTTTTGAAATTGTTAACAGAGTGTCATAACCAAAAAGGAGATTTAGTATTAACAGGTGTAGCTACAATGATGGTGCCAAAAGAAGGGGGAGTAGTCTAATGAATATTGGGATTGAATCGACTGGTGTTTTCTTCCCAAAAGACGTAGAGACGGCTGCAGATCTATCTAAGAAAACAGGCATCCCTGAGAAAATTATTATAGAAAAGTTTGGTTTATATGAAAAACATGTCGCAGATGAAACGATGCATGCATCAGATTTAGCTATTGCTGCTGCAAAGCCAATATTATCAAAAATAGATCCTCAATCGATTGATGTAGTCATTTATTTTGGCAGTCCACATAAAGATTACCACGTATGGTCTAGTGCCCCAAAAATTCAGCATGAACTTGGATTGAAAAATGCTTATGCTTTTGAAATTATGAATGTTAGTTCTTGCTTTCCTATTGCTCTCAAAGTCGCAAAAGATATGCTCTACTCCGATAACTCAATTGAAAATATATTATTAGTAGGTGGATGTAAAGAATCTCAAATTGTAGATTATGATAATCCACGTTCGCGTTTTATGTTTAATTTCGCTGATGGCGGAAGTGCAGCTTTAGTGAAAAAAGACGCTAGAAACGGTGAAATATTAGGAAGTGCGATTATAACAGATGGTTCATTTCATGAAGATGTTCGTATTCCAGCAGGTGGATCGAAGCAGGTTGCGAGCTACGATACAGTTGAGAATCGACAGCATTATATTGATGTAATAGATCCTATTAGTATGAAAGAACGTCTAGACAGGATTTCAACTCCTAATTTTGACAAGGTTATTCGGGAGTCGTTAAGAAAAAGTGGATTTACTCCTAAAGATATTAAAGTATTGTTACCACTGCATACAAAACGTTCTATGTTAATAGAATTGATACAGGGGCTAGGGCTAGCAGAAGAACAAGTTGTATATTTAGATCATTATGGACATATGTCAGCGCTTGATCCTTGCATTGGTCTTCACTTTGCAAATGAACAGGGAAAATTACAGGCCGGAGATATTGCAGTAGTAGTTAGTGCAGGGACTGGGTATACGTGGGCAGCTACTGTGATTAGGTGGTGAAAAATTCGAAATGAACATATGAGAAATGGAGGTATTTGGAAAGGGGTGGCGAATGTAGTGGTACTTCATTAAATTTTCTCAACGGATTTGTTTGTATGATTCAAAGGAAAAGTCATAATTACGGTTGGGTAACTTTGGCGTGTTTGATTCTATCAGAAAGTAAAGTATGGGGAGGATCACAATGTCGATGAAAAAACGTAAATGGCTAAGAATGATGGCTACTGGTTGTGTTTTAGGTTCATTATTAATAACCGCAGCTTGTTCAGGAAAGAAAACAAGTACAGAGGGTGACAAGACGATTAAGGTAGGTGTTCTTGCTTCATTAACAGGTCCATTAGAATCATATGGAAAACAAACCATGAACGGATTTGAATTAGGGTTAGACTATGCAACTGGTGGAACTGGCAAAGTTGAAGGGAAGAAGATTAAGTTTGTTGTAGAAGATACGGAAACAAAAGCGGATGTAGCGGTTAAAAAAGCTACGAAGTTATTAGAAGAAGAGAAAGTCGATTTTTTAGTCGGATCGTCTAGTTCAAGTGATACATTAGCGGTTTTACCACTAGCTGAAGAGTACGAAAAAATAATGGTTGTAGAACCAGCAGTAGCGGATAGTATTACCGGGAAGAACTGGAATAAATATATTTTTAGAACAGGTAGAAATTCATCTCAAGATGCAGTCGCTGGTGCGGCGGCAATCGCTAAAAAAGATGTGAAAATAGCGACGTTGGCACAAGATAACGCATACGGCCGTGAAGGAATTGCGGCGTTTAAAGCTGGAGCAAAGAAATTAGGTGCGAACATTGTAAACGAGCAATATGCAGATACAAATTCGACTGACTTCACTGCAAATATTCAAAATATCATTAGTTCAAAACCGGATTATTTATTTATCGTTTGGGCAGGGGCAAATTCACCTTGGAAACAGTTGAAAGATATGAATGTGGAAGCGCAAGGTATTAAAATTTCTACAGGTGCACCAGATATACCAGCATTAAAAACGATGGATGCGTTAGTAGGAATGCAAGGTTTTTCTGTTTATTATCATACACTCCCGAAAAATAAGGTGAATGATTGGTTAGTGGAAGAACATAAAAAACGATTTAATGGTGCGGTGCCAGATTTATTTACAGCAGGGGGAATGTCAGCGGCAATTTCAATTGTAGAAGCTTTAAAGAAAACAAAAGGTGATACAGATGTAGATACATTAATTAAGAAAATGGAAGGAATGGAATTTGATACACCGAAAGGAAAGATGAAATTTAGAGAGAAGGATCATCAAGCGATGCAGACGCTTTATTCTATCACATTGAAAAAACAAGATGGTGTTGATTATCCGGTGCCAGTATTAGAGCGAGAATTAACGATGAAAGAGACAGAACCACCAGTTCAAAATAAATAGACTGAATTTTCTGTTGTTTTTGTATAAAGAGGGGGATACCCTCTTTATACGTATTGCTTTCATACTGAAAGCTTTAAAGGGAGGGATTTCGTGACACATTTGCTAGAAACGAAAAATCTTAGTGTATCTTTTGGCGAGCATCATGTTATTAATGATGTGAATGTAACAGTACAAAAAGGAAAGCTCATTTCCATTATTGGACCGAATGGTGCAGGAAAGACAACGTTATTTAATTTACTAAGTGGACAAATTTCTCCAACAAAGGGTGAAGTATATTTTAAAGGACGAGAGATTACAAATTTATCAATTTCAGATCGAACTCGATTAGGAATTGGTCGTTCTTTTCAACTTACAAATATATTCCCAGAGTTAACGGTACTTGAAAATGTCCGTTTAAGTGTTCAATCATTCGTACAAGATTACTATAGTTTTTTCCCGAGTCCAGCAAAATTAAAGCAACAAGTTGGAGAGGCGAGACGTTTCTTAAAAACAGTATTACTTCAGGAGAAAGAACATGTATTAGCGAAAGATTTAGCGCATGGAGAAAAACGAAAGTTAGAGCTTGCAATGTTATTAGCTTTAAAAACAGATGTGTTATTACTGGATGAGCCGACGGCAGGTATTTCGGTTGAGGAAGTCCCAGCTATATTACAAGTGATTGAAAATATTAAGAAACATCCAGAGAGTACAATTGTACTGATTGAACACAAAATGGATATGGTACTAGGTTTGTCAGACCATCTTATCGTTTTATTTCATGGAGAGTTATTGGCTGAAGGTTTACCCGAAGAAATGATGAAAGATGAGCGTGTACAAAGTGCTTATTTAGGGGGATTATATAGTGGCACTATTACAAGTGAATAATATAGAGACGTATTTAGATCAGTTTCATATTTTACAAGGGGTGTCTCTTGCTGTTGAAAAAGGAACGATTACTGTACTGTTTGGAAGAAATGGGGCAGGGAAGACTACGACATTACGTTCGGTTATGGGATTTCATCATATCGCACATGGTGAAATTTATTACGATCGTACACAAGTAAATGGATTATCTACACATTTAATTTCAAGGAAAGGAATAGGGTATGTACCAGAAAATCAAGGTATTTTTCACGATCTGACAGTAGAAGAAACATTCGCTCTTGCTAGAGGTAAGGGTGAAGAAGCGGAAGAAAAAATAGAATGGATGCTTGAACTATTTCCAGATTTAAAGCAATTTTGGCACAAAAAAAGCGGACTCCTAAGCGGGGGACAAAAGCAAATGTTAGCAATTTCAAGAGCATTTATTAATAGTGATGGTTTACTACTTATTGATGAGCCGAGTAAAGGCTTGTCTCCTATTATGATAGAAAAATTAATGATAGCTATTTTGAAAATGAAGGAGAAAACAACAGTTTTACTCGTTGAACAAAATTTTATGATGGCTAGTCAAATTGGTGATTACTTTTATATTATGGATAACGGAAAAATTGTTCATAACGGTTTTATGCATGAATTAAAAGAGGATAAGGAAATGTGTCACAAATATTTAGGAATCTCTTAACATGAATCCGGGGTGAGAAGGATGGATGTGTTAATCAATTTATTTGTAAATGGGATTTCAACAGGGATGCTCATTTTTTTATTAGCATCAGGTCTTTCACTTATTTTCGGTTTAATGAGCGTTTTAAACTTTGCACATGGTGGTTTATTTGCGTGGGGAGCGTTTACAGGTGTTTGGCTATTTAATATGACAGGTAGTTATGTATTAGCGTTAATTGGAGCAATAGCTATGGGAATGTTCCTTGGGTTCATTTTGGAAAGATTCCTTATTAGACCGGTATATGGCAATCATGTTCGCCAGCTTCTTGTGACGCTTGGAGGAATGCTTGTACTTAGTGAATGTATTAAAATATTTTGGGGACCTAATCCAATTGGTGCGAAATTACCGTTATGGCTACAAGGAAGTTTTACATTCGGAGGCGTTATATTAATTAAATATCGTCTATTCGTTATCATAATTGGGATCATCATATACATTGCATTACTATTATTACTCAAAAAAACAAAGATAGGTCTTATGATACGCGCAGGTGTAATGGATAAAGAGATGGTTCAAGCGCTCGGTATTAACGTAAAAGCGATATTTTCTTTCGTCTTTTTATTAGGAGCAGGAATGGCAGCGTTGGGAGGCTTCTTATTAGCACCGTATTCAGGCGTTATTTTCGCCGAGATGGGTATGCAGTATGCGATTTTGGCTTTCATAGTAGTCATCATTGGAGGATTAGGAAGCGTGCAAGGTTCGGCAATTGCTTCTTTAATTGTCGGATTAGCGGGTGCTTTTACAGCATATTTTATACCGGATTTATCACTTGCAATCAATATGTTAATGTTACTATTTTTCTTAATAGTGAAGCCAAACGGACTTGTTGGTGAAAAGGGGTGAAATGGTGAACAACACATCAAATCGAATTAAAGTATACTTCGGAGTATGTATGCTCATTTGCTTAAGTGTATTTCCATTCGTAAATGATTCACGGAGTTTATTAATTTTGTTCACTCAAATCTTCATCTTTGCTATTTTTGCAATGAGTTTTGATGTATTGCTTGGATATACCGGAATTGTATCGTTCGGCCATTGTATGTTCTTTGGAATCGGAGCATATAGCGTAGCGCTTTTATTTGATCGGCAAGGAGTATCTATAACAAACTTTTTAATAGGACTAGTAGCTGCAATCATCATTTCAGCAATTGTTAGTTATATAATCGGCTTGCTTTCTTTACGTCTGAAAAGTCATTTTTATGCAATGTTAACACTTGCTATTTCACAGTTATTTTTCGTACTTGCTGAAAAATGGCGCGGGCTTACTCATGGAGGGGATGGTTTTACATTTGGTGTACCAGACGTATTCCGTGATCGTTTTACGTTTTATTATGTAACACTTATATGTTTACTTATCATTTTTGTTCTGTTACGTCTTTTCACCAAATCTTCTATTGGAAAAGTATTAAAGGCAATTTCACAAAATGAGCAACGTGTTGAAGCACTAGGATATAAAGTTCTTCATTATAAAATTATTGCTAGCATTGTTGCAGGAGTAGTAGCTGCGATTAGCGGTGGTTTATTTGTTATCACTTTACGCTTTGTTAATACAGCTGTATTTTCAATTGAAATGACATTAAATGCATTATTGATGACAATGATTGGAGGCGTTGGAACGTTAATTGGAGCAATTGCAGGAGCTGGAATTATTGAATCTCTGAAATATTATTTATCAGAACTAGCCACAGAGTATCCGATTTTTGAAAGATGGACGATTATTCTCGGTTTATTGTACATTATCGTATTGCTAGTTTTCCCGAAAGGATTAGTTGGCACGGTTAAGGGACTGAAGAATATGAAACGGAATAAGAAGGAGAAAAGTGCAGAAGTGGAGCAAAATGTGTGAAAAATCAATTGTATAGAATATGAAAATCCCTCTTTTAGATTCGTAAAGGAGGGATTTTTATTGCTGTATGTAAATTTAGTTCGTTTATAGCTATTATATTAATCAAATAGTTCATCAGGGATTTGTTTGAAAGAACTTTGATTCGTAAAGAAATGAACAGCTAATTTCTCAATTGGAACATTTTCAATTGGTACTAATTTATCATTTTTAATCGGTAAAAAGGCTATTCCTTTTCCGTCCTGAATAAACTCTTCTATAAGCGAATAAGAATCTAATTGTTGAAGTTGACGCTGAGATAAATTATTTTCTTTTAGAAATTGTATGGTCTTATTCCTAAAAGGGCACTTTTTGTCATTACTAACGAAGAAGAGTTCCTTTGAAAAGTCAATGGTACACTTTTCTTTCGCTTTTAATAAGCCTATAGAAATTGAAGTGGAAAATCCTTTTTTAAACACTGTGTCCGGGTAATCCTCATAAGTAATGACCATATCAACTTTTTGTTGTTGCAGTAATTTTTGCAAATGACTACTATTTTCTACATATATTTGATAATTCCTGAAATTTTCTTTAATGCGCTTACTTACATAATTAGTTAAAATCGATTGTGACGTCGCGATTATATAAGAAGACCCACTCGTTTTAATTTTATCTTTCGCTTCTTCTAATAGTGTTAATATTTGATTTGTGTAGTCTAATAAAATGTCACCAGAAGGTAATAAAGAAACGCCTTTGTTATCTCTATGTAGTAAAGGTGTTTCTAACTCTTGTTCTAATTTTTTAATTCGCTCAGTTACGTTCGGTTGAACATACCCTAACTCTTTCGCAGCTTTACTAATAGAACCTTCGCTAGCCACAGTTTTGAATATAATAAGATCATTTATTTCCATTTATCACAGCCCCTTATACGATATCATTATAAATGATACCAAACATAATTTATACCTATTTTACGTTAGTTAATCATCGGTTTATCATTGTGTATATAAGATGGAAAGTGAGTGATAAACATGAATGGAATGCAATATAAGGTCATTTTGCCAAAAGATTATGATATGGAGATTATTAAGAAAAGGGTAAAGGATAATGGGTATAAAACGGATGGTTTTCAAGACCTGAATTTTAAAGCTTATTTAATTACTGAGGCAGATAAGGACGGAAATTTCTATAACTGTTATGCACCTTTATATATTTGGAATTGCCATGAAGGAATGAACAAATTTATCTTTGAAGGGTATTACGATAATATTTTACAATCGTTTGGATGGCAACAAATAAATATAGGTGTTCCATTAGTTGTTAATGTAAAAAATGATTTTAAGAAATGCAGATATGTTGTTGAATATGAAGGAAGTATTTCTCCAAGTGAATCATTGAGTGGGATTCAATCTATCATTGTGGATCAAAAGGTAGAAAATTGTTTAGGAAATGTAATAGTATATAATCCAGATAAATGGGGATATAGCCAGTTTAATTTTTATGAAGAGAAGCCTGATATTACAGCGAGTAAAGGTGTTACAGTATATGAGATTTTGCACATTTCACTATGAAAGTATGTTGAAGTTAGATTAAGAAAAGGAATGAAAATGTATGCCTTTTGTGAACGTTTATTATCATGAAAATATATTAAATGAAGAATTGAAAAAGATAAGTGAATGTATTCATCTTTCATTAATTGAACATTTTAACATCCCTGAAAATGATTTTTTTCAAATGTTTTTACCTTATCAACAAAATCACTTTTTATATAATCCATATTATTTATTAGAAAGAGGAGAAAAGAGAACAGAGAATATGATGTATGTTTCTATCACATGTGGACCGGGAAGAACGATAAAACAGAAAAGTGATCTATATCAGTCGATATCCTCGAAGGTTTCTGAATGTTCTAGTATAAAAAGTGCAGACATTTTTATTACTCTAACCGAGACAGTTGCTGAAAATTGGTCGTTTGGTCAAGGATTAGCGCAATTGGTAAAAATGAAAGGGGAGTGAAATAATGAATGAATCCATTGAATATTGTATTCAAAAGAAAATGAGAGAAATGGCACCTGTATTTGCACATTATAGTGAAGAGATACTGTTCGGGGAAGTGTGGAGGGATGACACTTTAACATTACGAGAAAGAAGTTTATGCACAGTGGCGGCATTAATTAGTCTTAATCAGACAGAACAATTACCATTTCATTTGCGACTGGCCAAACAAAATGGAATTAAAGAAAATGAATTGATTGCATTAATAACACATATGGCTTTTTATGTTGGTTGGCCCAAAGCAGTGGGAGCTTTACATATAGCAATGAATGAAATGGAAAGTTAAGAATAATGATAAGAAAGAATTCATTTAAACATGAATTCTTTCTTATCATTATTTATGCAATACTCTTAATGAGATATTTTTCACGTTTTCTCTTGCTTTTTTATCACTTGCGTAGTAAAGTGATAGTAAGATTCACGATAGGAAGTGATCAAACATGCGTGATAATACGATAGGATCATTAATATGGTTACGTTTAATACGATTTACGAACCAAAGTAATCAGATGTCAAATGAGTTTTTAAAACGTTTTGATTTAACGACTGCTCAATTTGATGTGCTTTTGCAAATACGTACGTATCAACCACTAACACAAATGGAGTTAGCTGAAAAGGTAACTGTTACACAAGGCGGTATTTCTCGAATGTTAACACGTCTTGAAAAAGAAGGATATATTGTGCGAAAACAAGACTGGAAAACGAAAACAATTAGTCTTACAGAGCAAGGGGAAGCAGCTTTAGAAAAAGCACTGCCAGAGCAACTTGCATTTCAATCTTCGTTTTTTGATGATGTATTAAATGAAGAAGAGCAGAAAATATTATACGAGCTAATGACGAAAGTTCATAAGCATAGCGAAAAAAAAGAATTACCACATGAGTAATTTTTTTTACACCATCAATTGATTAGTCAAGTGATGGTGTAAATAATAGCGATATACACTTGACTTACCAACGTTTTAATAAGAGAAACGAATAACACTTTATTAAAGGAGAGAACAAATATGGAAAAATACCGCATGGATACAAGTAAAGGAATGGAGTTTGGATTATATTCGATTGGGGATCATGTTTTAAATCCGCATAATGGAGAGAAAATTAGTGCGGAACAAAGAATTCATGAATTAATTGAAACAGCTAAGTTAGCAGATGAAGCTGGACTTGATGTATTTGCTGTCGGTGAAAGTCATCAAACGCATTTTACAACGCAAGCTCATACAGTGATTTTAGGGGCGATTGCACAAGCTACGAAAAATATAAAAATTGCAAGTTCAGCATCGATAATAAGTACATCTGATCCGGTACGAGTATACGAGGACTTTGCTACACTTGATTTGATTTCTAGTGGACGTGCAGAAATTGTGGCTGGTCGTGGATCTCGTATTGGGGGATATAGTTTACTTGGTTATGACGTGAATGATTATGAAGAGTTATTTGAAGAGAAGATGGATCTTTTATTAAAAATCAATAAAGAGGAACATGTAACATGGAATGGACAGTTCAGAGCACCGCTTGCGCATGCATCGGTTATTCCAAGAGCTAAAAATAATAACTTACCGATTTGGCGTGCAGTTGGTGGCCCACCAGCTAGTGCGATTAAAGCAGGACGTGCAGGTGTACCAATGATGATAACAACACTAGGTGGCCCAGCTATTAACTTTAAAGGATCAGTAGATGCTTACCGTGAGGCGGCTGCGCAAAGTGGATTTAATCCAGCGAGTTTGCCAGTTGCAACAACGAGTTTATTTTACACAGCAAAAAATTCACAAGATGCACTTAGTGAATACTATCCTCATATTAATGCTGGTATGCTTACGCTACGCGGTGGTGGGTATCCGAAACAACAATTTACAAATGCAATAGATTACCGTGACGCGTTAATGGTTGGTAGCCCGCAACAAATTATCGAAAAAATGCTTTACCAATATGAATTGTTTGGGCAACAACGTTTTATGGCAGAAATTGATTTTGGTGGTGTACCATTTGATAAAATTGAGAAAAACATTGAATTAATTGCTACTGAAATTTTACCGGCTATTAGAAAACATACAGCAAAATAATTTGAAAAATACCGAGGGTCTAATCGATTCTCGGTATTTTTTTATGTATGAATTTAGTTTAAAAAAATGACAATAAAATGAATTTTTAGTCTAGAAAGAGGGAGTATGTTTTCTATTTTTGAATAACATTATTTTGTGTTTGAATTTTAGAAATACAATTTTCTCTTGACAAAAAAATAACGAATTTACTCATTGGTTAATAGGACATTTTTTTGTGGAAAAGTCAAGTGTATAAAGAGAAAAACGATTATTTTATTGATGCAAAGATAAGTCTCATATTAAAAAAACACATTTTATCGATGAGAAAAATCTAATTCAAAAAAATACCAAAAGACATATTTCAGACAAAATGATGTCAATAATACGTCAAAAATCAGCTGAATTTACTATGCAGGTATATTATACAATTCGATTAACGAATAAAACACTACAGAAATAGTGAAAAGGTAAAAAATAGCATTACAATAGTTTGAAAAACTGAAACTTCATATTTTTCGACAATACATACAAAATATTTTTGTCTTTTCGTATTTCTTAATAATTGAGTTTGATAAGATTGCTCAATTAACTTTTATTATAAAAACTATGAAGGAAGTGATTGTAGTATGGAAACGCTCGAATTGGCACGAATACAATTCGCATCAACAACGATTTTCCATTACTTTTTTGTTCCGCTGTCTATTGGTTTAGCTTTTATCATTGCGCTAATGCAAACGTTGTATGTGGTAAAGGGACAAGAAATTTATAAGAAGATGACGAAGTTTTGGACACAAATATTCCTTGTAAACTTTGCGGTAGGTGTAGTAACTGGTATTTTACAAGAATTCCAGTTTGGTATGAACTGGTCAACATATTCACGTTTCGTAGGTGATGTGTTTGGTCCATCACTTGCGATTGAAGGTTTATTAGCATTTTTCATTGAGTCTACATTTCTAGGGTTATGGGTATTCGGTGAAGATAAATTACCGAAGCGAATTCATCTATTATGTATTTGGCTCCTTTCAATTGGAACAATGTTATCAGCATTTTGGATTTTAACTGCAAGTGCATTTATGCAATCGCCAGTAGGATATGAAATGGCAGCAGATGGACGTGCACAAATGAATGATTTCTTAGCAATTATTCAAAATCCACAATTATGGGTGCAATTCCCGCATACAATTACAGCGGCAATTGCAACTGGTGCATTCTTTATTGCAGGTGTAAGTGCATGGAAAATAACGAAAGCGCAAGAAACTGAGGTATTTAAAAAATCGTTCCGTATTTCTATCATTGTTGGAACACTTACAACTGCGCTTGTATTATTCTTCGGTCATGCGCAAGCACAACAATTAATTAAGACACACCCAATGAAAATGGCGGCAGCTGAAGCGTTATGGAATACGAGTGAAGATCCAGCGCCATTTACAGTATTTGCGAAAATTGATGCAGAGAAGAAAGAAAATTCGTTTGAAATTCAAATCCCGTATATGCTAAGTCTATTATCATTTGATAAATTTAGTGGTCAAGTAGAAGGTATGAACCAAATTCAAAAGCAATATGAAGAAAAATATGGGCCTGGAGATTATATTCCACCAGTACACACGATGTTCTGGAGCTTTAGAGCGATGGTAATGAGTGGAACATTTATGCTTCTTCTAGGAGCGTACGGATGGTTCTTATCAAGAAAAGATCGATTAGCTGAAAAAACTTGGTATTTAAAATTAATGGTGTATGCAATTTCACTACCGTTTATCGGTAATACAGTAGGATGGATTATGACTGAAATGGGACGTCAGCCTTGGGTAGTTTTCGGTGTTATGAAAACAGAAGATGCTGTATCTCCAAATGTTACGTTCGGGGAAGTGTTATTCTCTTTAGTTTCATTCACATCACTATATTTAATTATAGGTGGAATTACTATTTACTTATTCGTTCGTATCATTAAAGGTCATGAGAATAAGAAAGCGAAACAGGATTCTCAAAGCCATGATCCATTTGATAAGGAGGATGAGTATGTTATCTCTTAATGAGTTGTGGTTTATTATTATTGCAGTTTTATTCGTTGGCTTCTTTGTACTTGAAGGTTTCGATTTCGGTGTAGGTATAGTTTCAAGGTTTTTAGGAGAAAACGATTTAGAGAAAAGAATATATTTAAATACAATTGGTCCATTTTGGCACGCGAATGAAGTATGGCTTGTTTGTGCAGGTGGCGCTATGTTTGCGGCATTCCCGCATTGGTATGCAACTTTATTTAGTGGGTTTTACATTCCGTTTGTATTTATGCTTCTTGCTTTAATTATTAGAGGTGTTTCCTTTAAATTCCGTGCGAAAATAGATAATCATAAATGGAAAGGCTTTTGGGATTGGGGTATGTTTTTAGGAAGTTTACTACCGCCTATCCTTTGGGGAGTTGCCATTGCTAACTTTATGGTAGGTATTCCAATTGATGAGACGAAAAATGCTGTAGGTGGATTCTTACAATTACTTCATCCATTTGCATTACTTGGAGGAGTTATGTTCCTTCTGTTATGTATTGTTCACGGATTGCAATTCCTTACTATACGTACAACAGGTAAGTTAAGAGAACGTGCACGTATTGCCGCGTTGAAAATTGCACCACTTGCAATTATAGTACTTCTTGTTTTTGCGGGTGTAGGGTTATGGAAAACAGATATATTCACTGGTCATGGTACAGAGTGGATTATGGTTCCGATTGGAGCTTTTGTAGCATTATGCGCGTCAACATTATTAAATAAAAGAAGAAGAGATGGTTGGGCTTTCGTTATGACGAGTTTAACAATCATTTTACTAAGTGCGAGTGTGTTTGCCGGCATGTTCCCACGTGTTTTAATTAGTTCGTTAGGGTCAATATACGATTTAACAATTTATAATGCAGCATCAGGAGATTATGCACTAAAACTGATGACGTATTTTTCAATTGCTATATTGCCATTTGTTTTGGGAAGTCAAATATGGAGTTTCTATGTGTTTAGACAACCTGTTAAGTCAGATAAAGATTTGGAGTACTAATGAAAAGAAAAAGAGGACTTCCGTCGTATCCTGGTAGCCGAGTTTTATATGTAGTTTTAACAATCATTAGCATTTTAGAAGCTATAAGTATTATTGCGCAAACAGTGTTTTTAGCGAGGGCTATTACGTTTTTATTTCAGGGAGAAACAGTACAATCTGTGTTAAATGAAACGGTGTATTTTGGAATCACGTTTGCAGTACGTCACATATTGGTTCGAATATCGCAAATATTAGTTGAACGTTTTGCTGAAAAAACAGGATCGCTACTGAGAAAACAATTAATAGAGGCGTATTTCACATTAGGTCCACGGTATGTTCAAACTGTTGGAACAGGTCATCTGGTTACCTTATCGATAGAGGGTATTGAGAAATTTAAAACATATATTGAATTAACAATTCCTAAAATGATAAGAAGTAGTATCGTACCGGGACTAATTGTACTATATGTTTTTACACTAGATATTGAGTCTGGAATCATTTTAGTTGTAACGATTCCAATAGTAATTATTTTTATGATCCTACTAGGATTAGCAGCGCAGAAAATGGCGGATAGCCAATATGAAACGTATCGTGTTCTTTCTAATCATTTTGTAGATACGTTAAAAGGATTAGAAACATTAAAGTATTTAGGTCAAAGTAAACAACACGAAGGAAAGATTGAAAAAGTAAGTAAAAGATATAGAAAAGCAACGATGCGTACTTTGCGAGTTGCTTTTCTTTCTTCTTTTGCATTAGATTTCTTTACGAGTTTATCAATTGCATTTGTGGCGGTCGGATTAGGGATACGTTTAATAGATGGGACAATTGTACTATTGCCAGCCCTTACGATTTTAATTTTAGCTCCGGAATATTTCTTGCCGATTAAACAAGTTGGAGCAAATTATCATGCTACGTTAGATGGACAACTTGCAATGGAGCAAATAGAAGAGATTTTACAGCAACAAAAAGAAATAGGGAAGAAAGAATCTAATGTAGATCTAATATGGAATTCCTCTAGTAACTTGAAATTACAAGATGTAAAAGTAAAGAATGATCAATCTGAAAAAGCTATATTAGAGGGAATTGATTTTACTTGGAATGGAAACGGTGCTATAGGTGTAATTGGTGAAAGTGGGGCAGGGAAATCGACGTTAATCGACGTATTAGCTGGATTTTTAACTCCTTCGGGTGGAAAAATGATTGTAAATGAAGTGGAAATTGACGGGTCTACTCGTGAAGAGTGGCAAAAGAATATTGCTTATATTCCGCAGCAACCTTATATTTTCCCGCTTTCATTAAAAGATAACATTTGTTTCTATGAAACAAATACAACTGATGAAGAAGTGGAAAGGGTTATTAATGAAGTCGGTCTTCGTTCACTCGTTACATCGCTTCCAAATGGAATGTATGAAAGAATTGGAGAAGGTGGACGTATGCTGAGTGGCGGACAAGAACAACGTGTCGCTATGGCGCGTGCACTTTTAAGTAAAAAGCCAATTATTTTATTAGATGAGCCTACGGCACATCTTGATATTGAAACTGAATTTGAAATAAAGAAAGCAATGTTACGTCTGTTTGAAGGTAAGTTAGTATTTCTTGCAACACATCGTCTTCACTGGATGAAACAAATGGATCATATTCTTATTTTAAATAAAGGGAAAATGATAGAAAGCGGAACGTATGAAGAACTTGTAAAGAATGAGGCATTACATGTTCACAGGAAAGAGAGGGGATAGAGATGAGTAACTGGATTAAACCGTATATACAGCAAAACAAAGGTAGAATGACTGTAACTATTTTCCTTGGTCTGCTTGGAGTTAGTTCAGGTGCGATGCTACTTTTCATTTCAGGTTATTTAATCTCTAAATCTGCTCTTAGACCAGAAAATGTAATGGCTGTATATGTTCCTATCGTTGCAACACGTGCGTTTAGTATAGGGCAAGCGGTATTTCATTATTTAGAGCGTTTAGTTGGACACGATGTTGTACTACGCATATTAGAAAAGATGAGAACGAAACTATATGGAATAGTAGAACCACAGGCGTTATTTTTTCGTTCACGATTTCAAACGGGCGATATGTTAGGGATATTATCCGAAGATATAGAGCATTTGCAAAACTTATATTTACGTACAATATTTCCTAGCATATTAGCATTAGTTGTATATAGCATATTCGTACTTGTTATCGGTACATTTGACGTAGTGTTTGCACTTATTGCAGGGTGTATGTTAGCTATTATCGTTTTTCTGCTTCCATTTGTATCGTTACTTTTAATGAAGCAACATCACGTTACTTTAAAACAAGGAAGAAACCGTTTGTATCAACAACTAACAGATGCTGTTTTTGGATTATCTGATTGGCAAGCAAGTGGTAGAAAAGATGAATTCATTGATAAGTATGTAAAGCAAAATGCTCAGTTGTTAAAAACGGAAAAAAGAATGAAGCGTTGGAATCATATTCGGGACAGTATTATTCAATTAGTAGTGGGTATTGTAGTTATTTCAATGATTATATGGACTGGAAATGAGGCAGCAAGAGAACAAATTGCTCCTACCGTTATTGCGGCTTTCGTCTTAATGACGTTATCTGTCACAAACGCATTAATTCCTCTTTCAGATGCTATCGATCGAATTCCATCATATGTAGAATCTGCTCATCGTCTAAATCAAGTAGAAGGTGATAGTGTTTTACAGGATGAAGAGGAATTACATGGAGATAAAGATTATGTTGCATCAAAACATATAGACATTGAATTAAATCATGTATCGTATAGTTACCCAGATAGCAATGAATTTGTATTGAAAGAAGTATCACTGGAAATAAAGGCAGGAAAGAAAATCGCCATTTTAGGAAGAAGCGGAACAGGAAAATCTACTTTGTTAAAATTGTTAACAGGTGCGCTAAGCCCGTTACATGGTGAAGTTTTATTGAATAGTGAACATGCTCACACGAATCTTTTATCAAAATATATTTCTGTATTGAATCAAAAGCCGCATTTATTCGATACGACAATTGGAAATAATGTTCGAATCGGCAAACCAGAGGCAACGGATGAAGAGATATGGAATGCTTTAGAGAAAGCACAATTAGCTTCGCATATTGCTTCTCTTCCAGATGGATTACAAACAAAAATGCATGAGATGGGAAAAAGATTTTCTGGTGGGGAAAGACAACGGGTTGCTTTTGCAAGAACGCTAATGCAAGAAGCACCAATCATTGTACTAGATGAACCTACAATCGGCTTAGATCCAAAGACAGAATTATCTTTAATAGAAACGATGTTTTCTGCAACGGAAGAAAAGACAGTAATTTGGATTACGCACCATCTTGTAGGAATGGAGCATGTTGATGAAGTAATATTCCTTGATCGTGGTCAAATTGTGATGCAAGGTAGTCATGAACAACTTCTGAAAGAAAACAAAAAGTATCGTATGCTTTATGAGTTAGACAAAGGAATATAATTTTATCCGACTTTAATGGGCAGTAAGACCTCCACCTCAAAATTCAGCGAAAGCAAAGAAGTTAGGTGGGGGGCGGGCTGCCCCTAAAAGTCCGATTGGTGAGGGCTGATAATCAGTGGGGGATGAAGAAAACCCCCACTGATTAAAGTTTCACTTTATTAAGTATGTAATGGAAAAATAGCTACGCCTAATGGTGGAGCTATTTTTTGTTTTGAAATAAATATTCTATTCTTTTTTTTTTGATGGATGGCAAATGTATATGATCATTACGAATGAAAAATGAATTTCATATTATACATATAATGGAGGGGATATACATGAAGGAGCAGTATAAAATTATTGTTTTAAGTGATGAATCATCAAGGGAGAAGATTCAAAATACATTAGACAAAAATAAATGTAGAACAATCGTTCATCTTGTAGACGTTTCATCTATTGTTCAAATAGAAAATTCTTTTCAATATATAGTCATTTGGAGAATAGACGCAGCAAAACTTACAAATGAATTGATAAATAGGGGCGTGCAAAGTACAAAAATTATTAATTTAACAAAATACATGTATGAATGGAGGAATAAATTAATTTCTATCTATCAAATAAATCCGGATCTTATGTCTTTATACATTTCTATGAAAAAAGCAAAGGGTGATCCGACGTATGAATTGTTTGCGACGGGCTTGTCTTATCCGCATTGTGGCATAAGTACGGAGCTCCTCTCAAAAAAGTCAATAAAACTAACACTTCCATCGCAAGATTTATACTATGATTATTTAATAGCATCACAACTTCTATCAAACAATCATTCCTTTCAATATTGTTTGATAGGAATAGCTTATTTCTCGTTTTATTTTGACATGTCGTTATCATCTGAATCATATAGAATTCACAAAGTATATTATCCATTGTTTCAGGACGGTCATCATACTGTAGTTCATTCTCCTCTACTCACTGATGGGTTCTCACACCTAGATACGCCGAAACCGCTTTTTTCTATTTTTAATTTGCATTTTGAGTATATTTTATTAGATGAACTAAAAGATGAATCATTGATACTGCCCTGGATACACGCTGAATGGAATACCACTCCTCCTCACATTCCTTTTGAAGAACACGGGAAAATAAGAGCAGCTTCACATGCTAAATTGTTATATCCTCATACTTTAGTTGAAAATAAAACGATTTTCAAAAAATATTTAGAACTATTGTTAAAACATGATATAAAACCACTAATTGTTGTATTTCCTGTTACTTCACATTATTTCAATTGTAGTAGTAAGAAATTAAAAGAAGATTTTTATAACGTTATAAACGATTTTCAATCTCAATATTCTTTTCAAATTATAGATTTATTTGATTCGCCATTATTTTATGATGATGATTTTTATGATAGTGATCATATGAATAAAAAAGGTGCAAATAAAATGTCCGTGTTATTAAATATGTTTATTCAGGAACGAAAAGTATGATATTTCATTTCATGTCTGCATAAAAGTATATAGGCTCCATTCGGTTAAAGTAATGTGATTTTTGTGTCGCGTATATAAATAATATGCGAAGAGGTGAGAGAGTAAAATGAGAACTCGTATTGAAAGAAATGAAGAGATGATAGATAAACTTCCGTTGGTAAGTGTATTAATTCCTACATATAATCGTCCACGCTACTTTGAAGAGGCGTTATGTAGTGTGTTGGAACAAACGTACCCTAATATAGAAATTATAGTTGGAGATGATAGTACGAATGATGAAACAGAAAAGGTATTACAAAAATACTTATGTGATCATTCAAATATTACTTATATAAAAAACAGGTCAACTCTCGGACAGTTTGAAAATGCTCTAATGTTATTTAATGAAGCGAGCGGTGAGTATATAAATTTTTTAATGGACGATGATATCTTTCATGTGGATAAAATTGAAAAAATGATGAAATATTTTTTCAATGATTTAAATAATGAAATTAAGCTTGTAACATCCCATCGTCAAGTAATTGATGAAAAAGGGAAAGAACTACGACATATTTATTCAACTGTCCGTTTATTTAAAGAGGATACGATTATAGAGGGAACAGAATTAGCAAATAGGGTAATTGTCGATCAAAAAAATTATATTGGAGAACCGACAACAGTTTTATTTCGTAAAAATGATTTACAAGAACCGTATGGGATTTTTGATAAGAGGAGGTATCTTTGTAACGTAGATATAGCTTCATGGTTATCTTTATTAAGTAAGGGAAAAGCAGTATATATAGCAGAGACACTGAGTTACTTTCGGTTACATCCAGATCAACAGTTAAATGAATCTAATAAAATGATGGATGGATTAGAAGATTTTTCACATAGTATTCTAGTAGGAGAAAAATATGGTTTCTTATCTAACGAAAAAGAGTTAGATAAAGCGATAACTAATTTTCTAGATTATGCAAGAAGGATAGTTCCATCATCAATATTATATACATTAGACTATTATCAAAAAATTAAAGAAAAGAAAATAAACATAGAAAAGAAAAAACAACATATAAATAATAATTCGCCTTTACCGAAAGTAAGTATACTTATTCCTGCGTACAATAGGCCGTATTACTTGGAATTGGCGCTTAACAGCGCTCTGAATCAAACATATGAAAATATTGAAATTATTATTTCTGACGACAGTACAAATAATGAAGTCAATGCTATGATTCAACCGTATTTACGTGAATATGAGTGTATTACATATGCTAAAAATGAAACTCCGTTAGTTGCTGAAAACTTTAATAAGTGTATAGAACTTGCGAACGGGGATTATATAAACTTTTTATTAGATGATGACTTATTTCATCATGAAAAGATCGAGAGAATGATGAAATACTTTTTGACGTTAGAAAATATTTCATTTGTGACGTCTTATCGTGAACTGATTGATGAGAACGGAGAGATATTACCACCTTCAACTTTGAATATGAAAATTGCGAAAGAAACTACACTTTTTGAAGGAAAAGAATTAGGGAATTACATATTGAAAAATTTAAAAAATATAGTAGGTGAGCCGACAACTGTTCTGTTTAATCGGAACTTGTTTGAAGGGAAGTTTGGGTATTTTAAAGGGAAGGCTTATTCTGCTATTAATGATATTGCAACTTGGTTAGATATGATGAGGAAAGGGAAAGTAGTTTATATAAAAGAGCCTCTTAGTTATTTTAGACAACATAGTGGACAAAATCAAAAACAAATGCATTTTATTTTCATGACAATTGACGAGTGGATTGAATTAATTATAGATGCATATAATAGTGGATTTTTAAGTTCTGAGAGGGATTATAAAGAGAGCCTATCTTATTGTTTAGAAAATGCGGGATTTATAGTTAAGGATGCAGTAAGAAATGGAGAACTAGATCAAATTTATAATGAAAAGATTAAAAAAGGATTAAATAAGCTAGTTGCTCATATGTTTGAGAAAGAATCTTGTTATTGTCAATATTGCAATCAACAATTTGAAAAATTTTTACCTTGGCCAGCAGATTATGATTTTCCGAAATATAAATTTGAGATGTGGAATAAAGATACAGGGATATGTCCAGTTTGTAGTTCAATGGATCGTGAAAGATTGTATCGTGCGTACATTGAAACGGAAACGGACTTGTTAAGTAGAAAATATACTATGCTTCATATTGCACCTGAAGTGAATTTAAGGGATTGGTTTAACGAGTATAAAAATATTACGTATGTATGTGGAGATATAGAACCAAAGGATCCATTAATGAAGGAAATTGATGTTACAAGTATTACATATGATAGTAATACGTTTGATGTAATTTTATGTAGCCATGTATTAGAACACGTTCTTGACGATGATAAAGCAATGCGAGAGTTATATAGGGTTTTAAAACCAAATGGATGGGGAATTATTCAAGTACCAATCGTAATGAATGTAGATTCTATTATAGAGAATAAATTAATTGTAACACCACAATTAAGAAAATTAGCTTTTGGTCAAGAAGATCATGTGAGAATTTATAATCAATCGGGATTCATTCAACGATTAACGAATGCAGGATTTAAGGTGGAATTATATAACATAGCTGAAAGACAAGGAATGAAAAGTGCGAGGAAATTTGGATTATCTGAAACAGATATGCTCTATATTGTCCGAAAATGATAGGAAGGAATAGATAGATATGGAGAATATTCCTTTTTTACGTGCTTCAACTGTACCAGTAATTGAGTATTTAGATGAATTGAAGGAAATTGATGCATCGCACATATATACGAATTATGGACCTATAAATCAACGTTTTGAACAAACAATTATGTCGGGATTTTTTCAGAACAGGGGAGCTGTTACAACAGTAGCAAACGCAACGTTAGGGTTAATGACGGCCATTCAACTTAAGAAAAGAAAAAAAGGAAAGTATGCCCTCATGCCTAGTTTTACATTCCCTGCAACTCCATTAGCGGCTATTTGGTGTGGTTTGGAACCTTATTTTATTGATATTGGAATAGATGATTGGTATATGGATAAAACAGTACTCTGGGATAAGATTGAAGAATTAAAAAAAGAGGTTGCAATTGTTGTCCCGTACGCAACTTTTGGCTCATGGATGAACTTAGAAGAATATGAAGAATTAGAGAAAAAGGGTGTTCCGGTTGTCGTAGATGCGGCACCGGGATTTGGATTAATGAATGGAGGGATGCATTACGGTCAAGATTTTAGTGGAATGATCGTATATAGCTTTCATGCAACAAAGCCTTTTGGAATTGGTGAAGGAGGGCTCATATATAGTAAAAACGAAGAAGATATACAACGTATTAAAAAAATGGGTAATTTCGGATTTGATACAAATCGTGAATGTACGATGATGGGGTTTAATTGTAAAATGTCTGAATATGCAGCCGCGATTGGGATTGCAACTATGAAAAAATGGGGTGACAAATTAAAAGAACGCACCCGTATTTCTGAATGGTATAAACAATTGTTACAAAGTAATGGATTAATGAAAAAAGGGTGGCAACTCCAAAAGACAGAAGCAGTTATTCAGCAATTTATGCCTATTCTTTGTCCGGAAGAAGTTCGCAATATACAAGTAATAGAAGAACTGAAAAAACAGAAAATAGAAGCTAGATTATACTTTTCGCCATCATGCCATCAACAAGTTTTTTTTAGAAATTATAAGTCTACAGATTTAATAGAAACGGATAAAATAGCAAAACGAATAGTAAGTTTGCCTTTATGGGAAGGAATGACGAAAGAAATAGTAGAACAAATTGTAATCTGTTTAGGACAGAAGGTGGTGTCGGCAGATGAATAGTTTTTATAGTCAAGAAGAGCTAAAGAAAATTGGATTTTTATCTGTTGGGAAAAATGTATTGATTAGTAAAAAAGCAAGTATATATAATCCAGGTGTTATATCAGTTGGTAATCATGTAAGAATTGATGATTTTTGCATTTTAAGTGGCAAAATCACAATTGGAAGTTATTCGCACATATCAGCGTATACAGCGTTATATGGAGGGGAAGTTGGGATAGAAATGCATGACTTTGCAAATATCTCAGCTAAGACAATCGTATATGCAGTACTAGATGATTTTAGTGGGAATACATTAATGGGGCCAACCGTTCCGAATCAATATAGGAATGTGAAAACAGAAAAAGTTATTTTAAAAAAACATGCGATTATTGGTGCTAATTCTATTCTTTTTCCAAATGTAACTATAGGAGAAGGCACGGCAGTAGGTGCGATGAGTATGGTGAAAAAGAGTTTAGAAGATTGGTATATTTATGCTGGAGTTCCCGTAAGAAAAATAAAACCTCGTCAAAGAAAGATGCTAGAGTTAGAAATTGATTTTTTAAAAAACATTCCTTCTTAACAAAAAGAAGGAATGTTTTTTATTTTTATGGTGCAGCAGAGTGTGTATCTTAACTTATTATGTTTTAAATTTTGCTGACCAAGGCAATACTGAGCCATAGTGAATGTAAAGTTGGAGGGCGAGCGTATATGTTTGATGAGGATGGGATTGTTTTAATTATGGAACCGGCTGATGAAAGAAATTTGAGGAGATTTATTTTTTCAGTACCAAAGTCAGTGTATGAAAAGAAGGGGCTTATATTACACTATGGAACAGCTATAGGACAAGGATATACGGATATAATTGAAGATATTATTAGCGTACATATAGAAGTAGATGTTGTAACGGTAATCGGGCATGTAAGAGGGTAAATAGCTATTTGAAAAAAGGTTATAAGTAATGTAGCTAGAAGTTAGGATAGAGAAACTTACAGACAATTATAAAGACGAAGGGAGCCTAAAATGAAAAAAAAATCAATTTTAGTAGTATTTATAGTTACAATTGGTTTGATGGGATGTTCACTCGTTGAACAAGGAAAAAACTCCATAGATTATGCTCAAAAAGCGACAGACTATGTAAACGAAATAAGTGCGTTTGCAAATGATGCACCAGCTTTAGCTGAAAAGGCCGTTAATGATAGCGAAGCTCGAAAAGAATTAGAAACGAAGCTTAGTGAAATTAAACAAGATATACCCGTTTTTAATGAATTAACACCGCCTGATGTAGCAAAGGATCTTCATCAGCAAATCGTCGGATATAACGAAAAGTTAAATACGTTAATTGATACGGCGATGACAAAGATAGAAGAAGGGAAAGTGAATGTAGAAGAGTTTAAAAACTCTGAGCTTATGCAGACGGTAGATCAAGTTCGAGAGTTGAAAGAGAAGGTGCAAAATTTAGGTCAATAGTAAAAGGCTCCGTTTATCACAAACGGAGCCTTTTACTATTGGATGCAATAAACGATTACACCAACGATAATAATCGTGTTGCCGATGAGTTTACGTTTCGTTATTTTTTCTCCTAGGAAATACCAACCGAAAATTAATATGATGATATAACTTAAGGATTCTAATGCTGATGCTTGTTTTAATGCCATGCCCTTCATGGCGATAACATTTAATCCAGCGTTAATTACAAATAAAGAGTAGCCGATAATAACATAAGGATTTACATATTCTTTTATTCTAGAATCGTATTGTTGCAAAGTAGCTTTTTTTAATAATATTTGTGAGTAATTAGCTAAAATTATCCCGAAAATAAACAATAACATATAACTATTCATCTTTTGTCACCACCACAATTCCGCCGATAATAATAGCTGCACCAAGTAAATGATTCCACTGAATCGTATCTCCAAATAGAAATACTGACCAAAGCATTGACCATAGTATAATAATCCCGCGATGTGAATATGCTTTTGATATTTCGAAATGTTTAATTACTTGTTGCCATAAAATTGCATATCCAAATAAAAGTATAACTAGTCCGAAATAAGCAATAAAAAATGAGATGGAAGCAATGGGAAATTTAGCCGCCCATTTCATGTAAACCATAATGATAGAATATATCAAAAAAGCTACATGTAAAAATAAGTAATTTTTAATAGTTGGTTTCATTTATTCACTCTCTTTTGCATATAAATATATATTTATACCTAATTTTTTTAATGATAGATATTGGAACGTATTTAGTTTAATCTTTCACATTCCAAATTATATAGTATCATGGCTTTTATTGTAAAACAATAAAAGCCATGTATTCATTTTTTCCAAGATTCTATAATATGTATCGTTTTATTTGTCGCATCCAACTCTACTTGAACACCGATAGGTATGGTAATCATTGGATGTGTATGGCAACAATCGAAGTCTGCTAGAAAAGGAATTCTTTGATTTTGAAGTACTTCTAATAGTATTTCAAAAGGTTTTCGATTTGTACCACAATGATCAAATTGCTCATGTTTTCCAAGAATGATACCTGAAATTTTATCGAATACACCGTTAATTTTAAGGAATGAAAAGCTTCTTTCAATAGTAGCTGCATCTTTTGAACTGTCCTCAATAAAGAGAATGTCACCCTCTTGAATATGTGGCATATAAGGGCTACCCCAAATTCCTTGTATCGTGTTTAAATTCCCGCCAATAATACGTCCAGTAGCTTTTCCGTCAATTACTGAAATCCAATCGTTTGGTCGAAGTTCTTTCTCCTTCGTCTTTTCTTCCCAATTAATAAATTCATCTGACCAAAATAATGGTTGTTTTATATGATAAGGAAGAGAATGATCATGTAGTAAAGTTTCAGCAAAATATTTATATGTGTAATCAACAAAAGGTTCAAATTCGCCAAAAGAAGGGACGAGAGCTGGTCCATAAAATGTAGGGATTCCTGTTTTGGTGTAAATTCCTAGTAATAAAGCAGTTGCATCTGAATACCCAATCATTATTTTAGGGTTATTTAGAAAAGCATCATAATCAATATAAGGTAATATTGAATTTGAATTCATGCCACCAATTGTTGACATGATACAAGAAACATTTGGATTTCTTATTAAAGCATTCAGTTCCTCAGCACGCTCTTGTATACTACCCGAACGATAGAAATCATATCGACCTGTTAATGAACCTTCTAATATATAAAACCCTTTCTGTTGTAAGTAAGATTTTGCTCGTTCAAATCTTTTTGGAGAAGTGTAGGTTGCTGGTGAAGAAGGGGTGTAGATCCCGACTGTGTCTCCGTATTTTAATGATTTTGGAAGTAGCATTTGTATGAATCCCTTCTATTAAATAGTTTATCTCGCTATTTGATGGATAGCCCGATTGGTGGGGCTGATTAAAACGAGATTTTATTATTGAATATTCTTACGTTTCAATATTGTAAGTTTAACATAAATAAATTAAAATAATCATTGCTGTATATGAATAAATATACTTTTTACCTTGACTATATAAAGGAATTGTTGTTAAGGTTAAATGTGAGTGTATAAAAGGTTTGCTAAAGGAGTTTTGAAATGAATCGGTTAAAATGGGGAAGGATGACAGTCCTATTAGTCATTATTTTAGGGATATGTTGGTTCTTATTCCAAGGAAATCAAAAGAGCATAGCGAATGTAGAGGGACAACCTTTGCAAGTGGCAGAACTACCTAAAGCAGGATTTACTGAAAAAGTAGTCCCGCCAAAGTACATCCCACCAGAAATTAACGCAAAAGCAGCTATGATTATCGATGCGAGTGATGGAGATATTATTTATCAATATAATGAAAATGAGGCTTTTGCACCGGCTAGTATGTCTAAGATGATGACAGCGTATCTCTTACTAGAGAGTATACATAACGGAAAAGTTCGCTGGGAAGATCCAGTAAAAATGAGTGCGAAGGCGGCACAAACAGAGGGAGCGAGAATCCCAGTACAAGTTAATGACACATTAACTGTTAAAGATTTATATCATGCATTAATGATTGAGTCAGCTAATAATTCAGCTGTGGCTTTAGCAGAACATATGGCAAAATCGGAGAAAGATTTCGTTCAGCTTATGAATGCAAAAGCGAAACAGTTAAAAATGTCGGAACATGCTAAATTTGCAAATGCTTCTGGATTACAAGAGCCAGATGGAAGTGAAACAAAAATGACGGCTGGTGATGTAGCAAACTTGGCGTATCATCTTATAAAAGATTACCCAGAAATATTAGAAGTGACTCACTTACGTCAAAGTCAGTTAGCATTTAATAATATTAATGTTATAAGTACAAATGATATGTTAAACAAAAATAATAAAGCTTTATATATAGAAGGAATAGACGGATTAAAAACAGGATTTACAGATAGCGCAGGGTATTGTTTTACGGGTACAGCAAAACAAGGTGATACTCGTATTATTACAGTTGTTATGGGAACAAAAGGTAAAACGAAGCGTTTTACAGAGACGAATAAGCTAATGTCTTATGCATTTGGCTTAGTTAATTAAGTGAAATACTGAGTTGGATCCTCATATAAGAAAGGCGATGTATTGTTACCTATTACCAGTAACAATACATCGCCTTTTTATTTTTAATATTAGGGAATAAAAAGGTAAAATATGTGAGTATTATTATTTGAGTTTAATATTATTTATTGATATTATAAAGTTAGAAACTTATTAATGATAAGTTTTAGGAGGCAGATTATAATATATACATATGAAACAGCCTCAAATGAAAATTGGAGGGAATTATGATGGCAAAGGATTTTTACTCAGCAATTGAAGACAGAAGATCTATTTACGCAATTAGTAAAGAGCAAGTAGTTTCTGATGAGAAAATTCAAGAAGTGATTTATCATGCTGTAAAACATACACCTTCAGCTTTTAACTCTCAGAGCGCTCGCGTTGTCGTCTTGTTAGGAGAACAACATGATAAGTTATGGGATATTACGAAAGAAACGTTACGAAAAATTGTACCTGAAAATAACTTTGCATCTACTGAAGAAAAAATGAATGCATTTAAAAGTGGTTATGGAACGGTTTTATATTTTGAAGATAGTCAAGTGGTGGAACAACTGCAAGAAAACTTTACATTATATAAAGAGAACTTTCCGATTTGGTCTCAGCAATCCTCAGGAATGTTACAATTTGCAATTTGGACAGCTTTAGAAATTGAAGGATTCGGTGCTACATTGCAACATTACAATCCGTTAATTGATGAAGAAGTGAGAACAGAATGGGGAGTTCCAAAAAGTTGGAAACTTACTGCGCAAATGCCGTTTGGTAAACCGGTGGTATCTGCTGGTGAAAAAGAATACCAACCTTTAGAAAACCGTGTGAAAATTTATAAATAATGTAGGAATGAGTGGGGGGATTTTTCATCCCCCACTCATTATTAGTTGAACCAATCGGGGTCTTACTGTCCGGCGAATAGCGGGATAAAAGGTGAACAGGGATACAACCTGTTCACCTTTTATAAGTAATAAGGATTTTTTTGATAGGAATTTTTCATCTGATTTTTTAATTCGTTTTTACGTGTTTCAATAGTTGATATTTTTTGTAAGGTAATAATTGAAACGAATTGAAAAAAAGCATAGTACAGTTCTATATTTTTATTGATAGGATTATCTATTATATTTTTCATAAATATACCTCCTTTTTGATTTCGCTATTTGTGGGCAATAAGGCTTCCATCTCAAAATTCAATGTTAAGTGGAGAATACCGACCTGTAAAAGTTCGATTGGTTTCCGGGTAGGGTGGATAATATTTGTATGGATTAAGGCACCACTGTATATATGATAATATAAATATCCTTAAAATTCCATATGCAGTGGAAAATAGTTAGTGGAATATACATTTTCGTCAAATAAGAACAGAATTTTTGAAGTTAAATCTTACAAATCGTCAAATCTTTTAAAAGCGATAGATAGTATCAAAAATAATTTTCTAAAAATATTATACTATTGATAAAAAAAGTGTTTTTCGTCATGATAAGAGTATACTTCATAGGAAGAACTATAATAGGAAATACATTCTTTGCATTGTGTTAGATGAATAGAATTTTTTTAAGTGGATAGAAAATATATACTAAGATAATGAATGGTATGTCGAATTTTCAATAAAATACATAAGAAATATAAAAAAAGCATTGCAAAAAGAGTAAGTTTAATGGTAAAGTTCACATGAAGTTCACACAGATTTCACTTCGCTCGTTTAAAATGAACTCTGTGTGAAAAATAAAACTCTTGTTAAAAAATGGAACTTAATGAATATTTTACTTTGATAATATTGTAAAGTATTAAGTTTATAAGTTTTTTTTAAGAGGATAGTAGGGAAAGGAAGTAAAGACAACTTATGAAAAAAGTAATTGCAGGTTTAGCAGCAGCTTCAGTAGCAGGTGTTGCAGTTCCAGGTATGGATTCTGCTCATGCACAAGTTTCAAACGAAGCGCTAAAAGAAATTAATGGACAAACTCAAACACAAACGACTGTAACTGAAACAAAAACTGTAGAAACAAAATCCGACTTAAAATACACAGTAACTGCTGATGTATTAAATGTTCGTTCAGGTGCTGGTACAGGACATAGCGTTATTTCTAAAGTAAAACAAGGTCAAGTACTACAAGTAATTGGACAAGAAAACGGTTGGTTCAAAGTAACTGTAAACGGTCAAACTGGTTATGTAAGTGGTGACTTCGTAACGACTGGTGGTAAAACAGGAACTACTGTTCAACAAGGAACTGGTACTTACACAGTAAACGTTTCTTCACTTAACGTACGTACAGGCCCAAGTACATCTCATACAGTATTAGGCTCTGTAAATAAAGGTAAAACAGTACAAGTTGTTGGTGAAGTACAAGATTGGTTTAAAATCAACTTCAATGGTGGAACTGGATACGTAAGCAAAGACTTCGTAACAAAAGGTGGTTCTGCTGTATCTAACCAAACACAACAACCAACTACAAACAACAATACTACTACAGTTCAAACTGGTGGTTCTTATGTTGTTAACACTGGTGCTTTAAAAGTACGTACAGGCCCAGCTACATACAACGCTGTAATCGGTGGTGTAACAAACGGTACAGTATTAAACGTTACTGGCGCTGAAAATGGTTGGTACAAAATTAACCATAACGGCCGCACAGGTTACGTAAGTGCAGACTTCGTTAAGTTTGTAAAAGGCGGAGTAAACAACGTTACAAATAACAATAACGTTACAAATAACGTTCAACAACCAGGTAAAGACGTACAAAAACCAACAACTGGTGGAGATACATCTTCAATCGCTGGATTCGCTAGATCATTAAATGGTTCACCATACAGAACAGCTGGTACAACACCTGCTGGTTTTGATTGCAGTGGATTCATTCACTACGTATTAAATCAAACTGGTCATAAAGGCGCTCGTCAAACAGTTGCTGGATACTGGAGCTCTAAAACAAAAACTAGCAATCCACAACCAGGTGATTTAGTATACTTCCAAAACACTTATAAATCAGGTCCTTCTCACATGGGTGTTTACTTAGGAAACGGTCAGTTCATTAGTGCAGAAACTGATGCAACTGGTGTACGTATTAGTTCTGTAAGTAACTCTTACTGGAGCAAGCACCTATTAGGTTACACAAAAGCATACTAAGAAAAAGTAGATTATATACTTTTCCTATAGAGAAAAGGCTTTCCAGGGAAACTTGGGAAGCCTTTTTATAGTTTCATAAATTGGGATGTAATAGTTTTCACTGTAACTTCCCGTTTAAAAATCGAGCGTATAGATCATGAAAGTAGTTGGGGCGGAATAAGTTTGCTGCATGTCCTGCTAACGGTATTTCTTTATATAAAACGTTAGGAAGAATGGACTTTAAATCAAAAAGACAAGATTTATAGAGATGATCATGTTCGCCCATTACCCATAGAATAGGGTGGGGAAGTGATTTTAATTTAGATTTTAAATCGAATTCTAACCGATGACGTAATGATTGGGCAATAATTGATGAATGTAATTGCAATCCGAACCGATAATAAATATTTCTTGAAATGACTGCGAATGGATTTGCCTTTAGTATGCCACTTGGAAAAATGGTATTTGCGTATTGAGAGAGCCATTTCGAGTAATCGTCTCCTCGCTTCTCCCAAAACTTTTGAAATACGTTATATAAAAGGGAAGGGTTATTATAATGTCCACCAATATGACAAATGCTCAAAACTTTTTCTGGATGCATTTGTGCAAAAATGGTAGAGATATAACAGCCGTAACTTAAAGCGCAAATATGAGCTTTTTGAATGCCTTCTTTTTCGTATAAATTCAATAATTGATCAACGAGACGCTGTAATGAAAATTCGATAGCTTCTCCTTTATCATCGCCGTGACCTAATAAGTCATAAGTAATAATGTTGTAAGAGGCGGAAAATCGTTTATGCTCTTTTTTGAAAGCACGACGATTGCCGACTAAACCATGAATAAAAATAATTGTTTCCTTTTTAGAATGTATATTTGTTTGCAAAAAGGATACTCCTTTCAATAACTGGAGATTTATATAGTATTGTAAATTGGTTATCTATCATTCACATAGAACAATATTAAGCACCAGGTAATAATATCAGATATTTATATCTGTTGTAAAGATGAGTTTTTATGTATATTTTGTAAAAACAGAAAAAGTGTGTTTACATTCAGTTTACATTTGTATTGTATTCTATTTTTAGAAAGAACAGTTTTGTTTAACACGAGGAGATGACAGAAATGGAAGTTAGAAATGAAATAAAGAAAAAAGGGAGTTGGAGGCAGTTTTTACGCCTTATTCAAGATACAAATCCTCCGAAAGGGATTCTTGTTTTTGCGTTATTCATGAGTTTGCTTTCTACGGGAGCGAGTTTATTTATTCCGATGTTAACAAAAGGATTAGTAGATAATTTTTCACTTTCGTCAATTAGTACAGGACAAATTGTTGGGCTAGTTGCATTCTTTATTATGCAAACTATAGCTGCAGGATTATCTATATATTTACTAAATTATATCGGGCAGAAAATTGTAGCCGGACTGAGAGAACGTTTGTGGAAAAAGGTACTTATATTGCCAGTATCTTATTATGATCAAAATAGAACAGGCGATACAATTAGCCGAATGACAAATGATACAGGTGTTGTGAAGACATTGATTTCTGAGCATTTGTCAAATTTATTAACAGGCGGTATTTCAATTGTCGGATCATTAATCGTATTATTTGTTTTAGATTGGAAAATGACACTTTTACTTTTAACGGTTATTCCATTATCAGTACTGATCTTAGTTCCACTAGGACGAAAAATGTATAAGATTTCAAAAGCACTTCAAGATGAAACAGCTTCTTTTACAAGTGTGCTAACGCAAGTATTATCAGAAATTCGTTTAGTGAAATCTTCGAACACAGAAAAAAGAGAATATGAAACTGGAAATAAAGGTATCGAGAAGTTATTGCAATTTGGTTTGAAAGAGGGAAAAGTGCAAGCGTTAATTTCACCAGTTATGTCGTTTGTTTTAATGGCATTGCTTGTTATTATCGTAGGATATGGTGGAATGAGAGTTTCTAGCGGTGCATTAACAACAGGAGAACTTGTAGCGTTTATTTTATATTTAGTTCAAATTATAATGCCGATGAGTCAATTATCTATGTTCTTTACACAATTCCAAAAGGCAATTGGTGCAACGGAAAGAATTAATACTATTTTAGAATATGAAGTAGAAGACCATGAAACTGGTGTGAAAGTCACAAATGCTAAGCAACCAATTGTTCTTGAAAATGTACATTTCGAGTATAACGAAGAAGAGCAAGTGTTAAAGAATATTGATTTCACAATTGAATCAGGAAAAGTAACAGCAATTGTAGGGCCAAGTGGTAGCGGGAAAACGACGTTATTCTCACTATTAGAGCGTTTTTATGAGCCAACTAGCGGTGCTATTAAATTAGGGAAAGATGCAATTACGAACTATTCATTACAGTCATGGCGACGTCAAATTGGTTACGTTTCACAAGATAGTCCGTTAATTGATGGAACGATCCGTGATAATATTTGTTACGGTGTTGAGGGAGAAGTGACAGATGAAGAAATTGAAAAAGTAGCGGCGATGGCATATGTTGATGCATTTATTCATGACTTACCAAATGGATATGCAACAGAAGTTGGAGAACGTGGTGTGAAACTTTCTGGAGGACAAAGACAGCGAATTGCCATTGCTCGAGCGTTACTTAGAAATCCACAAATTCTGATGTTAGATGAAGCAACTTCTAGTTTAGATAGTAAATCTGAGTCTGTCGTTCAAAAGGCATTAAATAACTTAATGAAAGGCAGAACAACGTTAGTTATTGCACATAGACTTTCTACTGTTGTAGATGCAGATAAAATTATCTTTATAGAAAAAGGGAATCTTACAGGTAGTGGTACACATGATGAATTGTTACGCACACATGACATGTATCGTGAATTTGCAACGCAACAATTGAAAATTAAAGAGGCGGCATTATAAAATGAATAATCAGTGGGGCTCATACTCCGCTGATTATTCATTTTTAAAAGTTTGATTAAGGATGCTAACTAGAAAGGAAATGGTTTCTTTGATACCTAACATTTTAATAGTAGACGATGATCCACATATTAGAGAACTTGTGTCTGTATTTTTAGAGCGAGAAGGTTTTCAAACATATGAGGCAATTGATGGTATAGATGCACTTCAAAAAATAGATGAAGTGAAAGTTGATATGGTTATTCTTGATATTATGATGCCGAATATGGATGGGTTTGATGTATGTTTCGAATTAAGGAAATACTATGATATTCCGATTTTAATGTTAACTGCTAAAGGAGAAACGTCTCAAAAAGTAAAAGGATTTCATCTTGGAACGGATGATTATCTTGTAAAACCATTTGATCCGATAGAATTAGTAGTGAGAGTTAAGGCGTTATTGAAACGTTACCAAATTACAGTATCGCAATCCATTCAAGTTGGGAATGTACTGTTAAATCGTAAAACATTTGAAGTTACAATTGGAGAACAAACGGTTACGTTACCGTTAAAGGAATTCGAATTGCTCTTTACTTTAGGCTCTAAAGCGGGGAGAACTTGTTCGAGAGAGCAATTAATTGAAGATGTATGGGGATATGATTTTGAAGGGAATGAACGCACACTAGACGTTCATATAAATCGGTTACGTGAGAAGTTTCAAGAAGAGAAGTCGAAATTTAGTATTAAAACGATAAGAGGATTAGGGTATCGCTTAGAGGTAAGTAAATGAGAAGAAGAGAACGAATGAGTAAGTTGAAGGTGCTGAAAGTAATTGGAGCGGTAATAGTACTATTTTCTTTCCTGACTATAATTTGGTCTATAGCCTTTTATGTATCATCAAGTGTAATGAATGCCCTTGAAATACGAGTATCGCCTTTTATTACTTTTTTAATTAGTGATATGGTCGGCTTTGTATTTATTATTCTTATTTGGGTATTGATTGGAGTATTAATGAGACCGAAGCGAGAGGCGATGATTTGGGCGATTATTGAGCCAATACAAAAAATTGCAAAAGGGGACTTCTCCGTAAAAATAAGAAATGAAGAGAAGTATGATGGGGAAATTGGTGTGCTCGTAAAAAGTATAAACGATATGACAGATGAACTGAATGTGATGGAGAAAATGCGCCAGGAATTTGTTTCGAATGTTTCTCATGAAATACAGTCACCATTAACTTCTATAAAAGGATTTGCTAGAGCACTACAAGATACTAATCTTCCTGAGGAAAAAAGAAAGCATTATCTTACCATTATTGAAACGGAAACGACGAGATTATCTAAACTAAGTCAAAATTTACTGAAGCTTACCCTTTTAGAGTCGGAAGAATATACACCAGAAAGGGCGACTTATCGATTAGATCAGCAGTTAAAACAAATTGTGTTAAATAGTGAACCGCTCTGGGCTGAAAAAGAAATTGAATTGGAACTTGATTTAGAGAAAGTGCACATTACTGCTGATCAAGAAAGTATGAGTCAAGTTTGGATTAATCTAATTCATAATAGTATTAAATTTACTCCAAGTGGTGGCACAATTACAATCCAATTAAAAGAATATGAGAAAGTAGTGGAAGTGCGTATTCGCGACTCGGGAATTGGGATATCAGAAGAACAGAAACAACATATTTTTGAACGTTTTTATAAAGCGGACTCTTCACGAAATCGTGCTTATGGAGGAAGTGGCTTAGGTTTAGCTATTGTAAAGAAAGTGCTCGACCTTCATCAAGGAGAAATAAAAGTCGAGAGTGAGGAAGGGAAGGGTACGGAATTTATTGTGTGTATTCCTAAGTATAAAGAGAAATAGTGTTAGGGGCATATCTTCTAACACTATTTTTCTTTATACATACATTTACCATTGCTGCAGCTATACTGATAAGCTTTTCCTTCACTATTCATACGGTATGAGTAATCAGATTCTTTATCTTTTTAAAGTCAACGTATGCTTCTGCACCGTTTTTATCATCATCAATATCAACGAATTGAACATGGCGTATAGAATAATCTATCTTTTCACTTAAACTTCTTTCTTGTAAGTTTGTATGAATACTGTCTACTAACTCGTCAAACAATGACCAGTTTAAATTAAGATTTTCAAATGACTCAGTATGTCTTCCTAAAATGCCATTGTCTTGGATTATATTATTATTATCGTATGTATAAGAGTATGTAAAATAAGGTTCGTCTTTATATACGACTTCTGCATAATAGCCGATATTATAAAGAGGAGTATATTTTCCGGTTATGTTTTGTATTTCTTTTTGCTTATATCTTTTTTATAGTATGGAGATATTCGTTAGTATCTTTTTCTATTACTTTATAATGTAGTGGATTACCAAATATAAAGTACATGGCCAAAAATATGATACATAGTCCGACTGCGGTTAGTGATAAGAACCGTTTTTTCTTTTCATACGCATACACATACACTCTCCTGTGTGGAATTTATTTCTATTTTACATGAATGATGGCAAAAACATGAGAATTATAAATAAGAACTTTCGATAGTTACCTACAAGTAACCTACGCACATGAAAGTGCATCATTGCCTTTTTACATAAATATAGTTACACTTTTAATATAATAATAAACAACTGAGACGATTAAGGAGTGTTATACTTGGCAGAATTATTACAAGGCAAAAATGCTTTAATTACAGGAGCAGGTAGAGGTATTGGTCGTGCTGTAGCGATTGCATTAGCGAAAGAGGGCGTAAATGTAGGTCTTTTAGCTCGTTCAGAAGAAAACTTAAAAGCTGTAGCGAAAGAAGTAGAAGCAGAAGGCGTAAAGGCTGTTATTGCGACTGCTGATGTTTCTTCATATGAAGAAGTGACTACTGCGATTGAGACGTTAAAAAACGGTTTAGGATCTATCGATATTTTAATTAATAACGCTGGTATTTCTAAGTTCGGTAAGTTTTTAGAACTAGACGTTGCTGATTGGGAAAAAATCATTCAAGTAAACTTAATGGGTGTATATTATGCAACTCGTGCAGCTTTACCGAGCATGATTGAACAACAATCTGGTGATATTATTAATATTTCATCTACAGCAGGACAAAAAGGCGCACCTGTAACAAGTGCATATAGTGCTTCTAAATTTGGTGTTCTTGGTTTAACAGAATCGTTAGCGATGGAAGTTCGTAAGCATAACATTCGTGTAACAGCTTTAACACCAAGTACAGTAGCAACTGATATGGCTGTAGATTTAGGATTAACTGATGGAAATCCTGATAAAGTTATGCAAGCAGAAGATATTGCAGAGTTTATCGTAGCACAGTTGAAATTAAATAAACGTACATTTATTAAATCAGCAGGACTTTGGTCTACTAATCCGTAAGGGATACATGTATAAACAAAAGAAGGGATATCTATTTTGTAATGAAGTAGATATCCCTTCTTTATTTTTTGTATATGAGACAGAATTTTCGGTATAATCAAAAGTGGATAGTAGAAAAGCATTGGAAAATTGAAGGGATGGTATTTTCATGAGTATGATTGAGAAATGGACGGCCGTTGATCAATATGTGAGTGATGTATTAATACCGAAAGATTCTACATTAGAAGAAGTTCTTCAAGCAAACGCTGCAGCTAATTTACCAGCACATGACGTATCGCCAACGCAAGGGAAGTTTTTGCAACTATTAGTTCAAATTCAAGGAGCTCGAAACATTTTGGAAATTGGTACTCTAGGTGGATATAGTACGATATGGCTTGCAAGAGGATTGTCATCGGGAGGCCGAGTTGTTACATTGGAAGCAAGTGAAAAGCATGCTGACATTGCGCGTAGCAATATTGAACGCGCTAATTTGAATGCTAGAGTTGAAGTGCGAACAGGATTAGCTTTAGATTCTTTACAGCAAATAGAAAATGAGGAGTATGAACCATTTGATTTTATCTTTATAGACGCCGATAAACAAAATAACCCTGCTTATTTTGAATGGGCACTGAAACTATCACACCCTGGCACTGTAATTATTGGGGATAACGTAGTACGTGAAGGAGAAGTTATTGACAATACGAGTAATGATCCTCGCGTACAAGGGATACGTCGCTTCTATGAGCTAATAGCTGCTGAGCCACGTGTAAGTGCTACAGCGCTTCAAACAGTCGGAAGTAAAGGGTACGATGGATTTATAATGGCAGTCGTAAAAGAATAACGAAAGGAGATAAATAGAATGAAAAAGATGTTTGAAAAGTTATAACATGTATCGTATACAACGCAGTTAGCTCGTGGACCTCCAGCATACTTAAAAATATAAATTTATATTAAAAATTGGAGGTTAAGAATAGATGAGAACTGAAAAAGAAATGCTAGACTTAATTATGAATACAGCAAAAGAGGATGAAAGAATTCGAGCTGTCATCATGAATGGATCGCGTGTAAATCCAAATGTGAAAAAAGATTGTTTTCAAGACTTTGATATTATGTATGTTGTAAAAGATATACAATCTTTTACATCTAATCATAATTGGATTCATAGATTTGGAGCAATAATGATTGTACAAATGCCAGAAGAAATGTCATTAGTTCCACCAGATGGAGACGGGAAGTTTCCGTATTTAATGCAGTTCATGGATGGAAATCGGATTGATTTAACATTAGTTCCGGTTGATTTAATAAAAAAGTTCGTTGGACAAGATAGCTTAAGTAAATTACTTCTCGATAAAGATAATTGTATGGAAGAATTCCCGCCAGCAAGCGATAAAGATTACTTAATAAAAAAGCCTACAGAAAAAGAGTTTTTAGGTTGCTGTAATGAATTTTGGTGGTGTAGTACGAATGTGGCAAAAGGGTTATGGCGCGAGGAACTTTCTTATGTAAAAGGAATGCTTGAAGGACCAGTGCGAGATATGTTAATTGTAATGCTAGAATGGCATATTGGTATGAAAACAGACTTTACAGTTAATGCAGGTAAGTTTGGAAAGCATTTTGAGCAATATTTCGAAGGAGATATGTGGGAGCAATTTAAAAAGACATTTTCTAATGCAGAATATGAAAACATATGGGAATCATTCTTTGTCATGGGTGATTTATTTAGGGAAGTGGCGAATGAAATTGCTAGCGCTTATGGATATCAGTACCCGCAAGGTGATGATGATAGAGTGACCAGTTATTTAAAACACGTGAAAGCTTTGCCGAAAGGTAGTACATCAATTTATTAATAATAGTAAGCAGTAAGACTGTCCAAATTATGGACAGTCTTATTTTGGTTTATGAATAAGAATTTCTCTAACAAAGTGTAGAGGAATCACATATGAAATTTTAGGGAGGTTTTTATCATGTATTATTTTTATTCGCCACAAATGTTTGCTCCATATCAATGGGGACTAGAACGAAATGTTTCGTATACTTATATGCCATATAACTCATTTTATTATGGAGACTATATAAACTCATTGCCATACGCATATATCCCTCAAAATTATGAAGTACAAATAAAAGCAGATGAGCGTGGATCGTGGACACCATTTTCTTGGGTTGAAAAATATGCGTACGCATTTTCAGGACCGTACAATAAAGCGGAAGTTGCTCTTACATTTGATGATGGACCGGATTTAGAATTCACGCCAAAAATATTAGATAAGTTAAAACAACATAATGTAAAAGCGACTTTTTTCCTGCTTGGTGAAAATGCAGAAAAGTTTCCGAATGTCGTAAAGCGTATTGCAAATGAAGGACATGTAATTGGTAATCATACGTACAGTCATCCTAATTTAGCGAAAGTAAATGAGGCTGAGTACCGTAATCAAATTATAAAAACGGAAGAAATATTAAATCGTTTAGCTGGTTATGCACCGAAGTTTATACGTCCGCCATACGGTGAAATACTTGAAAATCAATTAAAATGGGCGACAGAGCAAAATTTTATGATTGTACAGTGGAGTGTGGATACAGTTGATTGGAAAGGTGTAAGTGCTGATACGATTACAAATAATGTGTTAGGGAATTCATTTCCTGGAAGTGTCATCCTCCAGCATTCAACACCAGGTGGGCATTTACAAGGATCTGTAGATGCACTAGACAAAATCATTCCGCAGTTAAAAACGAAAGGGGCACGTTTTGTAACACTTCCAAGTATGTTCCAGACATCAAAAGAAAGAAAGTGAATGTGTTATAAATTAGAAAAATAAGGTTTGTGTCGTATAATGAAAGTGTAAGTTAGGGGGGATATAATTGATTGATGCACTAGTAAACATAGGAATAAGCATATTGCTTGGTGTTATATTTATACTTGCGGCAATTATCCTTCAAAAAAATCCACCGACCGATATTAATGCGGCATATGGTTATCGTACGAAACGATCTATGAAAAATAAGGAATTATGGGATGCGGGTAACAGGTATAGTGCAGAAGTAATGAAGCAAAACGGATTCATCATGATGTTAATTGGAAGTGTTATTAGTATACTGTTTAGATATCCACATACAATAATAGCGATTATGGTGGTTATGCTGTTATTAATTATTCGTTTATTTATACGAGTAGAGAGTAGATTAAAAATACTTGAACAATAATGAAAAAATAGGACTCCATGCAGTATGATGCTAGGAGTCCTATTTTATTTATAAACTATTCTTTTCTAGTAAGTCTTTTCCTTGTTCAACAACAAATTCATAGTATGCAAGATCATATGGATAAATATCATCAAAGGTTATCGTTATCGGTTTATTGCTCAAAACAGAAGTAGCTGTCAAAGATGAAATCTCTCTTTTTAATAGTTGTAGAAAAGAAGTTGCATGTATTTTCATCACATCGTCTACTTCTTCACCCGGTGCGAATGGAAGTGGATCGATGACATTGTGAAAATACATATGGCAAAACTCGCGATCCGTAAGATTTGAAATTTCATAATCTATTGTAAAGATTCCTTTATATGCTAGATCAGTAGTTTGAAAGGAAAGACCTAATTCTTCCTCAATTTCACGAAGGCCACCAATTTGTACATCTTCATCATGCATAATATGTCCAGCTGAAGTAATATCCCATATACATGGGGCTTCTTTTTTATTTTTAGAGCGTAATTGGAAATATAAGAACATATCTTCATCATCTTTTTCTACAAACCAACAATGAAATGTTTCGTGCCAATCACCGTCACGGTGCACTTCATCACGTAATTTCTTCCCAAGTGTATTTCTTTCAGAATCAAATATCGTTAACCACTCTGTCATTTTAATTCCCCTTTCTGCAAATTTTATTATACAATAACTGTATTGAATTTTGGGAAAATAAAGAAAAAGGGGTCGTTATTAGTGGGAATAGAGAGTAAGAAAATAAAATCGATTATTTCAACAGAGGAAGAATTACGGGGAATATTGGGGCAACCAAGTGAACGAGCTTTAAAAAAAGTTATTTCATCATTAGACCACCATTGCGTAGACTTTCTGTCTAAATCTCCTTTTCTAGTATTATCTACGGCAAATAAATTAGGAGAGTGTGACGCTTCGCCGAGAGGAGATGCACCTGGATTTGTATACGTATTAAATCATAATAAAATTATCATTCCAGAAAGACCGGGCAATCGTCGTATAGACTCCATTTTGAATATTATTTCCAATCCACGTGTAGGATTAATCTTTTTCATCCCAGGTCTTGGGGAGACACTCAGAATAAATGGCCGAGCGTATATAACAAACGACGAAGAAATTTTGCAAGAAATGCAGGTAAATGGACGCAATCCGCTACTTGGAATTGTTGTTGAAATAGAAGAGTGTTATATTCATTGTGCAAAAGCTTTTATTCGTTCTAATATGTGGGATCCGGAATCTTGGTTACATAAAAAAGAGTTACCTTCAGCAGCAAAAATGTTGCTGGAGCATGCCAAAGTGAATGCTTCAGAAGAAGATGTTGCACGTTCTTTAGAAGAAAGTTATAGGGAAAGATTATATTAAAAAAATTACTTTTTAAATATAGTGTTGAGGTGTGAAACTCTAAACGTTTTAGAATGAGACTTTAATATCAATCTTGTTAGTTTGTAAGTGATGAATACATGTGCAAGAGTAGAAATCTATATGAGATGATTTGTTATTTTAAAATAAAATGATTCGTATTTTTAAAAATAATGAACAAAAATAGGCTTGCTTTTTAAAAAATTGATAACTATAATAAGTTAACAAATAGACATGAACGAAAAAGTAATGATAAGGACACGAAATCATTTTTACGGTTTACAGAGAGGGAAGTCAAGGGTGTGAGCTTCCTAACACGAGAAATGATTTTACCACCTTTGAACTTCAATAGTGAACGAGTAATCTAGTAATTATTGACGGTATTAGCCGTTATCTGAACTTGAGCAATCTAGGAGGAAATATGTCTGGATTGGAACAAGGGTGGAACCACGAAAACACATTCGTCCCTTTCCTAGGGATGAGTGTGTTTTTTTATGGATTACAGATTGAAAATTTAAAATAATCAAAAAATAGTATTGATTTTGTTTTTTATGCGAGTATAATGAGTTAACAAATAAACATGAACGAAAAAGTAACGATAAGGACACGAAATCATTTTTACGGTTTACAGAGAGGGAAGTCAAGGGTGTGAGCTTCCTAACACGAGAAATGATTTTACCACCTTTGAACTTCAATAGTGAACGAGTAATCTAGTAATTATTGACGGTATTAGCCGTTATCTGAACTTGAGCAATCTAGGAGGAAATATGTCTGGATTGGAACAAGGGTGGAACCACGAAAACACATTCGTCCCTTTCCTAGGGATGAGTGTGTTTTTTTATTACTTTGAAAGGAGGTGCTGTAACATGAAACGATTTGTACGTACGGAAATAACCACCAGCTGCATGATTGAAAAGCAGAGCAAGGTGATTGATAAAGATAAAAAATAAAATTGTAGGAGGAGATTAGAAGATGAATAACGTTGTTAATGTAGGGGTGTTAGGATTAGGTACGGTCGGAAGTGGTGTTGTCCATATTTTGAAAGAACATTGCAAAAAAATTGCACTTGATACAGGATATGAAGTGAAAGTGAAGACAGTCGTTGTACGTGATTTAGAAAAAGAACGTGATGTTTGTATTGATGGAATCGTAGTAACAAGTCATGTCGATGAAGTTCTAAATGATTCAAATATTGATATTGTAGTAGAGGTAATGGGCGGAATTGAAGAAGCGAAGCAGCATATTGTTAGGGCTTTACGAAATAAGAAACATGTCGTAACGGCAAATAAAGATTTAATGGCTGTATACGGTGCAGAACTTCTCCAACTGGCAAATGATAATGATTGTGATTTATGTTATGAGGCAAGTGTAGCGGGCGGTATTCCGGTGTTAAGAGGGTTAACAGACGGATTAGCATCAGATCAAATTGAAAAAATAATGGGAATTGTAAATGGGACAACAAATTACATGTTAACAAAGATGAGTCAAAATGGATGGTCGTATGAAGAGGCTTTACAGGAAGCACAAAAATTAGGTTTTGCAGAATCGGATCCGACTGCGGATGTAGATGGGCTAGATGCGGCTAGAAAGGTAGCGATTCTTGCAAACTTAGGTTTTTCGATGAATGTTTCTTTAGATGATGTGCAAGTGAGAGGGATTCGAAAGGTTGAAAAAGAAGATTTACAAATGGCTGAAAAGTTAGGATTTACTATGAAATTAATTGGTAAAGCAGAGAAACAAGGGTCAGCCATTCATTTAAGTGTAGAACCGACACTTTTACCCAGTCATCATCCATTATCGAATGTAAATAATGAATTTAATGCGGTATATGTTCACGGTCAAGCGGTAGGAGAAGTAATGTTTTACGGACCAGGAGCTGGGAAGTTACCGACTGGATCTGCTGTAGTAAGTGATATTATTTCAATCGTTAAAAATATGAATCAAGTTCAGAAAAATAAAAGTGCGTTAAAAGAACCAGAACCGTATGAATTACAAGGGGATGAAGAAGTTGTTTCGAAATATTTCTTACGTATTTCATTACGAGATGAACCTGGGATGTTGCAAAAAGTAACAGAATGTTTTGTTAATTTTTCTGTAAGTTTAAAAGAAGTGATTCAATTACCTTTAAATCGTGAACTTGCAGAAGTCGTTGTTGTAACACATCAAACTTCAAAGTATCAATTCGAACGAGTTTTAGGAGCGATAGAAGATGTCGCAAGTGAAATAAACAGTTACTACATTATTGAGGAGGAAAAACAATATGTATAAAGGATTATTAAAACAGTATGCTTCTTATTTACCGGTCAATGAAAATACACCTGATGTGAGCTTAATGGAAGGTAATACACCGCTTATTCCGTTATTAAATATATCAAAACAATTAGGAATTCAGTTATATGGTAAGTATGAAGGAGCGAATCCGACAGGTTCTTTTAAAGATCGTGGTATGGTAATGGCAGTTGCGAAGGCGAAAGAAGAAGGTTCAGAGGCCATTATTTGTGCATCGACAGGTAATACATCAGCATCGGCTGCCGCATATGCGGCACGCCTTGGAATGAAATGTATTATCGTAATACCGGAAGGGAAGATTGCACATGGAAAATTAGCGCAAGCAGTTGCCTATGGTGCTGAAATCATTTCAATAGAAGGAAATTTTGATGATGCATTAAAGGCTGTAAGAAATATTGCAGCAGAAGAGCCAATTACATTAGTAAACTCAGTGAATCCTTATCGAATTGAAGGGCAAAAAACAGCAGCGTTTGAAATTTGTGATCAGTTACAAAATGCGCCAGATGTTTTAGCGATTCCTGTTGGAAATGCCGGGAATATTACAGCGTACTGGAAAGGTTTCTGTGAATATGAGAAAGAAAAAGGCTATAAGAAGCCACGAATTCACGGATTTGAAGCGGAAGGAGCAGCTGCTATTGTAAAAGGGCATGTAATTGACGAGCCAGAAACAATTGCAACAGCGATTCGCATCGGTAACCCAGCAAGTTGGTCATATGCAGTAGAGGCTGCTGAGCAGTCTCACGGTGAAATAGATATGGTATCAGATGAAGAAATTTTACATGCGTATAGAGTATTAGCAAAATTGGAGGGGGTTTTCGCTGAGCCAGGATCGAATGCTTCATTAGCTGGCGTAATGAAACATGTTCAATCTGGAAAAATCAAAAAAGGAGAAACAGTTGTTGCAGTTTTAACTGGAAACGGCTTGAAAGATCCTGATATTGCAATTTCTTCTAATACATTAGACATTGCAAGTGTTTCAAATAATATAGAACAAATTAAAGAGCATATTAAAGGGGTGATTATGTCGTGATACCATTCAGTATTCGTGTTCCTGCTAGTACAGCGAATGTTGGACCTGGATTCGATTCAGTAGGAATAGCATTGTCATTGTATTTACATGTAGTAGTAAAAGAGAAATCTAATAAATGGCAAGTGATCCATTCTTTTGATGAGTCGATTCCGACAGACGATAAAAATTTAATCGTTAGCACGGCATGTAAAGTGAGTCCTTCTTTATCACCTCATATAATCGAAGTTACTAGTAATATCCCATTAACAAGAGGGCTAGGAAGTAGTGCGTCAGCAATTGTAGCTGGGATAGAGCTTGCGAATCAAATAGGCAACTTGAACTTAACGACTGATCAAAAAGTTCAAATTGCTACAAATTTTGAAGGTCATCCTGATAATGTTGCTGCTTCTATATTAGGAGGAACTGTAATCGGAGCACTTGATGGAAAGAATGTTTCGGTTGTAAGAATTGAAAGTAAGGAATTAGGCGTCATTTCTCTTATTCCAAATGAAGAGCTAAATACAGATGAAAGTCGATCTGTATTACCAGATGTATTCCCGTTTCATGAAGCTGTTAAGGCTAGTGCAATAAGTAATGTATTAGTAGCTGCTTTATGTCAAAAGAGATGGGAAGTTGTAGGCGAAATGATGGAGAGGGATCATTTTCACGAGCCGTATCGTTTAGAGCTTGTACCGTTATTACCATCTATTCGTAAATGTGCAAAAGAATTCGGTGCATACGGTACAGCGCTTAGCGGTGCAGGGCCGTCTATTTTTATATTAACGCCGTATGAGAAACGTCAAGAAATTGCTGAGCAATTAGCAAGAGTATTTACGTCTATGAAAGTGTGTGAGCTAGAAATTGATCATAGAGGGATTACTGTAAATAAGGAAGAACATATTGGATTATAAAAAAAGCTAGCATCGCTAGCTTTTTTTATGTTGTAAATATGTTTGCGTATAAAAGAAAAATATTAATGTATAATTTAGTAAAGAGTGTATTCATTTGGAGGTGATCGTATGAAGAAAGAGTCACCGGAAGAAAAAAGAGAACGTATAAGGCAAAATGAATTGAAAAACAATCCTACCGGTTCTTTACATGATGGACTCAACAGAGCTGAAACGGGAAGTCCAGTTGATATGACGGGTGGTATGAATTGGAAAGGTACAGCGCTAGTAATTTTATTGCTAGTTTTAGCGTATATTATATACACTTATTTTTTTAGTTAAGAAATGCATGTTAAAGCTTTGAATGATTTGCTTTTATAATTAGTGAGGATGAAAAAAACACGGTTATTGTACTACATATATTAAGCAGATTATAGTTGTCCATATATATTTATTTTTAATACCCAAAATAGAGCTAGCATTATGCTGGTTCTATTTTTTTGCCACATTCCTGTAACAAAGCCTCTGTATATTCAGTGGTGGAGGTGCAGAAGATGAAAAAAATGATAGCAATATGTCTTCTTACAACGATATCATTGTCGACTTTAGTCGGGTGTGATGTAAAAGGTAGCAATACTGTTCAAGAGTCTAAAATAAAGAAAGCGACGTATAAAGAGTTTACTTATGATGTAAATCCAGAGACTTTCACGTTAATTGTAGAACATGATGGCGTAAAGGAACTGGCATCACAGCCTTTGCCGAAAATGAAGGTGTTGAATGTAAAAAAAGATAAGGATCGTACATCTTGGGAATATCCAGATCAAAAAGTAAAAGTGAATCTAGAGAAGAAAAAAGATCACTTAAATATTGAAGTGGAATCGACTGGTGCAGAAAGCTTTACTTGGCCGAAAGTACAAGCTGAAAATTATACACTTCCGTTATGGGAAGGGAAACAAATTCCGAGTAATGATGAAAATTGGAAGAAGTTTTTAAAGGATGATGCCTATTCATTTGCTGAATCATTTTCTATGAAGTTTTTCGCGTTAAATGGTTCGAAATATTCGATTGTATATATTTCGAACAATATGTTTAATAATGAATTGAAATTTCATTCGGATCCGAAAATAGGATTTGATTTTATACATGAATTTCCGCGTATAAATAAAAATAAAACATATGGATTTCAAGTATATGTGACAAATAATGATGCAGTAAGTATTGCTAAACTGTATAAAGACAATATCGCTCGAAAAGGTGAATTTAAAACATTAAAAGAAAAGGCTAGAAAAAATAAAGAGATAGAAAAGCTTTACGGTGCAGCTCATTTTTATTTTTGGAATCAAAATGGCTTATCAGAAAGTAATGTAAATTGGCTAAAGCTAAGAGAGAAAATAAATAGCCCTGTGTTTAGCCATATAAAAGAGCTTATTCAAAAATATAGTTCAGAGCCTGGAGAATTAAATGTATTCGATCAAGTAAGTAAACAAGATTTCATTGATAAGTATCAAAAAAATGTTATTTTGCGTTATATAAATGAAGTATTATCAATGAAGGAATTATATAAAGAGGATATTTTCCAAAGAGTGGATCAGAAGGCTAGTGAGTTATTAAACAAAGGTGTGGATCATTTATCAAAGATGGAGTTATATAACTTAAATAAGCATGTATTAAAGTCAGCGCTCGATGATGCAGTTGAAGAAGTAAGTAAATGGGGTAAGGCAGATGGAACGGATATTATAAAGGAAATGAAAGCTGCAGGAATAGATAATGCATGGATTGGGTTACCGAACTGGGAACAAGGGTATATGCAGCCTGATTTCGTGACAGAAGCTAAGAAAATGGGGTATTTAGTTGGTCCGTATGATTCTTACCATTCTATTCACGAAAAAGCTGATAAAAATTGGAATACAGCTTCTTTTACTGATCCATCGTTATATGAAGAGGCAACTGTGACGAAGAAAAATGGAGAAAAGGTACAAGGATTTTTAGGTAGAGGGCGAAAATTAAATCCAACTTTATCTCTTCCTAGTGTAAAAGAGAGAATGAACGATATATTACAAAATGGACCTAAATATAATTCATGGTTTATTGATTGTGATGCGACAGGTGAAATTTATGATGACTATTCGGCCAAACATATAACAACACAAGAACAAGATTTAAAAGCAAGGTTGCAACGAATGGATTATATTGCGCAAGAAAAAGGTATGGTAGTTGGTTCAGAAGGCGGAAATGACTTTGCAAGTAGCACGATTGCATTTGCTCACGGCATTGAAACGCCTGTTATTAAATGGGACGATGAAGATATGAGGAAAAATAAAAATAGTCCGTATTATGTGGGCGGATATTGGTCACCGAATCAAAATGTTCCAGAAAAATATGCAAAACAAGTACCATTAAAAGAAGAATATAAACAAGTATATTTAAATCCAGTATATTCGGTACCGTTATATAAATTAGTATACAATGATTCTGTAATTACAACGCATCACTGGGAATGGGGAAGTTTGAAAGTAAAAGATGAGGTAGGAAGCCGTATGTTATATGAGTTATTGTATAATGTTCCTCCGTTGTATCATTTAGATGAAGTAGAGTGGAATAAGCATAAACAAGAAATTACGCAGCACCTGAAAGTTTGGAATGAAGTTCATGAAAAGGCAGTAAAAGAAGAAATGACGAACTTTGTATATTTGTCAGAAGATAAATTAGTTCAATCTGCATCATATGGAAAAGATATTAAAGTTATTGTGAATTTCTCAAATGAAGAGATAGAAATAGATAAGGCGAAACTAAAAGCAAAATCCGCTTTCATTTATAATCATGGAAAAAAAACAATGTATACACCGCTCGAGAAAAAATAATGTGAAATGTATTGTTGCATTACTAATTTTTCACATAAAAATTGAAGGATTTGAAACGGATAAATTTATAAATCTGTAATTTAGGATGTTGGGAAATGTTAAATTTTTGAAGTTAAAAAATAGTGACTTGCCAAAAATAAGCACGAGAGTATAATGTGAAATGTAATACATATTGGATTCATTATGTAACCTTACAAAAATGTAAGGTGTTTGAAAGGAAATTCAATATGAAGATTGCTAGACATACATTATACTAGGGAAAGAGAAAGAGAGGCGAATGAAGATGAGCTCTGAATTAGAACAAAATACGAGAAGCAATAAAAAACGTTCTAAAAGAAGGTCAATAAAATGGTTCATTTTAATTCCATTTTTCCTACTTATTTTTGGAGGAGTAGGATATGGATCGTTTATATATAACAAAGCAAAAGCGGTTGTAAGTGATGCGTATGCACAAATTGATAAGTCATCGAAGCGTGATAAAGAAGTTGAACCTTTAAAGGATAACATCTCCATTTTAATTATGGGTGTAGATGGTAGTGAAATGCGGAAAAGTCAATACGGTGAAGCTGTTCGAACAGATGCACTTTTATTAGCAACAATTAATAAAAATGATAAGTCCGTTAAGTTAGTAAGTATTCCGCGTGATTCACGTGTTTATATTCCATCTAGAAAGAAATTAGATAAAATTACACACGCACACGTATTTGGTGGTGTTGAAAGTACACGAGATACAGTGGAAAGATTTTTAAATGTTCCTGTGGATTATTATGTGAAGTTTAACTTTGAATCATTCGTACAAATTGTCGACTCAATTGGTGGTATTGACATTGATGTACCAGTTACTTTCACTGAACAAGATAGTAAAGACCAAGCGGGTATGATTCATTTAGAGAAAGGTTACCAACATTTAAATGGGGAACAAGCACTTGCACTTGCAAGAACGCGTAAAATTGACAGTGATGCAATGCGTGGTCAAAGACAACAACTTGTAATAGAAGCAATTGCTAAAAAAGCGATGTCTGTTCAATCAATTAGCAAAATGGGCTCTTTACTTGATGCGGTTGATAAAAATATGAAAACGAACTTAACTTTTGATGATATGCTTGCTATTACAAAAAATATGGCAGGATCTAATTTGGAAATGGAAAAAATGCAAGTAGAAGGTACAGATAAACGTATCGGAGGTATTTATTATTACATTCCAAATGAAAAAAATGTGAAAGATATTTCGAACAAATTAAATAATCATCTAGGTGTAACACCAAAACCAGTTCGAAACGAATAATAAAAAAAGATTGGCTTTCGCCAATCTTTTTTTATCGGAATGGATTTGTAACTTTTCTGTAACGATTTTTTATTTTAGAAAAATTATACTCATATGTATGAGAATATTGGAGAAGCAAAAAGTAAAGGGGAATAATTAAAATCTGTAATAAGGAAAGATATCATATGCAGAAATGGATAGGCATTATGGGAATCATTTTTATGTTAACTGGATGTAAAATGTCTGAAGCTCCAACAAGTTTAATGGGTGCTCCTGCCAATGAAAAATGGATTAATGAACTAAAAGAGCAAATAGATAAAGATTTGCCTGTAAATTATCGATTGCTAACTCCAATGTCTAATAAAGATAAACAGATGATCTGGTCAATGGATTTTAAACAAGATAATAAGAAAGAAGCCATCTTATTTTATAAATTGCCGAATGAAGATCATAGCGTATATTTAGCTGTATATGAAGAATTCGGAAATGGCTGGAAAGTAAAGTCCACGCATAGATTTGATGGTGGAGATGTAGATATCGTTGAAGTTGGTGATTTTACAGGGAACGGGAAGCGGGAGCTATTAATCGGAATTTCTGTCAATCGTGAATCGTTAGAACATGTTATGTATGTTTTTTCGGAAGAAAATGAAGATATGAAGGAAATATATAATCGAAGTTATACGAAGTTATTCATAGAGGATTTAAATAAAAATGGACTGAAAGATATAAGCCTAGTTACGTATGAAAAGGATGAGAAATTGACAGTTGAGTTCATGGAACAATTCAAGACTTTATCTGAAACGTCATTCGATCCGTTTATAAATAGCATTCAAAGAATACAAATGGGCCGCATTTCTAAATCACTAAAGGCGGTTGTAATTGATGCAGGTGTTGGCGCTCATTCAGGGATAACGTATGTAGCAAAATTTGATAAGGGTCATTATGAGCCACTACATATAGATGGAAAAGAAGACTTATTCAATGATTATGTAGTGGAAAGCAAAGATATAAATGAAGACGGCATTATTGAATTTGTTCGTACAGTGCGTCCAAAAGGTTGGGAAGAGGTATCGTACGGAGAGAGTACGATGTTTGAACGTTATATTCAGTGGAGTGAAGAGGGAATTAAACCGATAGAAGAAAGATATGTAAATATAGAGAAAGGTTATTTTGTCAAAATCCCGCAAGCGTTAATTGGAAAAATAACTGTTCCAGTTCAGCAAGAAGCATCAGATGTACAAAAATTTATAGATACTACGAAAAATGAACTATGGCTTGAAGTCCATATATTTAAGCGGAAAGAATGGTTCAAAATAAAAGGATACGAGGCAGCAGTAAAAACGGCTTCTCACGTATATGCCGTACCGAAACAACCAGATTTTGAAAAGGTGAAAGAATATGTAAAACCGCTAGCGGATTATCAACAAGAGTAGGGAGGTGGGAATTATGCCAACAATTTTAGTTTTAGAAGATGAAATACCTATTCGTAGTTTTATCGTATTAAATTTGAAACGCGCTGGATTTTATGTATTAGAAGCTAGTACGGGAGAAGAGGCGTTACAGATTTTATGTGAACATACTGTTGATGTAGCATTGCTTGATGTAATGTTACCAGGAATGGATGGTTTTCAAGTTTGTAAAGCGATCAGGGAAGAAAATAAAAAAATCGGTATTATTATGTTAACCGCACGTGTGCAAGATGAAGATAAGGTACAAGGATTAGGAATTGGTGCAGATGATTATATCGCAAAGCCGTTTAGTCCAGTGGAATTAACTGCACGTATACAATCGTTATTAAGAAGAATAGAAGTACATGATGAAAAAGCAAATATTATCACATCTGGCCCGTTTTCATTAAATGTTATAGAAGAAAGATTATATAAAAGTGGACAATTAGTTGATTTAACCCCTACAGAGTATATGATATTACATTATTTAATGAATCAGGCTGCAAAGCCGGTTTCACGTGATGAAATTTTAAATATGATTTGGGGAACGAATTATGTAGGTGAGACGAAAGTAGTAGATGTAAATATGAGGCGATTACGTCAAAAGATAGAATGTAATCCGTCAGAACCTGAATTCATTCTTACTGTGTGGGGAAAAGGATATGTGTGGAAGGAAAGTATAAGATGAAAAGAAAAGTGACTTTATATTTTATGACGGTCATTATACTTATGCTTGTATTATTTGAAGTCGTATTTTCAGTCTCCATTTATCGTTATTATTATAATGGTATTGTGCAATATATAGAATCTCATGCGAAGACAAGTACACGATTTTTCTCTGAATACAATTCCCTATACTTTATTCGTTTGCAAGAATACAGCGGTGATATAATTGAGAGCTTTCAGTTAGAAGGAACAGAATTACAATTAATTGATCGACATGGTACGATTATACAGTCTTCAAGTGGACAAAAGGTAAAAGGTAAAATAGTTATTCCGTATTCGTTACTAGAAGGAGAAATGTATCATCAAGTGACTACTACGAAAGATAATGTGAAACAATTAGAAGTGATTAGTCCGCTTATTCATCAAGGACAAACGATAGGTGTTTTGAAATATACGACTGTTTTAACGAATGTAAATGCAAAGATTATCGAAATCATTATGTTTACTATTTCTGTAGGCATTGTTATTTCAGGAATTGTCTTCTTAATCAGTAGACGATTAGCAAATTCGTTTGTTAGACCTATCGAATCTATTATTCATGCTTCTTCACAAATTGCAGAAGGTACATTAAAGAAAAAAATTAAAGAGGATTATCCTGGTGAATTAGGTGAATTGGCACATAGTTTAAATCATATGTCTAATAAAATAGAAAAAGCGGAACAGATGAAAAATGAATTCATTGCTTCGATTTCTCATGAAATACGAACGCCTTTAACTGGAATTAAAGGTTGGAGTGAGACGTTAAAAACGATAGATCATTTAACGGAAGAAGAGATAAAGCAAGGCATGGGAATTATATCAGGTGAGACAGACCGATTGATTCATTTAGTAGAAGAATTGCTAGATTTTTCAAGATTACAATCAAATCATTTCAATTTATATAAACAAAAGGTGCAATTATACGATATACTAGAGGAGACGATTTGGCAATTAACTCCTAATGCTGAAGAGAAGCAAATGCAATTCATCAAAACTATAGAACGAATCGAATTGATAGGAGATCGAAATAGACTAAAGCAAATTTTCTTGAATATTGTTCAAAATGCCATTAAATATTCACATAAAAATGGTAAAGTATATATTGAAGCGACTAAAAATGAAGGACAAGCAGTGATAAAGGTGAAAGACGAAGGGATTGGAATTGCTAAAGAGCATTTACCGTATATAGAACAGTCATTTTACCAGATTAATAACCATGCTACAGGTGCCGGTCTTGGTTTAGCTATCGTTAAAAAAATGGTAGAGCTTCATGGAGGTACACTTAGTTTTATAAGTAAAGAAGGAATAGGAACAACTATTTTGATAAAACTCCCATTATAATACATATATAGGTCTGTTTATATAGTGTAATAAAATAAATAGATGTATAATTATATTGGGTGATTTATATATAAGATTAATAGGGAGAGGAATTCGATAGAATGGAAAAAGCTTTTAACATTAAACGAGTAGTAGTCGTTTTAATAGCGATTGCAGCAGTAGCTATTGGGTATTTCATGTTTCAATCCATTACTTCACCAGCAAAGGCTGTTGCAAAACAAGAAAACGTAGTACAGCTTGCAAGTGAACAACCGAAAGTAGAAATGAATAAAACGGCACCAAGTCGTTTTAATGGGAAAGAAAGAAAAGTTGCTTATCTTACATTTGATGATGGCCCAGGGAAATATACGGCTGAATTATTAAATATGTTAAAACAGCATGATGCGAAGGCGACATTCTTTTTAATTGGAGCGAATGTAAAAGAATTTCCGGATTTAGTGAAACGTGAAAATGCAGAGGGTCATTATGTAGGTATGCATAGTATGACACATAATTTTGCAAAGTTATATAAAAATGGCGAGTATGTAAATGAAATGAAAGAAGATCAAAGCTTAATCGCAAATATTATTGGAAAATCACCTAAATTAACACGTCCGCCATACGGTTCGATGCCTGGATTAAATGAAGGTCTTCGAAATAAAGTAGTAGAGGGCGGTTTTAAAGTATGGGATTGGACAATTGATTCATTAGACTGGAAATATAACAAAGTGCAAGTTGATGCAGCGGCAGCTCAAATTGCTCAAAATGTAATAACAAATGCAACAAAACCACAGGAAGTTATTTTAATGCATGACATTCACCCACAATCAGTTGCTGCTGTGCCAGCAATTTTAAAAGGGTTAAAAGAAAAGGGTTATGAGTTTGAAGCTTATCATGAAGAGAGTCACTTCCCAGTGAATTTCTGGCATGATAACCGTATGTAATGGAGGAATGAACGTTGAAGTATGGAAAAGTAGCAGTAGTTGGAGCACTATCAGTAGGACTATTAACAGGTTGTTTCGGTGAAAAACCAGAAGAAAACTTATATACAGCTTTTGAAACAGCGGCGACACAAGAGAAATCATTAGTTGATGAAGCGAAAAAATTAGAGAAGTTAGAGAAGGAAGGTCAAGAACTATATTCTCAAATTTTACAAGAAGGTAAAGATCATAATGACGCTGTTATGAAGAAAATAGAGCAAGCTACTGCAAATGTAGATGATCGTGAAAAAGCATTGAAAAATGAGAAAGAAATGCTAGAAAAAGCTCAGAAAGAAACAAAATCTGTTCAAGGAAATATAGAGAAGCTTGAAGATAAAAAGTTACAAAAACAAGCGAAAGCAGTAGAAGAGTCTTATAAAAACCGTTATGATGCATTCCAAAAGATGAATGAAAATTATACGAAGGCGTTGGCGACTGAAAAAGAACTGTATGAAAAATTAAAAGTAAAAGAAACGAAATTAAAAGAGATTGGTGAAAAAGTTAAGGCTGTTAATGAATTAACTGTGGAAGCACAAAAATCAAAAGAGCAATTTAACAATTTTACAAAAGAGTATAATGACAGTAAATTAGCATTTTACAAAGATGCAGAGATTAAGATTAAAGATCAGAAATAAAGAAGAGTTTTAAGCGTAATAAAAAGCCGGAGAAACATCGTCACAAATGTTTTTTCGGTTTTTTACGTTAAATGAATAGAAAAGACTGGAATTGATATCATAAAAGAGTTATAGTGAATTATTCTAAGGGAAACATTGTTAAGTAAGGAGAATGGAAATATGTCATATGAATTTTTACTCAAATTAGGTTTAGCACTCTTTTTAGGATTATTCATTGGGATAGATAGACAGCTAAAGAATAAACCACTTGGTGTGAAAACAAGTATGGTTATTTCTGTAGCAAGTTGTTTAATTACGATGGTTTCAATTGAATCTGTACATGTATATTCTGTTCCAGGGCATACCAATATGGATCCCATGCGTTTAGCTGCTCAAATTGTGAGCGGAATTGGTTTTCTTGGAGCAGGTGTTATTTTACGAAGAAGTAATGACGTTATTTCTGGATTAACGACTGCCTCTATGGTGTGGGCTGCTTCAGCTTTAGGTATAGCGATTGGAGCAGGATTTTATTTACAAGCGACGGTTGCTATGATTTTAATTATTTTAGCAATTAATGTACTTCCGCAACTGGTGAAAATTGCAGGACCGTATTCATTAAGACAAAAGGACTTGTCTATTAAAATTACTGTAAAAGAGCATCATGAGTTAGATGGTATATTTAAGCAGATTAAAAATTTAGGAATGCATGTAAAACGCGTGAAGATTAAAGATATAGATAGTGGAGCATTTCAGCAACTGGAGATGGTTATTTTAGCTCCAGAAGATTTATATACAACAGAGTTATATAGTTCCCTAAAAGAGATAGATCGTGTTGTTTCAGTTGAAGTGGAAAGTAGATAAAGATGATAAAAAAGAGTGAAGTGAATTCACTCTTTTTTATTTGGATTTTTAAGGAAAGAAATTGATATAATGGTGAATAACAAGGGGGGAGAAATGTTGGAAATACATATTAGAAGAGCGATAAAAGATGATATACCAGGTATAGCAAAGGTCCACGCTGATAGTTGGAAAACGACATATAAAGGCATATTCCCTAACGAGATTTTAGAAAATATAACATATGAGCAACGGGAAAAACAATGGGAAAATATTTTTCAAAAAGAATGTAATCATCAATTTAGATTTGTAGCAGAGACGTTAAATGGAGAAATAGTTGGATTCATCGATGGAGGAGCAGAAAGAACTGGTACATATAATTGTGATGGAGAATTATATGTGATTTACCTTTTACAAGAGTATCAAGGAATGAAAATAGGACAAAAGTTATTTCAAGCTTTACTATCTGAATGTACAAACAATAATATGCGATCACTTTTAGTATGGGTTGTTACGAATAACCCTTCTAAAACGTTTTATGAAAAATTTAATCCAGAAAAAATTGATACAAAATTTTTAGAGAGATTACAGGTGGAAGAGACAGCATATTGTTGGAAAGATATCAATAATATTATTATGTAAAGTATACCTCTTTTGTTTCACTCGAATGGTTTGGACATAATGCGAAAGATATATGAAAAAAAAGAAATGAAAGTACTAACAAATAGAAATTTAGAAGTAGTAACTTCTTAATATAAAATGATGTAAGAGTCTCTCATTGTAGAGACTCTTTTTTAAAAATATAAATAACCAAAAATTACCATGTATCTAAATTGAAATTTAACACAATTTATATATAAATAAGGAGGTGATTGGTAATGGCTAGAAATCGTAATTCTAATCAATTAGCATCACATGGAGCACAAGCGGCTTTAGATCAAATGAAATATGAAATTGCACAAGAGTTTGGTGTACAACTTGGCGCTGATACTTCTTCACGTGCAAACGGTTCTGTAGGCGGTGAAATTACAAAACGCCTTGTAGCGATGGCAGAACAACAACTTGGTGGCGGATATACTCGCTAATTGTAGAAGGTTATAGGAGAAAGGAAGGATTCTTCCTTTCTTTTTTTTTCAATTAATTGGTATGGATATATTGTGAACTGGATTCAAAGAATAGGAATAATACTATATTTTCCCCAATTTCTTTTGTTGTGAATGGGAAGTAGTAAAAATGTAATAGCCCTGGTGGAATGAAAAGTTACGTTCCAGCAGGGCTATTATATGGTAAGAAATATATGATGAAAGGTTTCGAAGCCAACATGTTAAAAAAAGAAAACTGTTGTTTGATTGCGCTTGCATCAGTTCCACTTGTTATGACATTAGGGAATTCAATGCTCATCCCAATTCTGCCGACTATTGAAAAGAAATTACATATTTCATCGTTTCAAGTATCCATGATTATTACCATTTATTCTATCGTAGCGATTCTACTTATACCGATTGCTGGTTATTTATCAGATAGATGGGGACGAAAGATGGTAATGGTTCCGAGTTTGCTGATTGCGGCTATAGGAGGAGCGATAACTGGTTGGGTATCTTGGAAAGTTGATAATCCCTACACTTGGATATTGATCGGTAGAGCGATTCAAGGTATTGGTGCTGCTGGTGCAATGCCAGTTGTTATACCGTGTGTTGGTGATTTATACAAAGATGAAAAACAAGTTAGTACAGGTTTAGGAATCATCGAAACATCCAATACATTTGGGAAAGTGTTGAGCCCTATTTTAGGGTCTGCTCTTGCTGCCATTGTATGGTTCTTGCCGTTTTGGGCGATTCCAGTTTTATGCGTAGTATCAATTGTTTTATTACTTGTTCTAGTAAAGGCAAAGAAACAAGAAGGAGAAGTACCACCGCTTAAAGAGTTTATAAAATCAATTCTTGCTACATTTCGAGAAAAAGGAAGATGGTTAATTGCCATTTTTGCATTAGGTGCAATTATTATGCTTATTTTATTCGGAATTCTCTTTTATTTGTCAACTATACTGGAATCAAAGTATGACATTCATGGTATTTGGAAAGGGTGTGTACTTGCAATCCCGTTACTTGTACTGTCAATTAGTTCATATATGGCTGGCAAAAAAATTGGAGATAACCAAAATGTGATGAAAAAGTGTATTTACATTGGGTTTTTAATGGCTGCTGCATCGGTCATCATTCCTTTATTTATAAAAGGAATTTATTTACTACTTCTTTGTCTCATTATTATGGGGGTAGGAATTGGTATGGCACTCCCATGTTTAGATGCTCTCATTACACAAGGAATTGAAAAGGAGCAAAGGGGGACGGTTACGTCATTTTATAGTTCTATGCGATTTATCGGTGTAGCAGCTGGACCACCTCTATACTCTTTTTTCATGAAGGGTGCTGACCATGAAGTGTTTTATTTAACAAGTATTTTCGCTGGGATAGGTGCTGCTATAGCAATCATTTGGATTAAACCAGCAAAAGATGCAAAGAAAGTAAAACAGAAACCGGAACCTACTTCATAATTTGAAAGAGAATTGCATGTTGTTTTCATTAACATGCAATTCTCTTTCGTTCATTAAGAATAAATAACTTGTTTTAACATATAAAGTGCGACACTCCATATGATGAGACCAGAAAATTTATTTAATAATACGATTGTCTTTCCGGTTGAGTCTAGCCTTTTTAGAAATTTCCCCGCTAAAGCTAAGCTTATAAACCAAATCCAAGAAACGATAATAGTTGCAAGTGTGAAAGCCCATTTTTCATTTCCTATGTATTGAATAGAATTGGTTCCAATTACACCGATTGTATCTAAAATTGCATGTGGATTTAATAACGAAACCGATGCGGCGAAAAGGATTTGCTTTTTTAAGGGCATACTTTTTTCTTGTTTTACATCGTTGGAAGGGTTACTTCTCCAAATAACAAAGCCCATGTATAGGAGAAAGAAAAATCCAATTATATATAACGAGTTAGTTAGCCAAGAAAAAGTAAGGAGTACAAGGGAAACACCTTGTACCGCTATCAATATGAGTAACGTATCACATATAGAGGCAGTTAATACGACAGGGGCTGCCCTCCAAATGTTTGGTTGGCTCGCACCTTGGTTAAAGACGAAAACATTTTGAACACCTAATGGAATGATAAGACCAAATGCAAGAATGATACCATGAATAATTGCTTCACTCATCATATTACCTCCTATTTTAATTCGTTATGATAGTGTATATTGTATAGAAGAAATGAAAATTTGTATCCATCCATATGGTTGGGGAGGTTACCAACCAAAAAGAATGTAAGGTGATATGATGGAAAGAATCGTTTGGAAACCGAATATGTCTCTAGCGACGCCTCTATATAAACAAATAGAAATGTATATAAAAGAAAGAATCGTTAATGGAGAATGGACTGTTGGAACGAAATTACCTTCACAAAGAGAATTGGCATATACATTTTGTGTGAATCGAAGCACAATTGTAATGGCTTTCGATGAACTAGTTGCAAAGGGGTACATTGAAGGGAATGGCAGGAAAGGAACAATTGTTGTAAATAATAATGTGAATGCCTCCACATACGCACCCCCGCCTAATTGGCAGTCTTATGTAGAAACAGGACTTCATTATCCGAATCTGCCTGCTATTCAAGAAATAAATCAAGCTGAATTTGATCCGCATGTAATTCGTTTAGGAACAGGTGAGCTCGCGCCAAGTCTTTTACCTGAAAAAAAGATGAGAGATATTATGAATAAACTTTTAGGATCCAAGATGATACTTGGCTATGAAGAGCCGAAAGGAAATCTCTCTTTAAGGAAGAAGATTGCAGACTATTTAAAAGGACATGGTATATATGTAACGCCTGATTCTATATTAATTGTTTCAGGAGCAATTCAAGCTTTGCAACTTATTTCTATGGGGCTTCTTCCAAAAGGGGCATCCATCTTATTAGAAAAACCATCCTATTTATATTCGCTTAATGTTTTTCAATCCGCAGGAATGCGTCTCATTGGAATACCAATGGATGAGAATGGTTTACATACATCATATATTTCGAAATATAAGAAACAATTTAATGCATCTATTTTATATACAATCCCGTCTTATCATAATCCGACGAACTTTAGTATGAATACGAAGAAACGAATAGAAGTGATGGAAATATGTAATGAAATTGGGTTGCCAATTATAGAGGACGCAGTGTATCAAGACTTATGGTTTGATGAGCCAGTTTCAAAGCCTTTAAAAGCATATGATAAAAACGGAATTGTACTACATATCGGGAGTATGTCTAAAGTTATTAGTCCAGGATTAAGAATTGGATGGATTGTTGGATCTGAGCCTGTTATTCAAAGATTGGCAGACATAAAAATGCAAACAGATTATGGATCGAGTTCTATATCCCAGCAAATTGCAGCGGAATGGTTTACAAATGGATCGTATGATGAACATTTACAGTTTGTAAGAACTAAGTTGAAAAAACGCAGAGATTTTATGTTACAAATGTTAGAGAAATATTGCCATGATATAGCAACTTGGTATGAACCAGCAGGTGGTTTTTATATTTGGTTACATATGAATATCTCCGTTTCAAATCGTAGCTTATTTGATAAAGCTTTGAAAGAAAAGGTTTTATTAAATCCAGGTACTTTGTATGATAGAAGTGCAAATCAATTTTTGCGTCTATCCTATTCATACGCAACATTAGAAGAAATTGAAATGGGTATAAAAAAACTTGTACGTTTAATGAAAAAGTAAGAGGAGAATATAATGAAACAATATGTAATTTGCCAAATTATCAATGAAAAAAAATATTTAGCTGCTTATGCGGAGACGAAGCAGGAAGCAATTGAAAAAGCAGAATTGTTAGGATTACGAACGGGAAATCGATACACCGTTCTTACTGCAGAGGAAGCAGAAGGGTTAACTTATCCTTAAACAACGTATAAGAATGATGCAGAAAGTAAATAAGCCTAGTAATATATTATTACTAGGTTTATTTTTTTTGCAAGCGTTACATGGTCTCGTATAAAAGATAATAGTATTATGAGTCAAGTTGACGGAAATACCGATTTGTTTTTCGGTCTTGATTTCCATTTCTATATTCATCAATATATTTTCTGAAATTCCATGATTGTAAAAACTTATTTGCGGCGTTATAACCAGAATTGTATAGCCACTCTTTTTCTTCCATTGTTAACTCAAAGTTTGTACTAGTAATGGACCCTGTTGGGATTGTAATTGTTCTTGCTTTTGATTCCTTGTCTAAATGACGTAAATCATGGGCTTGCATCATTGTTTTAAAAAGTCCTTTGAACATGGAGATAGGCTCGTTGTAGTGGGCTGGGTCAGCTTGAATCTCATCTTTTACGAAATGAAACCCAAAAGTCGGCCAGCGGGGAGAGGTAGGGGAGTCGAAAATCCAAATTGGATAATTGCTTAAAATCCCTCCATCAACCATATAACAAGGTTGCTTCCATTTTGGGGTTCTCCATTTTACCGGTTCAAAAAAGAAGGGGATTGTACTACTCATTCTTACAGCCTTAGCAATAGAGAAGCGATAATTTAAAAATCCGTAGTTTGGTAAGTCATCGGGAAAGATAACCATTTTACCATTACTGATATCAGAAGCGATAATTTTAAGCTTATTTAAATCAGGTAAATCTGTAAATAAGTGAACTCCTTTTTTTCGCAGTAATTCTTCAATCCATTCTTCTATAAAAATATTAGAGTAAATACCAAGAGTAGTCCATGCGCTTAATCCTTTTCCGATAAATGGGATTCTGTCAATAAAGGTTTTCTTCGTAAATTTATTATAATCAATATCCGTTATAATCGTTTTTAGCTCTGAGCAAGAGTATCCTGCTGCTAGGAGCGCAGCGATAATCGAACCAGCTGATGTTCCAGCTACACGTTCCCATTCATAGCCTTTTTCAGCTAACGCACAAATTGCCCCTACATGCGCAATTCCGCGTACACCGCCTCCTTCAAAAACACCATCAATCTTCATAAAATCATACTTCCTTTCACATAAAATATTTGAAAATGGCAAAAAAGCACGTATTGTACGTGCTTTTTTACAATAGTTTTTAAATTTACTAGCAGCCTACAAAGCCGCCCCAACAGCTAGCTCCGATGATGATTAGAAGGATGAATAAAACGATTAATAAAGCGAAACCTCCATAACCACATCCACCACAACTACCGCCGTAACCGCCGTAACCGTAACCGCCGCAACTATATCCGTAACCCATGTGGAATTCCTCCTTATATTAAAAATAAAAATGAACGAGGGGAAAATGTACTGGAAGAAATAATGAACTATCGTGTTTGTAGGAACAATGTATACTATGCTTTTTTAAACTTGTTCGCGTATGAAGGAAGAGCCCGTTTTTTGGAGGCTTGTTGTTTTTATAAAGAATGGAGTATAATTTTTGTGCGATGATACAAATAAGTATGTAAATATAAGGAGAATGTATGAATAAACAAATTGAAGTATTAATTGATAAATATGGGCTGACGCATTTAAAAGAGGAACTTATGAATACTGTATTTCCTTGTATAAAAGTTGTGCCAAAGCAGGAGGAAACAGTAGCGATAGGTAGTTCGAAAATGGGAGGGGTTCCTGACTTGCCATTTACATTTGAATATCCAACGCATAAAGGAAATCCGTTACAGTTTATTGCACAATTTAATTTAAAGGATTTACAAAATGTTGGTATGGTTCATGATCTTCCTAAGACAGGGATGTTATATTTCTTTAGCGTTGAAAATTACTTTGAAGAAGATGTGAATCCAACCGAAGCGGGACGTGTGCTTTATTATGATGTTCCTGTTGAGCAATTACGGAGAGCGGATGAATTGCAAACGAATTATAACCAGTGTGCGACTACTTTTGAACTGACATATAAATTGCCAGAGCTTTTCATTGAAGATGAGGATGATTCAGATCGTTTCTTACAATTACTTGAAGAGCTAATCCCAGATAACTACGATAACCATCAAATATTTGGTGAGCCATTTTCTGTACAAGATGAGGTATTGTACGAAACTGGACAGTATATGGAAATAGACCCACAGCAAATAACGCTTTTATTCCAAATTGACTCAGATACTAAAAATTGTAATATGATGTGGGGAGATTTAGGGATGCTTTATTTCTGCATTGGAAATGAAGACTTGAAAAATCGACGTTTTGAAAATGCATGTTGTGTATTACAAACTTGTTAAGGAAGAAGGTTGTTCTTATAAAAAGAACAGCCTTTTTACAATGTTAAATATGCATAATCTCATATGACCTATACGAAAAAGTATTGTATACTCTGAAACTATACGATACTTTTTCGTATAGTTATAGAATGTAAGGAGTGACATGATGGGAAAGACAAGTAAGTATGTGACAGCTGCCGCACTTTGTTCAACGATAGTAATGGGAGGCTTACAGGCTTCATCTGTATCTTATGCAGCTACGAATTCAACTGTAGCGACATCACAATCAGATGCAAAGTTGTTAAATGATTTTAGAAAAGAATTAAAAAAACAGGTTGATAATCGAGAAGAAAATATTACAATCACATATAAAACGAAAGATAGAAATGCTAGAAATGTGATGGACCAATTGTATGGCGAGTTTAATAAAATTGTAGATGTAGACGAGTATGTAAAATATAATGTAGCCTCTACTAAATATTCTATTAAAGGGCTACCAGGAAACTATACGTTTACACTGCAAGTTAAGTACCGTGAATCAAAAGAGCAAACACGATATGTAAAATCCCAGGCGAAAGCGATTATAGGCTCGATTGTAAAACCAGGAATGGATGAGCATGAGAAAGTAAAAGCTATTCATGATTACGTTGTAAAACATGTATCGTATGATACGTCTTATGGAGCATATACAGCATATGAAGCGTTAGCGAATCGTTCTGCCGTTTGCCAAGGATATACGTTATTAACATATGAATTGCTAAAAGAAGCGGGTATCCAAAACCATATTGTAACAGGTACAGGAAATGGACAAGCTCACGCATGGAATTTAGTAAACATTGAAAACAAATGGTATCATCTTGATACTACATTCGATGATCCGGTACCGGATAAAGCTGGGCGTGTAACATATTCATATTTTAATATGTCTGATGAACAATTAAGTAAAGATCACGACTGGGATCGTAGTAAATATCCAGCAGCAACTACAAGTTACTTTGGGGAATTAACAAACAAAATAAAAACGGGTAGTCCAAAAACTGCTGCATATGAACAAATGTTAAAAGAAACAAATTTAAAATACTTATCTGCACAATACGGGGCAGAAAATTACAGTGAATTTAAGAAAAAACTACAGCAACAATTCGCTTCTAAGCCAGAAAAGGTAGAAGTACGATATAAGCAATCTATGGATGGAACAATGCAAGATATAAAGAAAGTGTTAAATGAAATAAATTGGCCAAAAGGTGCAAAGCGTGTATCTTATCAAGTAGCACCTTATAGTGCGATGGCAGATTATTCATTAGCGACAATTACATTTACGTATTAAGCAATGAAAAAGAGCATCTGTAAAAGGTGCTCTTTTTATATTTGTTTATCACTTTAAAATATTGGGAATTATGTGATAAAATAACAAGGAGAGGATGTGAATGCTGAATGAACTTCTTCGAAAGTAATATATTTACATTGATATATACTTGTTTAGTAATCGGACTTATCGTTTTGTTTTTCATATCATTTACTTTGTTTATTAGAAGAGTATTACAAAGCAGTGCTGCAAAGAAACACCACGCGATTAATATGAACCAGAAGCTAGATCGAATTATTGAATTGCTTGAAAAAGATAAGAAATAGTGATAGAAGAAGTATGAAAAGGGGAAAGAGAATGGCTAATTATATAAAAGAATTACGTGAAAAAGTAGGACATGATTATGTTTTCTTAAACTTTGCCGGTGGTTGTGTATTTAATAAAGAAGGAGAAGTATTACTGCAAAAAAGAGGAGACTTTAACGCTTGGGGCTTTCCAGGTGGCGCAATGGAGATAGGAGAATCGGCTGCGGAAACTGCAATTCGAGAAATAAAAGAAGAAACCGGGTATGATGTAGAAATAAATGAGCTTATTGGAGTGTATACAAAATATTTTCAATCGTATCCAAATGGAGACAAGGCACAGTCAATTACAATGTTCTTTTCATTCTCAATAGTTGGAGGCGACAAAAAAGTAGATGGTAATGAAACGTTGGATTTGAAGTTTTTCCCGTTGAACGACATACCACCGTTGTTTTGTAAACAGCATGAAGATTGCCTGCAAGATTTATTGGAGAAAAGAGTAGGGGTATATCGTTAACATATAAAAAAGAAGCTAAATGAGATTAGCTTCTTTTTATGTTTTACTTACTTCCACCAATCATCAAACATAGATGCTGGAACTTGTCTCTTATGTTCGCTCACTGTGTAACGTTTTTCAATTTTTTCTGCAACGTCAGTTGGAACTGCTTTACCTTCTAAATAGTCATCAAGTTGATCGTACGTAATACCTAACTCTGTTTCATCAGCTTGACCTGGTTTTTCATCTAATAAATCAGCTGTTGGCATTTTTAAGTAAAGTCGCTCATCCGCACCTAATTCTTGTAATAAGGCACGTCCTTGACGTTTCGTTAGTCCCGTTAATGGTAATAGGTCTGCACCACCATCTCCGAATTTTGTAAAGAATCCTGTGACAGCTTCTGCGGCGTGATCTGTTCCGATAACAAGGAGACCGTTTTGTCCACCGATTGCATATTGTGTAACCATGCGGATACGTGCTTTCACGTTACCTTTATTGAAATCTGTTAATGATTCACCTAATAAGTTTTCGTATTGATTTGAGAAAGCATCAACTGTTGACGCGATATCAAATGCAACAGATTGATCAGCTTGAATAAATTGTAATGCTAATTGTGCATCGTCTTCGTCTTTTTGCACTTTATAAGGAAGGCGCACGGCGATAAACGTTGCGTTACCACCTTCATTACGAATTTCCTCCACTGCAAGCTGAGCTAAACGTCCAGCTAATGTAGAGTCTTGTCCGCCACTAATTCCAAGTACAAATCCTTTCGCACCTGTTTTTTTTACATAATCTTTTAAGAAATCAACACGTTTACGGATTTCTGCTTTCGGATCAATTACAGGTTGAACGTGTAATGCTTTCATAATCTGTTCTTGCAATGTCATTATGTTTTCCTCCTATTCATATTAAAGCGGTAAATAAGTTTATATGTATATTGGTACATACTTCTATCCTTTATTATTTCGCAAAATTAACGAATATACAATAGGATGTGTGTATGAATATGAATGTAGTCATTATAATGAAAGTGTTTCATTTAAGCAATTTTTTTGAAACCTTTCAATAATGTAAGGTTTTTGTCATTTGAATCGATGGAAGGTATTTCCGTACTTTACTAATATAAGAACATAGTTAGTAGAAGGGCGGAGAAGTAATATGAATATTAGAGAACTCGCATATCGGAATGTGACGCGAAATAGACGAACATATTCAGCATATTTTTTAAGTAGTGCATTTGCTATTATGGCCTTTTTTGTGTATTCATTTTTTGCGTTTCATCCGGCATTAAGTGCTGGACAATTAGGCAAGTACGTGTTCGTAAGTATGTCTTTTGCACAGTCCATTATTTACTTATTTACATTTTTCTTTATTTTATATTCGATGGGAATGTTTTTAAAAACGAGAAAGCGTGAACTAGGAATTTTAATGATGTTAGGTATGACGAAATATCAATTAAAGCGTCTTATCTTTTTTGAAAATATTATGATTGGGATAGGAGCAATTATTTTTGGAATTCTAGCAGGAATGTTATTTTCTGGAGTATTACTATTTGTAGCTCCCATGATATTAAAGTTAGATATTTCCTTACCTTATTACATTCCAATGAAAGCCATTGTTGTAACGAGTATTATGTTTTTTGTATTATTTATGATCATTTCATTGTTTAGTGCAGGAATGATTCGAAAAAATAAAATTATGAAATTGTTTAGAGGATCGGCAGAAGCGAAGCCGGAACCGAAAGCATCCATTATTTCTTCTATATTAGCAGTCATATTGCTTAGTGCGGGATATGCAGGAGCACTTATGTCACACGGTGCAATGGTATTTATCATGATGATTCCTGTTACAACGGTAGTCATTATTGGTACGTATTTGCTGTATAAGCAGTTGAGTGTCTTTATTATTAGACTATGTAAAAAAAGTAAACGTTTCTATTGGACACAGACAAATATTATTACGTTGTCAGATTTAGCTTACCGTATGAGAGATAACGCAAGAATGTTCTTTATTGTAACCATCATTTCAACTGTAGCATTTTCAGCAATAGGTACATTAGTTGGCTTTACATCAATGACAAAGGCGATTATGGAGAGACCAATTGCGTTTCACTATCATTCTAAGCAAGGAAATAGTAATGAATCACAGCATTTGAAGATGATTGACGAAGGGTTAAAGAAACATAGTATAGCAGCTTCAAAAACTAATATTTCAACGAAGAAAACGGAGGAGCAGTCGTTAAGAAGCGCCACGTTTATAAAGGAATCAGACTATAAGGAATATGCGAAGTTAACAGGAGAACCTTTTCATGCGGTATCAAAAAAAGAAGTTTTATTTTTGACAGTTGATATACCAGGACCACCGATGAAAGAAAGAAAAGAAATTACGTTACCGCATTTGAATGAACGATTAAAAGTGAAAAAAGTTAATACTTCTTCATTAAGTAAAATAATAAGAGGTAACATTTATGTAATCTCTAACAATCAGTATGATGCATTACAAGATGGATTTAAAGAGGAAAAAGATTATGTGTACAAAACAGAAGGAAAGAAAGATGAAATTGAGGTTGGTAAAGAACTAACGCATCAGATGAAGCCTTATGAAGAACATACAACGTTTAGTGCAGAAGAGTACGAACAAAACCAAAGTTTACAAATTGCAGGACCAATTCTATTTGTAGGTTTCTTTATTGGTATTGTATTTTTCGTATGTGCAGGAAGCTTCCTTTATTTCCGTTTGTTTTCTGACTTAGAGGATGATACTCGTTTGTTTGAAATGATTCGAAAAGTAGGCTTAACGAGCGGGGAATTATCGAAAGTAGTTACAATCCGATTGGGACTTTTATTCTTTGTTCCAATATGTGTTGCAACATTACACGGGGCAGTAGCGTTAACTGCACTCGGACAAATGTTTGAGTACTCACTATTTAAAGAAAATGCCATTGTATTAAGTATTTTCATAGGAATTCAAGTTGTATACTTCTTACTGATTCGATCTCGTTATTTAAAACAATTGAAAGAGAGATTACGTATTCGTTAAATGTGTTTTTTTAACTTGAGTACAAAATTTTCTAAAAAGAGGCAAGTATTACCAAAAAGTGATAAAATGGAAAAAGCGAGGTGGAAAAATTAATAAAAGTAAGGGGGGGAGTAATATGAAAGCAACAGGAGTTATTCGAAAAGTAGACGAATTAGGACGAATTGTTATTCCTAAAGAATTACGTGATGTATTGGGAATACAAATCAAATCACCACTTGAAATTTTCGTAGAAGAAGATAAAGTCATTTTACAAAAATATCAACCTTACAATGCTTGTCAAATAACAGGTGATGTTTCAAATCAAAACATATCATTAGCAAATGGAAACATTACTGTTAGTATAGATGGAGCGAAATATTTAATAAAAGAAATAGAAAAGTTTTTAAACAAGAGTGAGGTTTAGTCTTGATTCAAATTATTTTTAAAATTCCATATCATTCTTTAAAAACTATAAAAGGACCATTCAATTGGTCCTTTTATTTATCTCGTAATTTTTCGTGTCTAAAAATTACGAGATAAATAAAGTGAAACTTTAATCAGTGGGGGGGCTTTATCCCCCACTGATTATCAGCCCTCACCAATCGAGCTGCCCATTAAAGCGGGATAAAAGAGTAGTATAAAATTTGTAAGCCTTATTGAGAAACATTTTTAAGAAAGGAAAACGAAACACATAAAACGAATGTTACATATAAGTGTTTTCAAAAGTGGTCTGAAATGAAAATAATATATTTTCAGGAGGGATTACGATGAATAGTAGTACAGCGAATAAACAAAAAGGTATACAATTAATTCCTTTTACAGTAGATAAGGTGGTTGAACAAGTAAATGAAATTCCGCCAGGTGTGCAACTCATTCATGCTCCGCAAGTATGGGAGAAGAGTGCGAAAGGAAAAGATATTGTTGTTGCCGTATTAGATACAGGGTGTGATATGAATCATATAGATTTAAAGGATCGTATTATCGGTGGAAGAAATTTCACGAAAGATTACGAAGGGGATCCAAATATATATCTTGATAATAACGGACACGGTACTCATGTAGCTGGGACAATTGCAGCGACTGAAAATGGTGTAGGTGTTTTAGGGGTCGCACCACTCGCTAAAATGTTAGTGTTAAAGGTTTTAGCAGGAGATGGTTCTGGAAGTTATGAGCAAATTATTGAGGCAATTCATTATGCTGTAAATTGGAGAGGACCTAATAAAGAAAGAGTTAGAGTCATTTCCATGTCACTTGGTGGCCCACAAGACGTTCCAGAATTACATGAGGCAATTCAAAATGCGGTAAAGCAAGATGTTCTCGTCGTATGTGCTGCTGGGAATAATGGAGATTGTAATGATAATACGGAGGAACTAGATTTCCCAGGTGCATACTCAGAAGTAATTGAAGTCGGTGCCGTCAATTTAGAGCGGAAAATCGCATGTTTTAGTAATTCAAATCAAGAAATTGATTTAGTGGCACCAGGCGATGGAATATTATCTACGTATCCTGAGGGGAAATATGCGGTATTAAGTGGAACTTCTATGGCCACACCGCATGTCGCTGGAGCGCTGGCATTGCTCATAAAGCAGTGTGAAAGGGAATATGGTAGAAAGTTATCAGAACCAGAAATATATGCACAACTTATTAAAAGAACTGTACCTTTAGGATATGAACGTACATCTGAAGGGAATGGTTTATTAGATTTATTAAAAGAATAGAACATACAAAAAACATCTCATAATTTTATGAGATGTTTTTTAGTATGGTTCTGTCGCATGTATTATGACATCTAATAAACCGGGGAATCTAGCATTTAAGTCATCTTCACGAATTGAAATGAAACGTTGAGTTCCTTCAAGGCGTGTATACATAACACCGGATTCACGTAAAACTTTGAAATGGTGTGATAAAGTTGATTTCGCGATTGGGATGTTTAACGCGCCACAAGATTGTTCGTTTTTTTCTAGTAGCATAGTTACAATTTGTAAACGAATTTGATCGCTAAGTGCATATAGAACAGAAGAGAATTGAATTTCTTCTCGATTTGGATGATAGAGAGTACGCATTTTTTCACCTGCTTGTATAAGTTAATATATTTGCACTATAACATATAAAGTGGTATATTTCTATTGTTCGAATATATTCGAACAATAGAAATATAGGGGGAGAAAAAATGAAGTATACAAAATTGCAAAAGGCAGGACTACATATTTCAAAATTGGGGTTAGGAACAAACGCTGTGGGGGGACATAATTTATATGCTGATGTGAATGAGGGAGAAGGAAAACAATTAATAGAAGAAGCTATGGGGCAAGGGATTACCTTTATTGATACAGCAGATTCATACGGTTTCGGCAGATCAGAAGAATTGGTAGGGGAAGTATTGAAGGGAAAACGTCATGAAGTTGTACTTGCTACAAAAGGTGGAATACAGCCCTTATTAAATGGAGAGGTTTATATGAATAATGAACCAAGCTATTTAAGAAATGCTGTGGAAAATAGCTTAAGAAGATTGCAAACTGATTATATTGATTTATATTATTTACATTTTACAAATCCAGAAACAAGTTACATAGATTCAATTGGAGAACTTACTCGCCTAAAAGAAGAAGGGAAAATTCGTTCAATTGGCATATCTAACGTAAACGTAGAGCAATTAAAAGAAGCGAATCAGCATGGACACATAGATGTTGTACAATCACCGTATAATATGTTAGATCGTACTGCTGGGCAAGAACTTTTGCCATATTGTATAGAATCAGGTATTTCATTTATTCCTTACGGGCCTCTTGCTTTTGGGATACTAGGCGGTAAATATACAGAAGATTTTAAATTGAATAAAGGAGATTGGCGTCAAAGTGTAAATCTATTTGAAGAGAATACATATAAGAGCAACTTTAAGAAAGTTGAAAAGTTAAAAGACATAGCTAAAGAAAAGGATCTCGAATTATCGCATGTAGCTTTAGCATGGTTATTAAACCAAAAAGGAATTGATACTGTTATTCCTGGTGGGAAACGAGCGGAGCAAATAAGAGAAAGTGTAAGAGCGGTGGAAGTTTCATTGAATGAAGATGTCATGAAAGAGATTGAATCTATTTTAGAAGATTAGTTGAAAGGAGGGATAATTCCCTACTTTTATATAAAAGGAGAAGATTTAAATGAAAAGAGTACTAGCTGTATTCTTTACAATCATGTTTATGATCGGTACCGATACTTTCTTAATTTCACCACTTTTACCCACATTACAACAGGTGTATCATATTTCAACTGAGTTGTCAGGGTGGATGGTGAGTTCATATGCTTTAGGATATGCTGCATTTGCACTTATCGCTGGTCCTATATCAGATAGTTTAAACAGAAAAAAAGTGATGGTAATAGGAATGAGTTTTTTTGCGTTAAGTACGTTTTTATGTGGAATTGCACCGAGTTTTCTATGGATGTTAATATTTAGATTTTTAGCAGGTGTAAGTGCAGCCTTTGTATCTCCACAAGTGTGGGCATCTATTCCACTGCTTATAGAGAAGGAACAAATTGTAAAGGCAATTGGGATTGCAACAGCAGGATTGTCACTCTCTCAAATTTTAGGACTGCCAGTTGGATCATATTTAGCAATGATACACTATACAACACCATTCTTTATCATTGGTATATTATCAGCACTACTTGTTATTCTTATTTATGGAGTATTACCAGAAATACAACCGGTTCATATAAGAGAAAAGAAAACAAATATCTTAAAGCGCTATAAACAATTACTTTCAGATTCTAAGGTTTCACTTTCTTATTTTGCATATTTTGTTTTTCAAACTGGTAATTTTGCTGCATTTTCATTCTTCGGTGTGTGGCTGTCTATTCAATTTGGCTTGCAAATTCATGAAATAGGCACAGCTATGCTCGTATTAGGATTAGGAAATTTAACTGGTAATATTTTTGGACCTAGAATCGTAAATAAAATTGGTTATAACCTTTCATTCTATGGTGGAATTATATTTACAGCAGTTCTATATACATTACTTCCTCATGTAAACAACATTATAATGGTGGAGTTATTATTCTTTGTTTTGTTTTTTGTGACAGGAATTTTGTTTGTATTAATGATGAGGCACTTACAAAACATATCTATCGTAGCAAGAGGAACAGGAGCGGCTCTAGCTAATGCTTCTATGTATATTGGTCAAATGATTGGAGCGGCAATGGCAGGAATGTTATTTGCAGCATCTCACAATTTTATATTTGTAGGTAGTTTTACTGCGTTATTATATATTTTAGCTTTATTTCTGTTTAGAAAAAGTGAAAGACTAACTGAGAATCGTGAAACAGGAATTGCGTCATAAAGTCTTTACAAATAAAAAAAGCCCAAAAATAAAAATCCCTATAGAGATAGGGATTAATATATCGGCATATAGCTCCTTGGAAAAGGATATACTGAGTATAACATATAGGACTACTTATAATTGTGAAATAGATGTGAAAGTAATGTGAAAAATAACATAATAAAAAGCACTGTTTTAGCTAATGAACTAAAACAGTGCTTTTCTCTTTGATTGAACAGTTGCTGCATTTTCATCATGTATGCCTGCATCTTTAATAATTCGTTGTTTAGCTTTATTTAATAGATGGTTTACTGCTTCTCCAAAATAGTTAGCTTCGCTTTTTGTGCGGGCTTCTCGTAAACATTTATAGTTTTCTAGCAGTTCCTCTTTTTCAGTGTCTGTTAAGAAATCTTCTATTTTCTTTTTTGTCATACGAAACACCCTTTCTTCTGACAAACGACGCAATAGAAAATATTTATTGTTTATTATAGCAATAATTTTCAAAAAAAGTATAGACTAACGTCGCAATAATTTGTCAATTTCTTGAATCTTCTCATCAGCTTTCCCGATTTGCGTATTTTTAGCCTGTTCGCCACCAAGAGCTTGATGTAGTAAAAAAGTCTGACCGGAAATAGCAGTCACAATGGATACTTTTATAATTTCTTTTATTAAGGTGACATCAAATAAAACGAGTCCAAGAAGTGCAGCTAGACTACCAGTGAAAATATCAGTCAAAAACCCAAAGTGAAAAAAAGTCTTCAAACGGCGTGGAAGCAATAACTTACCTTGGTTATTGATTAGATGGGAAACGAAACCGGTGATGCCACCAACGAGTATAGCAGTTAGCCATTGATACATTTCCATCGAATCCACTCCTTTTAGTGAATAAGATTCGATTATTTTATATTGATTCCTTTTAATATTTCATAGAAGCATATTGAGAAAGTTTGTTTGGGGGTATTACGTATTCAATTTAATTATAACAGAAAAATCTGATATATTTCAGTCTATTATATGAAGCTGTTATTCCTTAATATGAATACAGAAAGGGGTGCGTGATATGAATATAGATTACCGAATAAGAAGTGTGGATGGTTATACAAAAAATATAGGGGAATTAGTAAGCATGCTGGAGCATACGAGGGCTGTAACATTACAGGAAATAAACAATCTATCAGTTGAGCAATTAGATTCAATTATGCCAAGTGGAGGGAATTCATCGGAGCTTTATTAAAGCATATTGCAGCTATTGAAAAAGCACATCAGCTTATTTCATTTGAAGAGCGTGACTTTACAAAGGAAGAATTAGAAATATGGGAAGACGCACTGTATTTAGGCGAAGTGGGGAGAACAATCCGTGGTCATGAAATGAAGTATTATGTACAACTTTTACAGAGTGTTCGAGAAGAATCCCTGCAGTATTTGAGTAAACAAGATGATGCATGGCTAATGTCAGAAAGAAAGTGGCCTAACGGTGTAGCGCATAACCAGTACTATTTGTGGTTTCACGTGCTAGAAGATGAGATTAGTCACCGTGGGCAAATTAGAATGATGAAAAATAAATTATTTGAAAATTACGTTAAATAAGGTGGCTTTTTAAATAAATATTCCATATAATGAGAGTAATTAAAATGAGAACGGGGTGATGTATTATGGCGAAAATAACTTATATGAATCATAAACCAAATACAAAGGTGGATGGAAAGGGCGATACTATATAAGTGAGCGCACGATCCTTCCACTTAGCTTACACTAGGGAGGATATAAATTTGAATCAAAATATTTTAGAATTGTTCGGCTGGGATTCTTTCTTTGAGGAACAAGCTGTAGAGAACTTTGAGGTAGGGCGTATTTTACTTGAGTATAAGCATATATATCGAATTATTTGTAATGATGGTGAATATATGGCAGAACTGTCTGGAAAGTTTCGGCATGAAGCAGTAACGAAGGGAGATTATCCAGCTGTTGGTGATTGGGTGTATATAAAGAAAATAGAGAATGAAAAGAAAGCAATCATTCATCGTATTTTTCCGAGAAGAAGCTCTTTTTCTAGACAAGAGGCAGGTACTCGAACGGAAGAACAAGTAATAGCAGCAAATGTAGATTATCTATTTTTAGTAAATGCACTTAACCATGATTTTAACGTAAGAAGAATGGAACGTTATTTACTCTTAGCGTATGAAAGTGGTGCAATGCCTGTAATTGTTTTAACAAAGAGTAGCTTATGTGAGGATATGGAACAGAAAATTGTTGAAACGGAAGCTGTGGCAATTGGTGTTCCAATCTTCGTCGTTGATAGTTTAGAGCATACTGGCATTGAATCGTTGCAGCAATTTGTTACTGCAGGAAAAACAATTGCTTTAGTCGGATCATCCGGGGTTGGAAAATCTACTTTGTTAAATGCACTTATAGGAATTGAAGTAGCAAAAACGGGAGATATTCGTGAGGAAGATAGTAAAGGAAGGCATACGACAACTCATCGTGAATTGTTCCGATTACCGAGTGGTAGTTTAGTTATTGATACTCCGGGTATGAGGGAGTTGCAGCTTTGGGAAGGAAGCGCTGCAATTCAAACGACATTTTCTGATATTGAAGAATTAGCAAAAACATGCCGTTTTAGGGACTGTAAACATGAAAATGAGCCAGGGTGCGCAGTGCATAATGCAATTGAAACTGGAATTATTACGATAAATCGTTTGCAAAGCTATAAAAAATTACAAAGAGAACTGGCGTATTTTATGAGAAAACAAGATGCTATTCTTGCAAGAGCAGAGCGTGACAAGTGGAAGAAGATTTCCAAACAACATAAAAAAATGTAAGAAACCAAAGGAATATTCCTTTGGTTTTTTACATTTGTAAATTTTATAATAATATTATTCAAATATATAGACAAATAGAATTTATTTGTTTAAACTTTACAAAGTATTCATCATAATAGGTTATGAAAATAATAATTCGGGAATGGGAAATATTTATAATTCACAAGATTTACCTTATAAAATTGAAAAGCAGGAGGTTTGTAATGGGTAGACTATTAAATTGGTTTCGTGATATGAAAGTAGCAAAAAAACTACTAATTTCATTTTTCATCATTTTAATTGCGGCTGTTTCTATTATCGGAGGTATGTCTTATCAAACAGCTAAAAAGAATTTTGAATCACAAATTACGAGTAGTGCTCACGACAATATAAAAATATTAGATAATTTAATCAATCAAATGATTGAGGAAAAATTTAATGATATAAATAATTTTGCGCGAGTGATTCAAGGGAATATGTATCAAGGGGAAAATCAAGATGAATTAAGAAAAATGCTTTCTCAATATATCAATTTAAATAAAGATATTGAACAAGTATACTTTGCTGGAAATGATAAGAAATTTGTGCAAGAACCAAATATACAAATGGCAGCGGACTATGATCCAACAGAACGTTCTTGGTATAAAGATGCAGTGGCAAAACAAGGTGGTATTGTAATTACTGAGCCGTATAAGGCGAAAGGCAATGGACATATTGTCGTAACGATTGCAAAACAAACAGAAGATAAAAACGGTGTTGTAGCAGTAGATTTAAGTTTAGATAATTTATTAAAAACAACAAAGTTAATCAATATTGGTAAAAAAGGATATGCTTTCATTTTAGATGGGAAACAAAAAATAATTACGCATCCTCAAGAAAAATCAGGAGAAAAAGCAGCTGATTCTTGGGCAAATAAAATTTATGAAGATAATCATGGCGCTTTTTCATATACGTATGACGGTAGCGAAAAACAAATGGTATTTGCTACAAATGTAAAAACAGGTTGGAAAATCAGTGGGACGATGTACTCAAATGAAGTAATTGAAGCTGCGCAGCCTGTATTTTATAATATGTTAATTGTTATGTTCATTTCATTAGTTATAGGCGGGGCACTTATTTATTTTGTGACACTTTCTATAACGAAGCCATTAAAAAGATTAGTTGTTACTTCTAAAGAAATAAGTGAGGGAGATCTAACGCAAACCATCGAAATTCATTCTAATGATGAAATTGGTCAACTTGCAAAAGGATTTAATGAGATGACTGATGCATTGCGAACGTTAATCGGAAGAATTAATACTTCGGCTGGACATGTTGCAGCAGCATCAGAAGAGCTAACGGCAAGTGTAAGACAAGCGAGTGAAGCGACTGAGCAAATTACAATGGCAATGGATGAAATATCGAGCGGGGCAACAACGCAAACGGCAAGTGTAGAAAATGGTGCAATGTTACTATTTAATGTAACAGAAGGAATTCAGCATGTAGCAAATAGTTCATCATCAATTAGTACGGCTTCTGCGCATACTCGTGAAAAAGCAGAAGATGGTGGAAAACTAGTAGGAAAAACAGTAAATCAAATGCAGTCTATTGCAGAATCTGTTTCACAGTCAGATGAAGTTATACAGTTATTAAATAATAAATCAAAACAAATTGGTGACATACTAGAAGTAATTCAAAATATTGCAGATCAAACAAATCTCCTAGCTTTGAATGCGGCAATTGAAGCTGCAAGAGCAGGAGAGCACGGAAGAGGATTTGCAATCGTTGCAGATGAAGTACGTAAATTGGCGGAGAAGTCTAGCGTATCTTCTAGTGAAATTAGTAAATTAATAAGTGAAATACAAGATGACATGAGTAAGACGGTAAAATCAATGGGGCATGTAAATGAAGAAGTTCAATCTGGACTTGTAATTGCGAATGAAACGAAGCAAAACTTTACTGAGATTTTACAATCTACAAATGAAATTGCAGTTCAAATTAAAACGATGGTTGAAACGGCTAATGGAATGTCAAAAGGGGCAAATGAAGTATCTATTTCAGTAGGTCAAATTGCAATGACGGCACAGAATAATGCGACGAGTACCCAAAACGTTGCAGCGTCAGCAGAAGAACAACTAGCATCCATTGAAGAGATTAGTTCTGCGGCTGGTACATTATCTCAAATGGCTGAAGAGTTACAAGGGTTAATTGAAAGATTTAAAGTTTAGCAGAGGACAGGCAACTCCAAAATAGTAGTATGCTATTTTGGAGTTGCCTGTTTTTATTATATAAAAGTAAATGGGGATGGAGAGTATTTTTATAATATTTAAAGGTATATTTTATATAATATTTGTCGAAAAATAGAGGTATTTGTTAACTTTGTGTATAATAATAATCATATAGAATACAAATAAAGGAGATAAATATGGGAGTGTACTGGGGTACCAAAAGACATTCTTGGCTTAGTTATGTCTCATTTTGGTTAAGTATTTCATTTTTTATTGTTTTTCTAATTGAAGTGTTTATTTTAAAAACACTTTCGAATAGTTCGGTACAAATTGTTAAATATTTTTATTTTATATTTGTACCAATAAACATCTTCCTTAGTTTAAAGTTACTTTTGAAGAAGAATGAAAAGAAAGCATTACCTATTTTTAGTTTCATTGTATCATTATTATTTACTATTTTAATACTAGTATTAGCGTTAGCAGCTACTGGGAAATTCTTTTAAGGAGAGTGATATAAGTCACTCTTCTTTTTTTATTGCATGGAAATAATAAATTGGAGGATGGACAAAGAAAGCATTTACTTAAGTTTGATATGATTTGAAAGCTTTAGAAGGGGATTAAGAAATGCATTAAGAGACAATCCAGAAAGTAATGCAGAGAATCAGGTGTTTTATATACAGTTATGAAGCAAATGAATACGGTAAGAACGGCGATATATGGTACAATACATATGGATAGTGATAGAGATAAAGGGTATATAAAATACTCATCGTTTTTTAGTAAGAGAGGGGTTATCTTATGCTATATGAGGATTTGATGACATTATTTCAAGCAGCTCCGAAAGAAGAAGTTAGAGGCGGCTGGAAATATATAATCCAGGAACGAAATGATAAATATGAAATTGTTGATGAAATGTTGAAAAATCAAATGAGTGTTGAATTGTATTTTAATGAATATGATGAGGTGAAAATCACTTTATATAAAGATGGAATGCCTATTTCGACGATGCAAAGAATTGCGATTTCAAAAGTTGAATTAGACGAAGAGGAAGAAGGGATTCAATTCGTTTTAGAACGTATGCCTAGTCGGATGATTCGGTTGCAATTAAAGCCGTATTTAGCACTCGAAATGGCGCCGTACTGGGAAGTATGTGCTGATTGTGAATAAAATATAAAAGAAGCATCCAATAACATGGATGCTTCTTTTATGTTTTTTGCAGTTGTTTAAAAGCAATAATCGGAAGTAAAATGATGCTTACCCACCCGATTATAGGATATAGAATGTGGAGTAATTCACTGTAGCCAACGTAACTAAAGCAATAGCTTATTAGTAAAATGAAGAAAATAATATTGTTACTTTTCCACCCGGTGATGGATTGCATTTGTTTTGTCATGCCGAACACATTGCCAACTAAAGTTGTGAACACTTCACCGAAAATGATAAGAACAAAGAAAAAGTGAAAAGTTGCATTGAATTTTCTGATGACTTCAGCCATTGGGATATTATATTGATAAAATTGATCGACTGATAAGATAGCTAAATGGCTGCATAATAAAATTAAAGAAAGTCCTGCTCCGCCTAAAATCCCCCCCCATAAAATGGCCTTTCGATCTTTTACTTCACTGGCTAACGGGACGAGAACGCTTTGGGCGAGAGAAAGATTTAAGGCGACATATGTAATAGGACTAGTTATCCACTTCATATTCCAACTTTCTGCAGGAATAGTGTTACTAATAGGTGTTGTACCGTGAATAAAAGTTGTAATAGCAAGTCCGATAATAAAAATCATCATAATAGGTACGACAAGTGTATTTACTTCAAAAACACCCTGCAATCCGCGACTACTTATCATGAGACAGGCGATCACTGTAATGAAAATACCGAGTTGTCTTGGTAAATGAAGTTGCTCTTCAAATACCGCCCCAGCTCCTGATAACATAACGCTCGTTACACCGAATAATACGAGTAATAATAGTGTGTTTACCACATTTCCAAATACATCCCCAAATAAATATTTGTTAAATTCCTGCGCTGAAAATGCACCGATTTGTGATGAAAGTAACATCATCTTTGTGCCAAGCCAAATAAAAAAAAATCCACTTACACATATGCCAATTGTTCCATAAAATCCGTTCACTGTAAAAAATTCAACAATTTCTCGTCCAGTAGCAAATCCAGCTCCAACGACTGTTCCAATATAAGTAGCAGCGACTTTCTTTGCTACTTGCCATTGTTGATTGTCCATGTTATCCCTCTTTCTACTACGATGAGCTTGATTTACTATTATGCATATGTAGGAGCTTGGACAATTAGACGTATGAAGTGTTTGAAAACATACATGAATTAATAGATATTAGGGAAGTATTAAAGGTGTTAAAACTTTGTTACATATGAACTAATCGTTCAAAAGGATAGGGAATGTATGGTAAAATGTAATTGGGTTATTAAAAGATAGTCATTACAAAATGATAAGAGGAGTGGATTGTATGAGTACGAAAGCAAATGTTGTTGAAGTATTAAACAAGCAGGTAGCAAACTGGAATGTGTTATATGTGAAATTACATAATTATCACTGGTATGTGACAGGACCACACTTCTTTACATTACATGAGAAATTTGAAGAGTTTTACAATGAAGCTGGAACGTATATTGATGAATTAGCAGAACGTATTTTAGCATTGGAAGGTAAACCGCTAGCGACAATGAAAGAATATCTTGCTACTTCTAGTGTCAGAGAAGGAACAAGCAAGGAATCTGCAGAAGAGATGGTACAAACATTAGTGAATGATTACTCTGCACTTATTCAAGAATTAAAAGAAGGTATGGAAGTTGCTGGTGAAGCTGGGGATGAAACATCAGCGGACATGCTGTTAGCAATTCATACAACATTAGAACAACATGTATGGATGCTAAGTGCGTTCTTAAAATAAAGTGAAACTTTAATCAGTGGGGGTCTTACTGCCCATTAAAGCGGGATAAATATAAGAATATAAAGAAAAAAGTCATTGAAAAATTCTTTCAATGACTTTTTTGTGATTTTTCAGTTTTCTTTTATGCTATAATATAGTAAAAAGGAGGCGATGCGATGTTTCGCTTTTTCAAAACTGGAAAAGAAGAGCGTGAAATTACGAAAGATGAATTGGAACAAGCGATGGCCAAGTTTCTAGAAAAGAATGCTAATATCGTTTATACAGTATTAGTAAATGATGATTATACAGTAAATTATGATTTGTTAAAGCCATATTTACCTGCATTTCCAACAAACCTTTTTCTTATTACGAAGGAAACGCTTGAGGTATTTGAACATACAGAAGAAAATCTAAACCTAGTTAAAGAAATTGATATCGTACAAAAGGCAGTAGATCAATATGTAACAGAAAAAGAAATGTTTCCAATTGTAGAAGGTAGTGAAGATCGCCTCATATGCGGAATGAAACTAGGACCTTACTTAGATCGTATATTAAAAAGAGACTTATATATTTCAGAAAAACATTATTTAGTTTCAAGTAAACCAGATAGAAAAAAACAAAAGAGTGGATAGATATATTGAAAACAACAATAAATATATTGTTGTCTTTTTTTGTTTATAAAAATATTGATTTTTCAGTTTATTAAACTTTATACTAAAATCATTGGACGAAGAGGAGTAATGATTAAGTACTATTAGCGTGAGTTATATATAGTGATTACAAAATAGTAAAAAGGTTTGAGAAATACATATTATAAAAGAATATGGGGGAATGGGTGTATGAAAAATAGTATGACTTACATTCAATTATTAAATGAAACGTTACATCGTTATGCAAATAAAGGAAGTTTGGAAGCATACACTTATATAATGGAGCATGCGAAAGGCATAGTGGGGAATGAGGCGCAAATATATAATTTCAAATATGCACTAGCGGGTGCAGCAGGACTTGAAGAAGAAGCGATGAATTTAATGAAGGAAGCCATTATAGAAAAGGGTTTTTGGTATGGAAATGAATATTTAATTACTGACGACGATTTAAAACCACTACATAAATTTGAAGAGTTTCATAAAATGGTTCAATTATGTAAAGAGAGAGAAGAATTAGCAAAGAAAACAGAACGAGCAGACGTGAAATTTATAGATGGTAAGAAAAAAGAAAAACTATTTATTGCAATGCACGGAGATCAAGAAAATATAGGAATAGTAGAACCATATTGGAAATCTGTTTTGGATCAAGGTTATACGTTGGCTTTACCACAGTCTTCGCAAATTCAGTTTTCAGATGGGTTTGTTTGGGATGATATACATAGAGGGAAAGCGGAATTAAAAGAGCATTACGTTAATTTTAAAGAAAATCATACAGTAGAAAGTGTAATAATTGGTGGCTTTTCTGCTGGTGCAAGAGTAGCTTTGTATACAATTTTACAAACAGATATAGAAGTAGATGGTTTTATTTTTATCGCGCCGTGGCTTCCGGAGATTGATGAATGGAATGAGTTGTTGGAAGTGCTACAAGATAAAAATATAAAGGGATATGTAGTGTGCGGGGATCAAGATGAAGATTGTTTCGAATGTACGCAGCAATTTGTACAAGTATTAAAAGATAAGAATATAGAACATAAGTATAAAGTTGTGTCCAATTTAAATCACGATTATCCTAGGAATTTTGAAGAGTTATTAGAAGAAGCTATTAAATATATAGAAGACAAAAGTAAAAACTAGTAAGAAAGGGAGATGCATCATAATGGATGCATCTCCCTTTTATCATTATAAATGAAAAGCATTCGCTAGTAAGCGATAAGAATTTAATTTATCTTCAAATCGATGAGTAATTGTGACAATCATAAATTCATCAGTATTGTACGCTTTGCTTAAGTTTACGATTTGTTCTTTCACAGAAGATGGATCACCGACGATCATACGTTGACGATTTTCTTTTATACGGAATAAATCATAAGCGCTGTATGAATAATTTTGTGCAGTTTCAATAGAAGGTGTACCAGTTGTACGCTTTCCTTGTTCTAGTAATAAGATTGATAAATCTAAACTAGAAGCAATTTTTTCCGCTTCTTCATTTGTTTCTCCACAAATAACAAAAATGGAGACGATTGATTTTGGTTTATCTCCTAAATAGGAAGGTTGGAATTGTTCCTGATAAGCCTTCATTACTTCAGCGCCACCGTATCCGTTGATGAACTGTGCGAATGCAAAAGAAGCACCTTGTTTTGCCGCAATCATTGCACTCTCTCCACTAGAACCGAGCATCCACATCTCGGGAGATGTTGGAATTACAGGAGTAGCCTTTAAATTTGCGTAATGATGGTTTTCGGGTACTTGATCATGTAAGTACATTGCAACATCTGCAATTTGTTCTGGATATTGATCAAGTGAGACCATTTTCCCTTCTTGTAGTGCGCGAGTTGCAATTGGCATACCACCAGGTGCTCTGCCGACACCAAGGTCAATACGATTTGGATAAAGAGCTTCTAAAACGCGGAAATTCTCGGCAACTTTATACGGGCTATAGTGTGGCAACATGACACCACCCGAACCGACTCTCATCCGCTCCGTTTTCGCTGCAATATGAGAAATAAGTATTTCTGGACTTGAGCCAGCAAGGCTTACAGAATTGTGATGTTCTGATACCCAAAAGCGTGTATATCCAAGTTTTTCAACTTCTTGCGCAAGCGTAACTGTATGTGAAAAAGCTTGGGCTGCCGTACTACCATCTGAAATAGGGGATTGGTCTAATACACTTAATTTGATCATAGAATATACCTCTCAATCTTAATGTACATCCTATTATATATTTACTTACGAAAAATGCGTAATGAAATGCTCAAAATAAAAAGTGGATAAATTACATATCCACTTTTAACGTGAAAATCCTCGTTCATAATGATTCATTTCGACTACATTTAGAATATATTCGTAGTTATCAATCTCAAGTTTTAGTTGTTCACGTTCTTTTTTAGATAGATGCATATTACTAAGTTTGTTGCATAGCTGTTGTTTCTTTTCTTCTAAATACTTCTTTGTAGCATTGTAGTCGTAAGTTGGTTTCATTTTCAACCACTCCTTATTTGCTGTTGCTATATTATACGAAGCGTAAAGAGATGTGAGAGCTATTTCTTATGTGTTTTTAGTGAATATTCAATTTGCTCTGTTGTTATGTTTATGGAATTTTATGAATAAAATGCACTAAACGACTAATGCCCATTTGATGAAGTAAGGGGTGGAATTGTGCAGAAAGATATAATGTATAACACAGAGATGGATGAAGCATTAAAAATTATAGATAAAGGATTAAAGAAGACGACGAGCCCGAAGCAAATTATTGTAGTAGGGGCTGGCATGGCTGGATTAGTTTCGGCATCTTTATTAAAAGCTGCGGGACATGAAGTGAAGATTTTTGAAGCAAACAACCGGGTAGGTGGCCGCATAGAGACAGTTAGAATGGAAGATACCGGTTTATATTTGGATGTAGGGGCAATGAGAATTCCGTATTCGCATACATTAACGATGACATATATAAGAAAATTTGGGCTACAGGTGAGCCCTTTTATTAATAGGAATGAGACTGATATTATTTACGTAAACGGCCGAAAAACGATATTAAAACAATATGAAAAAGATCCAAGTATATTAAAGTATCCTGTGGAAATGAATGAAGTTGGGAAAACGTCTGAGGAACTATTATTGTTAGCGGTGCAGCCTATTATAAATTTTATTAAAAAGAACCCAGAGAAAAATTGGGATGTTGTAGTAAAGGATTTTGGGAGATACTCTACAGGGCAATTTTTAAAGTATCATCCTTATCAATATAATACATATTTCTCGCCGGTAACAATTGAGATGATTGGTGTTCTGTTAGATTTAGAAGGTTTTTTAGAAAGGTCATTCGTTGAGACAATGCGTTTTTTATACATTATGCAAGAGGAGAGCGGATTTTGTGAAATAATAGGCGGGAATGATAGATTACCAAAGTCTTTTTTACCACAATTAGAGAAAGATATTATATATAATCAAAAATTAATGAAGCTACATCAACATGATAATGGTGTGACAGCTTTCTATCGAAACGAAAAAACGTTTGAATATAGTAGTATTACAGGGGACTTAGTTATTGTTACTATTCCATTTTCGACAATGCGGTTTGTAGAAGTAGATCCATTTGATTCTATATCTCATGAGAAATGGAAAGCAATTCGTGAATTGCATTATATGCCTGCGACAAAAATAGGAGTTCAATTTAAAAGTAGATTTTGGGAAGAACAAGGACAATTAGGTGGCAGAATTATAACGGATTTGCCAATTCGTTACGCCTATTATCCAAGCTATGGAATTGGAGGAAAGGGACCAGCAATGATGCTAGGAAGCTATACATGGTCATACGATGCGTTGTTATGGGATGGATTATCAAAGGGTGACCGTATTTATTATACTTTACAAAACTTAGCAACGATATTAGGTGATCAAGTATATGATGAATTCTTATCTGGTATATCAAAAAGTTGGACGTTGGATCCATATGCACTTGGAGGATTTGCTCTATTTCAGGCAGGTCAAGAATCAGAGTTACAACCAGCGATTGTCAAACCAGAGGGAAGAATATTCTTCGCTGGAGACCATACGACGTTATATCACGGATGGATACAAGGGGCGATTGAATCTGGAGTTCGTGTAGCGGTAGAGGTGAATGAATAAAAGGTGTAAAATTCAGAAATTTATTTACTATATAGTTTGAGATGGATATTATTATATATAAAAGAGTTATAGGGAGTGTTTACAGTGGAGCCATTATTATTCGATTTTCCTTCTGAATTTTATACGGAAAGGCTATTTATTCGAATGCCGAAACCAGGTGACGGAAAAGTTGTATATGATGCCATTCAAGCTTCTATGAAAGAATTAAAACCATGGATGGTTTTTGCACAAAAAGAGCAAACAGAGGAAGAAGTAGAAGTGAGTATTAGAAAATCACATATCCAATTTTTACAGCGTGAGGATTTGAGATTACTAGTTTTTTCGAAAGAAACAGGTGAATTTATTGCTTCTAGTGGATTACACCGTATTAATTGGGATATACCTCAATTTGAAATTGGGTATTGGATTGATTCAAGATTTAGTGGAAAGGGCTATATGGTCGAGGCTGCGAAAGGCATAACAGATTATGCTTTTTCTGAACTGAAAGCAAACCGCGTAGAAATTCGTTGTGATTCTTTAAATAAGAAGAGTAGGGCGATCCCTGAGAAATTAGGTTTTAAATTAGAGGGTGTTTTAGAAAGTGCGAGTGTTGCAGTAGATGGAAACGGATTAAGGGATATGTGTGTATTTGCGATGACTAGAAATACATATGAAAAAGAAGAGCTGTAGAGAAACGGCTCTTCTTTTTGTACATTATGGTACAGGATGTCCGTTAGAGCTTTCGAAAATTGTAAACCATTGTTGACGGTCTAAGTTAACTTTTGTAGCAAGAGCGGCTGTTTTAACACGATCTAATTTACCAGAGCCGATGATTGGCAACATTTTAGCTGGATGTGCAAGTAACCAAGCATACATAACCGTATCGATACTAGAAACACCTAGCTCAGTAGCGACTTTTTGCACAGTTTCACGTACACGTACAGCACGTTCTGATTGACCAGTAAAGATTTCTCCGCCAGCAAGAGGTGACCAAATCATTGGATTGATTCGTTTTTCCTGACATAAATCAATTGTTCCCTTTTCAAAATGCTCAAGCTGCAGAGCTGATACTTCAATTTGGTTCGTAATAAGCGGGAAATCTAAGTATGAACTTAACATATTGAATTGGGAAGGTAAAAAGTTAGATACACCAAAATGACGAACTTTTCCTTCTTGTCTTAAGCGTGAGAACGCTACTGCCACTTCATTTGGATCCATGAAAGGATCAGGACGATGGATAAGTAATACGTCAATATAATCTGTATGTAAATTTTTAAGTGAAGCTTCTGCACTTTGAATAATATGTTCTGCACTAGTGTTGTAGTGAGCAACATAACGCTCTGGAAATTTCGGTGATGGGGGAGCGATTCCACATTTTGTGATGATTTGCATGTTTTCACGTAAGGAAGGCTTTAGTTGTAATGCCTCTCCGAACAGTCCTTCACACGTATAACCACCATAAATATCAGCATGATCAAAAGTAGTAATTCCCATATCCATACAATCTTCGATGAAAGAAAGTAATTCTTGTTTCGTCATATTCCATTCTGCTAAACGCCAAAAACCTTGAATAATACGAGAAAATTCGAGTGTTTCGGCCATTTGAACTCGTTCCATTATAAGTACCCCCTTGATGAATGATTATTATTTTGAAAAGGCTTTCTTACTACATATTATTATATAGTTAGAGGGGCGTACAAACAATAAATATGTTTTGCTATAAAAACGATTTTTTCTATATGCTATAATGTAGAAACATATAGCTAGAAGGAGAGGACGAAATGATTCCAGTAACAATATTAACTGGTTTTCTTGGATCAGGGAAAACGACATTATTAAATCGTATTTTATCAGAGAATCACGGTCAGAAATTAGCGGTGATCGTAAATGAAATCGGGCAAATTGGTATTGATAATCAGTTGATTATGAATGTTGAAGAAGAAATTATGGAAATGACAAACGGCTGTTTGTGCTGTACTGTACGTGAGGATTTACTCGTTGCGTTAAAACAATTACTGGACGTAAAAGCAGAAGGGAAAATGGACTTTGATGGATTAGTAATTGAAACGACTGGTCTTGCAAATCCAGGTCCTATTATTCAAACATTCTTTTTAGATCCTGTTATTCAATCTGCATACCAAATTAATGGTGTTATAACAGTAGTAGATAGTTATCATATACATAAACATTTTGAAAAAGGGCTAGAAGCAAAAGAACAAATCGCCTTTGCTGATGTTGTATTAGTGAATAAGTTAGATTTAATTGAAGAGAGTGAAAAAGAAAATCTTTTGCATGAACTTCAAGGAATAAACCCGACTGCAAAGTTAATTCAGTCGACTAATTGTGATGTGGATATTCCATCGTTACTACAAATTCAAACGTTTAAAACGAAAGATACGTTACAAATTTATCCTCATACAGAGCATAATCATTTAGAAGGTGTAAAATCGTTTGTACTACGCGAAGAGCGTCCGTTAGATTTACAAAAACTAAATGAATGGATGTCAGCTGTCGTTCAAGAACTAGGTGAATATTTATATCGCTACAAAGGAATTTTATCAATTGATGGAGTAGATAAACGCATCGTTTTCCAAGGTGTGCATACACTGTTTGCTGCATCATATGATAGAGAGTGGCAAGAGGGCGAAGAACGAGTAAGTGAAGTTGTTTTCATTGGAAAAGATATTAATAAAGAATGGTTCCAAGAACATCTCGAGGAGTGTGTGAAATAAGTCTGCGTTTATTGCAGGCTTATTTTTTGGACTTAACTAAGTGTTTTGTAGAAAAATACTAGATTGCCAAAAACGAAGGACTAAAAAAACCTGTTTTCACAGGCTTGTATGTTTATCTAAAAGTAACTCCATTACAACACCTACAACAGGGCCTTCATCATCAATATCGCCATTTAAACGGAAGCCAAATGACTCATATAATCCCATTGCAAGTTTGTTGTCTGGGTGTAAACTTAAATAAATTGTTTTACATTCAAATTTATTTTGTAAGAATCGAATAAGCAAGCGAAGGAAACGTTTTGCGTATCCTTTTCCTTGATATTGTTGGTCAATCATAAAGCGGTCTAACCATACGCTTTTACGTTTTTCACAATGCCATCCATACATTGCGTATCCTACAAGTGTTTCTCCATCATATAAACCTACTGACGTTCCGTTTCCCTCATATAATGATTCTGCTAGAGAAAACGCATTGCTTTCAATAAATTGCTGCTGGTCTTTTGCGACGTTTAAAGCAGCTACCGAACGCCAATTTTTTTCTGTTACTTCACAAATGTGAAGAGTCATAATTCCAACTCACCTTCTAAATTAATATAGCTTAAAAGCTAATATGGATAATTTTACTTGTTATTTTAGTCCAGTCAAGCAGAAACACATAAAAAAGAAGCTGAATGTCATATTCAGCTTCTTATAAAAAGTTGGTTAGTTAGTAGCTTCTTTCAATGTGTTTACGTTTTCTTCCATTAAAGTGAAGTAATCTTTATTATTTTTCGCATCGTCTTCAGAAATAGTAGCTAAGTGATTTAAGCGTAAAATTTTTGTCCCTGTTTCTTTTTGAATTACGGATGCTACTTTTGGAGTAGAAAATGTTTCAAATAAAATATATTTTAGATTATGTTCTTTTACTGTTTTTGTAATGTCAGCAAGTTGTTTTTGAGATGGTTCATCAGAAGCTGAAATACCGGCGATAGCAATTTGTTTCAGGCCATAGCGTTGTTCCCAGTATCCATAAGCCGCATGAGAAACTAAAATATCTTTCGTTTTTGCATTCGCAACTGCTGCTTTAAATTGATCATCTAAATCAGTAAATTTTGTTTGAAGTGCTGCAAAGTTTTTTTCGAACTCTTGTTTATGGTCAGGTTGTAATTCTACAAGTGCATTTTTAATTTTTTCTGCTTGTTTCATTGCTAGAGTAGGGTCTAACCAAATGTGTGGGTCTTTATCGTGATGATGTTCATCCTCTTTATGGCCGTCTCCGTGATCATGATGCTCTTCTTCAGTAGAAGTACGCAGTTCAATACCTTTTGATGCATTTACAATTTTAACGTTTTCTTTTTGTAATGTTTTTTCCATTTTTTCAGCAAATGGTTCTAATTCAGCGCCGTTATAAACGAATAAATCGGCTTTTGCAACTTGTACTGTTTGTTTCTGACTTGGTTCAAATGTATGAGAATCTGCACCAGGTGGGTAAATTGCTTCAACAGTTACATAGTCGCCACCAATTTTTTTTGCGAAATCTGCAAGAGGAAAAATAGTTGTATAAACAGTTAGCTTTCCGTCTTTCTTGGCATTACCTTCTTTTGTATTTGAGCAGCCAGTAAAAATTAAAGTGAAAATAAGTAAGAATGAAAGTATAGTCAATCTTTTAGGCATGAAGTTCTCCTCTTTTCTTTTTTTACGGATATATTTTCCCCAATTATAGAAGAAAAATATCATTTTAACACAAAACGGAATAATTACGTTTTAGTTTGCGAACTTAGTATAATACATCTTTTATAAAGTTGCAATAAATAATAATCATTCCGATTTGATTTTGTTATAAAGTTGTCAAATATAGATGTGTTATTTTTGCGAATACATGCATATGTGACAACGTAGTGTTCATATATATGAAAGGAGGGTGTAGAGGGGGATGAGTGTTTGGGTTACTTAATGGAAGCTATTTTATTGATATTAGCGGTAGTACTACCATTAGCCGTAGTCTTAATTTTTTTAAGAAGATTAATAAGTAATTTAGGAGATGCATCAACCGTAACAAAATTACGAGAAAAAGATGAGAAAAAAGAGTGAGTAAAGCACTATGCGTACGCATAGTGCTTTACTTGTGGTAAAATGAGAGAAGGAAACTCCTAAAAGTTGTATTTTACTATAGGAGAGAAAAGTATAATAAGAGGTATATGCATATATGAATAAGCGAACAGCGTTAGTACTTGGTGCAAGTGGTTTAGTTGGGCAAGAGATAACGCGTCTATTACTTGAATCAGATTACTACGATTCGGTTACTATTTTTGTAAGAGAACCAATGCAATGGCAACATGAAAAGTTACAGCAAAAGCAAGTAGATTATTTGGCATTAGAGGAATATAAAGAGTTCTTTGCTGTAGATGACGTATTTAGTTGTCTAGGAACAACAATCAAAAAAGCAAAAACGAAAGCTAATTTCAAAAAGGTAGATTATGAATATACGTTACGAGCGGCTTGTTTAGCTGAAAAACAAGGGGTGCAAAATTTTCTTGTTGTGTCCTCAATGGGAGCGAATCCTAAATCGTTTTTCTTTTATTCACAAGTGAAAGGAAGAATGGAAGAGGAATTGCAAAAGTTAGTAATTGGTGGTATTCACATTTTTAGGCCATCTTTATTAGTAGGAAATCGACAAGAATTTCGCTTAGGTGAACGAATGGCGGAAAAATTATCTCGTATTATTCCTTTTATATTTAAAGGAGCCTTCAAAAAGTATAAACCAATTTCAGCAAAAGATGTTGCAAAAGGGATGTATATAACTGCATTGCGAGAAGAATCAGGTATCCACATTTATAATTCGAATGAAATTACAACGATAGAATAAATAAAACCGAGAAGAAAAGCTTCTCGGTTTTATTTATTTATACTGATTTTCCCAGGCGCTCGCTCGTATTGATACGGTTCTTCTAACTCAAAGCCAAGTTCATTGGCAGCTATTCGTGGGAAGTAAGGATTGCGAAGTAACTCACGTCCGATAAAAATTAAATCTGCTTCGTTATTATTTAAAATTTGCTCTGCTTGTGCTCCGGTCGTAATCAATCCAACTGCACCAGTTGCAATGTTAGCATGCTCTTTAATATGTTTAGCATATTGTACTTGATACCCAGGATAAACATCGATGCGCGCAGGTACAACAGCCCCAGAGCTACAATCGATTAAATCCACTCCTTGTTCTTTCATCCATTTTGTATATTGTACATAATCTTGAACTGTTAACCCGTCAGGATGATAATCATTTGCTGAAATACGAACAAATAACGGTCCGTTCCAAACTTCATTTATCGATTCAATGATTTCGCGTAAGAAACGATATCGATTTTCAGGTGAACCACCATATTCATCAGTCCGCTTATTGGTAAGTGGAGAAAGAAATTCATTAATAAGATAACCGTGAGCACCGTGTATTTCAATAATGTCAAATCCAGCTTGTTTGGATCGTACTGCAGCTTGCTGAAAAGCTAATACAGTATCTTTAATTTGGTGTTTGCTCATTTCTATTGGCATTTTCATTGTTTCATTAAATGGAATCGCTGAAGGAGCTAACGCATCTGTTTCTAATTCTGCTTTTCTTCCAGCATGAGCGAGTTGAATGGCAGCTTTTGCACCATTATCGTGTATAAAAGTTGTTGCTTTATGTAAGCCTTCAATTAAACTGTCATCCCAAACGCCCAAGTCTTTATTTGAAATTCGACCTTCAGGTAACACGGCTGTTGCTTCAATCATAACTAAACCAACTTGACCAGCAGCTCTTGTTCCATAATGAATGAGATGGAAATTCGTTACTTGGCCATCCTCGTTTTTCGATGAATACATGCACATAGGTGACATAACAATCCGGTTTTTTAATGTAACATCCTTAATTGTATAAGGTGAAAAAAGTTTGGAATGCATCAAATAGCCTCCTAGATTGAATTTTCTTACATTGTATCATTCCCGTTTTTGTTTCCCTAATAAAATGCTTATACGAAAAATTTTGTCTATTCGTGTTACAATAATGAATATGAACTGAATTGGAGGATGGCATATGTATCAGGCTTATTATGAAAGTGAATTAGGCTTGTTAGAAATTACAGCAAACGATAAAGGAATTACGTCTGTTATATTTGTTGATGAGAGACAAGAAGAACATACAAATGAAATGATAGATCAATGTATAAATGAATTAGATGAATATTTTAAGGGAAAGAGAAAAGAGTTCACAGTTCCGCTGTCTGCTGAGGGAACAGCATTTCAAAAAAATGTATGGGATGCGCTCTATACTATTCCTTATGGCGTAAGTGCTTCATATTTAGATATTGCAGAGAAAGTCGGAAATATGAAAGCTGTACGAGCAATAGGAGGAGCAAATAGTCGCAATCCGATTTCAATAATCGTTCCGTGTCATCGTGTAATAGGAAAGAGCGGGAAACTTGTTGGGTATGCGGGCGGTTTATGGAGGAAAGAGTGGTTATTAAAACACGAAGGTATTTTGAAATGACGTATGGACGGGAAGAGGGATTGTTTTGAAATGTATAAATTGTGGGCAACTTTGCGAGGGAAATCAGTTAAATTGTGAAAGTTGCCAGCGGACTTTGCATACTGAACAAAGTGAAGGAAGTTCGCTAATAGACAAGGAATTAGAAGTATATGTAGGGAGACAATATCCGTATTACAAAAGGAAATGGGAGCTTGAGGAAAAGCGGATTGCTAGGTGGAGCTGGAATGGTTGGGCAGCTATTTTCAATGTAGGTTGGCTCGGATATCGTAAGTATTATTTACCTGCAGCTTTATTTGTATTGTTATTATTAGCGTGTGATGCGTTTTCTTATTATATGGGCTTCAACGTAGCATTGCCGATCATTAATATGGTGCCTCTTACGTTTCTATTACTCGTTTTTATTTTATTTGGAATGGCGATTTTTGCGAATGGATTATATTATCAATTTGCAGAAAGGCGTATATATCGAATAAAAGCACGAGAAATTCAAGATGCATCGGTTGAAAAGTACCTCATTCGTGATAGTGGTGGAACGAGTAAAATGGGAGCAACAATCGTTACGATTTTAGCGGTTGCTAGTATTTTTATCAGCCATTTCTTTTTCCCGACTGATCGAGATATTATTCAAAAGGTTCGTACAAGCTCGCTATATGAATATCCATTCTTTTCAATTGGTGAATCGTTTGAAAATTATTTTAGAAATCCGGGTTGGGCATATTATCGTGGCACTGAAGGATTAGAATTGGTAGAGTTCCAAGGGGATAGTCCGGATATGTCGAAGAAAAAGGTTACGATCCAATTTGTTGTTGATTATAAATTGGGTGAGATCGAGCCATACTCACTTATGATTAATGGCGAATCTAAAAATGAGGAAGAATTTTTAAAGATAATGGACGAAATATTTAAAGTTCAAAATCCATTTGACATAGAGGAGGGATTACAAGTAAAAGAAATAGAAAAAGAAGTGGATAGTAGAGCTCTCTATCCGCTTCTTTTTTTGTATATATGAAAATAATATTTGAAATAATCTGAATTTTTTGTATAATAATATGTATTATACTGGCTTTCATTTATACATATAGATTGGGGGAAGGAACAATGAAGAGAAAGGTAACAACGATTGCTGCAGTTGCATTATCGACTAGTGTATTAGTTGCAGGTTGCGGAAATGGGGAGAAGGCATCTACAACGAAGAAAGAAGCAGGTAAGGGGGCAGCAGATAAGCAAGTATTAAACTTACTAGAAACAGCAGAAATTCCTTCAATGGATACGTCAAAGTCAACAGACTCTGTATCATTCCGTGCCTTTGTAAATGCAATGGAAGGATTATATCGTTTGGATAAGGATAATAAACCAACTCCAGGTATGGCAAAAGACGTGAAAGTTAGTGAAGATAAAAAGACATATACATTTGAATTACGTGATGCGAAATGGTCAAATGGTGATCCAGTTCGAGCACAAGATTTTGTATATGCATGGCAACGTACATTAGATAAAGCAACGGCAGCTGAGTATGCATTTATTTTATTTGATGTGAAAAATGCACAGAAAGTAAATAAAGGAGAGTTACCGTTAGATCAATTAGGAGTGAAAGCGAAGGATGATAAAACGTTAGTAGTAGAATTAGAACAACCAGCACCATATTTCCTTGAGCTTACTTCATTCCCAACATTCTTCCCTTTAAATGAAAAATATGTGAAAGAACAAGGAGATAAATACGGATTAGAAGCAGATAAATTATTATATAATGGACCGTTTACGATGAGTGAATGGAAACATGAAAGAAGTTATCAGTTAAAGAAAAACCCTAATTATTGGGATAAAGATACTGTGAAGTTAGAAGAAATTAATGTGAATATTGTGAAGGAAACAAGCACAGGAGTAAATTTATATGATAGTGATCAAGCGGACCGTGTTATTTTAACTTCTGAATTTGTTGATAAATATAAAAAGAATAAGCCAGATGAATTTAAAACGAAGTTAGATCCACGTATGTATTTCTTACGATTTAACCAAAAAAATGCAACGTTTAAAAATCAAAAAGTTCGTGAAGCGATTGACCTGGCATATGATAAAAAAGGAATTGCAAATGTTATTTTAAATGACGGATCATTGCCAGCATATTTCTTAGTACCTGAAAAATTTACGACAGGACCAGATGGAAAAGATTTCCGTACTGTAAATAAAAATTTCCGTGACAGTAAAGATAATGCAGCAAAAGCGAAAAAATTATGGGAAGAAGCAAAGAAAGAACTTGGCCAAGATACAATTACAGTCGAATTACTAAATGATGATAACGGTAGTCGTAAAAAAGTAGGAGACTTTATTAAAGAAGAGTTAGAGAAAAACTTACCTGGTATTAAAGTGAATTTAAAACAGCAGCCATATAAACAGAAGTTAGATTTAGAAAAGAAATTTGAATATGAATTCTCTTTATCTGCATGGAGTCCAGATTATCCAGATCCAATGACTTATATTGATATGTTTGTTACTGGAAGCTCATTTAATGAAATGGATTATTCTAATCCGAAGTATGATGAGTTAGTAGCGAAATCAAAAGGAGAACTATTAAAAGATGATAAAGCACGCTGGAATGCACTTGCAGAAGCGGAAAAAATCTTAATTGGTCAAGATGCTGCCATTTCTCCTACGTATCAACAAAGTACCGCATACTTAGAGAAACCATACGTAAAAGGTATTGCAAATCATACGTTTGGTGGGGACTTCAGTTATAAATGGGCATATATTACAAAAAAATAGTATAATAAAAGATGAGTGAATTTTCGCTCATCTTTTATTTGTATAGGAGGAATTATAGTTGTTAAAAGGAATCAATCATCTTTGTTTTTCAGTATCTAATTTAGAAGATTCTATTACATTTTACGAAAAAGTATTGGAAGGAGAATTATTAGTTAGAGGAAGAAAACTTGCATATTTTAATATATGTGGAGTATGGATAGCGCTTAATGAAGAAATACATATTCCAAGAAATGAGATTCATCAATCTTATACGCATATTGCGTTTTCTGTTGAACAGAAAGACTTTGAACGTCTACAGCAGCGATTAGAAGAAAATGATGTTCATATTTTAAAAGGAAGAGAACGTGATGTAAGGGATTGTGAATCTATCTATTTTGTTGACCCAGACGGGCATAAGTTTGAATTTCATTCAGGGACATTGCAAGACAGGCTTAATTATTATAGGGAAGATAAACCTCATATGACGTTTTACTAAGGGGGCAAAGAAAGTTGCATGCGCTAGTAATTGGTGGAACAGGAATGCTAAAGAGGGTGTCTATGTGGCTTTGTGAGCAAGAGTTTCATGTTTCTATTATTGGAAGAGATGAAGTGAAATTAGAAAATGTTAAACGAGAGAGTGCTATACCAGAAAATATCACATGCCTTCCGTTAGATTATCATAATGATGACGATGTAAAGGTAGCTATTAAAAACACAATTGGGAGGAATGGCCCAATAACATTAGTTGTCGCATGGATACACTCAAGTGCAAAGGATGCGTTATCACTTATTTGTAGAGAATTAGACTTGTCGTCTAAAACATACAACGTTTTTCATATTTTAGGCAGTAAAGCGTCGAGAATAGCCTCACAAAAAATAGGTGGTACGCGATGTAGCTATCATAGAATAATATTAGGTTTTATATTAGAAGATACATACGGAAGATGGCTTACTCATGAAGAAATATCGGATGGAGTAATAAAAGGAATTGAAAGTAAATGTAATGAATGGATTGTAGGGCGAGTAGAGCCGTGGGAATTGCGGCCAACATGGTAAGGGGGAATGGCAAATGAAAACAACTGTATATGTGACGAGGCACGGTGAGACGGAATGGAATGTAGCGAAGCGAATGCAAGGACGGAAAAATTCTGCTTTAACTAAAAACGGTATGTTGCAAGCTAAGCAATTGGGAGATCGAATGAAAGATTTATCTATCGATGCGATCTATAGTAGTCCGAGTGAAAGAACTCTTCATACTGCAGAGTTAATTAAGGGCGAACGTGATATACCGATAATCGCGGATGAGCATTTCTATGAAATTAACATGGGTATATGGGAAGGACAGACAGTCGATGATATAGAAAGGCAATATCCAGACGACATACAGTTATTTTGGTATGAGCCACATCTTTTTCAGTCAACATCAGGAGAAAATTTTGAGGCTGTTCATAAAAGGGTAATTGAGGGGATACAGATTCTTTTAGAAAAGCATAAAGGAGAAAGTATATTAATTGTCTCCCATGCGGCAGCGGCAAAACTACTTGTAGGACATTTTGCGGGTATTGAAATAGAAAATGTGTGGGATGATCCATTTATGCATAGTGCTAGTCTAAGTATAATAGAATTTGAAGAAGATAAAGGTGAAGTGAAGCAATTTGCAGATATAAGTCATTTTCAATAAAGTGGGATAAACGTAAAAAAGGCCGCAAAACGGCCTTTTTTTGTAGGTACAAAAACTAGCAATTACGTTTTTTATACCAGAAGTGATCAAATTTCTTGTGTTTGCAAGATGGGAATTTATGTCCGCCTTTGCAATCATTCCACTTATGCCCGTCATCGTGACAGTCTCTACCATGATCGCATGAATCATCGCAAGAGTGACCGTGTCTGTTAGGGAAGAATTCGCATTTTTTACAGAAACTTCTTTTTGTCCAGAAAAATTTCTTTTCAAAGCGTATGCATTTTGTAATGAATGTACAATGTTTTCTGCGAGTACGTTTTGTAACTAAAACGCATTCTTTTCTACGCGTCACTTTCGTAACGAACGTCCATTTTTGAACGCGTACACGAGTACATTTTGTAACAAATGTCCATTTTTTTACATGCGTACATTTTGTAACGAACGTACAATGTTTCACGCGAGTACATCTTGTTCTTGGGCATTTACCCCCAGTTGTACATTTACATCCAGTTGTACAATTATGATGAGTGAATTTATCATCATCGCATTCAAAAGTACTTGGATCTTGGTGTAAGAAATCCTCCATCCCAGCACTTTTGATTTCTTCAACCGCTTTTCTAATATCACGTTTCATAGAAATCCTCCTTATCATGTATTTAGTTGAAAAGGTATTCTTTTTCCTTAACAGGATATGTATGGAGGTATCTTTCTGAACAGGACAAGAGTGTAATTTTATATAAATAGTTGATAGCGGATGTATGGACAAGACGAGGTGCATACATTGAATGAAGAGAACTGAGAAGGGATGTGGAAATATGCTACCTTCATATGATTTTTTTATTCATCCAATGAACCTAGTGGAATTGAAAAAAGACATTTGGTCAGACAGTCCAGTGCCAGCAAAATTAACGTATGGTAAAAAGAAGTATGATATTGATATCGTATACCGGGGTGCTCATATTCGTGAATTTGAGAAAAAGTCTTATCATGTTATGTTTTATAAACCAAAAAAATTTCAAGGTGCGAAAGAGATTCATTTAAATTCTGAGTTTATGGATCCGTCTCTCATACGAAATAAATTATCTTTAGACTTTTTTCATGATATTGGTGTACTTTCACCGAAATCACAACATGTGTTTATAAAAATTAATGGTCAAATTCAAGGTGTATATTTACAGTTAGAATCAGTTGATGAAAACTTTTTGAAAAATAGAGGATTACCGAGTGGTTCTATTTATTATGCGATAGATGATGATGCGAATTTTTCTTTAATGAGTGAGAGAGATAAAGATGTTAAGACCGTGCTTTTTGCAGGTTATGAATTTAAATATTCGAATAAAAATAGTGAAGAACAGCTGAGTGAATTTGTATTTCAAGCGAACGCTTTGTCGAGGGAATCTTATGAAAAAGAAATTGGAAAGTTTTTGCATGTTGATAAATATTTACGATGGTTAGCTGGCGTTATTTTTACACAAAACTTTGATGGTTTCGTTCATAACTATGCACTATATCATAATGATGAAACAAATTTATTTGAAGTGATACCGTGGGATTATGATGCGACTTGGGGGCGAGATGTACAAGGGAGACCACTTAATCATGAATATATTCGTATTCAAGGTTATAACACGTTAAGTGCAAGATTGTTAGATATACCTGTATTTAGAAAGCAATACCGAGGTATTTTGGAAGAAATATTAGAAGAACAATTTACCGTTTCATTTATGATGCCGAAAGTAGAAAGTTTGTGTGAGTCGATTCGGCCTTATTTACTACAAGATCCATATATGAAAGAAAAATTAGAAACATTTGATCAAGAAGCTGATATGATTGAGGAATATATAAATAAAAGAAGAAAGTATATACAAGATCATTTACATGAATTGGATTAATTTTGAAAGAGATTGGAACATTATCAATCTCTTTTTTTGTATAATAAAGATGAATTGGTAGAATTGACGTAATATGTACTTAATAAAGAATGGGGATGTTGGAAACATGACGATAAAATGGATTGAGTGGGCAAAACAAATACAATCTATAGCTCAAGCGGGTTTAACGTATTCTAAGGATGTGTATGATATAGAACGTTTCCAACAATTACGGGATATTTCTATTTCGATGATGTCACATTACACTAAGACAGATTGGGAAGTTGTAGAGAAGTTATTTGCAAGCGAGACAGGCTATCAAACACCTAAAGTTGATATAAGAGCAGTTGTTTTTCAAAATGAAAAGTTATTATTTGTGAAAGAAAAAAGTGATGGGAAATGGGCATTGCCAGGTGGGTGGGCTGATATCGGTTATACGCCGACAGAAGTAGCAGCAAAAGAAGTTTTAGAGGAGACAGGGTTTGAAGTAGATGATTTTAAGCTACTCGCTATATTTGATAAAGAAAAACATCAACCATCGCCTTCAGCAACGCATGTATATAAAATTTTTATTGGATGTAAAATTATTGGTGGTGAAAAGAAAACTAGTATTGAAACAGATGATGTGGAGTTTTTTTGTGAGGATGAATTGCCTAATTTATCGATTGCTAGAAATACAGAAGAGCAAATTAGAGAAATGTTTGCCTACATAAAAGAACCTCAGAAAGAAATAGTAATAGATTAATAATGCATATGTCGGTGATATTATCGGCATGAAGATATTGGCAGAATGCAACCTTTATGTAATAATGGGATGGTATGTGAAGAAAAAAGGAGATAGAAAATAAAATGTTAGCAAGCATAATAGATCAGTTATTGCAGTTCTTTGCAAGTTTAGGTTATTTTGGGGTAGCGCTCGGTTTAATGATTGAAATTATCCCAAGTGAAATTGTACTTTCATATGCCGGTTTTTTAGTGGCAGAGGAGAAAATTAGTTTTGTTGGTGCTGTTATTGCAGGAACGATCGGTGGTACGCTAGCACAGATTTTTTTATACTGGCTTGGATACTACGGAGGACGTCCAGTTGTAGAGAAATATGGGAAATATCTGCTTATTAATAAACACCATTTAGACATAGCAGAAAATTGGTTTAAGCGTTACGGAGCAGGAGTAATCTTTTCGGCACGTTTTATCCCAGTCGTACGTCATGCAATTTCTATTCCAGCAGGATTAGCTAAGATGCCATTAAAACTATTCACACTGTATACAGTAGTTGCGATTATTCCGTGGTCAATACTATTTATATATTTAGGTGAAAAGCTTGGTGGAAATTGGCGACATATTAAAGAATATGCATCTGATTACACACATTACATAATTATAGGAGCGATTCTCTTCGTTGCTTTATACTTCGGTTTAAAGTATTTCAAAAAGAAAAAAGCAGCGCGTTAAAGTCAATGATTTTTCATTGGCTTTTTTTACTTGTTTCGGTTCTAAAAAAAAAGAGTTGTCCATAATGTGTAATAATAAAGTGTAGCGGGGGAATGTGATGAAAGGATCACCGTTTATACGTGGAACGATATTTTTAACAATGGCAACGATGATATCTAAAATGTTAGGGTTTATATATGTTATACCATTTACAGCTATGGTCGGTACGAGTGGTTACGTTTTATACACATATGCTTATCGTCCATATACAATTATGCTTAGCATTGCGACGATGGGACTACCACTTGCCGTTTCGAAGATGGTATCAAAATATGATCAACTAAATGATTACCATACGGTTAAGAGGGTGCTGAAAAGTGGAATTGTTTTTATGTTTATAATGGGAATTATTTCATGTTTTACGTTGTATATGCTAGCTCCGCATTTGGCTAAACTTGTAATCGATGGAAAGGATCAAACGGGGAATAGTATAGCGGCGGTCACTACTAATATTCAAATTGTAAGTTTTGCGTTAATACTTGTACCAGTCATGAGTTTATTAAGGGGCTTTTTTCAAGGGTTCCAATCGATGGGGCCTTCTGCTCTAAGTGTAGTTGTAGAGCAATTTTTTCGGGTATTAACCATCTTGATAGGAAGCTTTGTCGTTATATATATTTTAAAAGCTTCTATCTCACTAGCTGTTGGTATTTCAACATTCGGTGCTTTTATGGGAGCGATAGGTGGACTAACTGTTTTAAGTGCGTATTACATAAGGAGGAGAAAGCACTTAAAGAAAAAAGAAATGGCAAGTATACCACAAACAACGAAATCTTTTTTCTCACTCTATAAGGAGCTCTTTACATATTCAATACCATTTGTTGTGGTTGGTTTAGCAATTCCGTTATATCAGACGATTGACACATTTACAATTAATAAATTGCTTATACAAATGGGATATATGCAAGGAGAAGCAGAGAAGATTAATGCAATAATTGGACTTGTTCAGATGGTTGTACTTATCCCAGTTTCCGTTGCGACTGCTTTTAGTATGTCACTCGTACCTGAGATGACAAAAGCTTATACAGTAGGAAATGTGAAGTTACTGTACAAACATTTTACGAGGACGAATCTATTAGTAGTAGGTATTACGGTACCAGCGGCGATTGGAATGATGATGTTAGCAAAACCGGTATATACTCTTTTATTCGGTGCCGGAAATGATCCAGAGATGGGAAGTGTTATTTTACAGTATTACGCTCCTGCCTGTATACTATTTTCGCTTTTTACAGTAACAGCTGCGATGCTGCAAGGAATCAATCAGCAACAAAAAACGGTGCTAGGGTTAGTGATTGGCATTATTGTAAAGATAGTTTTAAATATTGTATTGCTTCCGTATTTCGATTATGTAAGTTTTATTATTTCAACATACGCTGGTTACACGATTTCAGTTGGCTTTAACTTGTGGATGCTTTCTAAATATGTTATAAAGGCAACATAAGCTTTTTAAGGCAGAGAGCGCTCTGTCTTTTTCTTTGTTTAAAATATTTTTCTTGTAAAAACGTTTTCAAAATAATTTTTCTATTGAAATTTAAACGTATGTTTCATATGCTGAGAATGGCGGTTCAAAAACTGTTATGTAAGAGAGGTAGATTCCTACATGTAAAAAGAATCGGGGTGATAGTATGTTAAATATTTATTTAACAGACCGAAACGGAAAACTACAAGAGATTGAGGAAATGCAAAAGGGTTGCTGGATTAATGTACTTCATCCAACGGAAGAAGAAATTCAATATCTAGTACAAACTTTAAATGTAGACTTAGATTTCATTAAAGACCCTTTAGATGACGAAGAACGTTCTCGTATTGAAAAGGAAGACAGTAATACTTTAATAATCGTGGATATTCCAACAGTTAGACATGATGAAGAAGGAAATTCGATTTATGACACGATTCCAATAGGTATGATTGTTATGCCAGATTGTTTTGTGACAATTTGTTTAGAGGAAAACCCAATATTTGAACGTTTTATTAATCAACGTATTAAAGAATTTTATACGTTTAAAAAGACACGATTTGCACTTCAGCTCTTATATACGATTTCTACTTATTATTTAAGATACTTAAAGCAAATTAACAGAAAAACAATTGATTTAGAGCATCAATTAAATCAGTCGATGAAAAATAAAGAGATTTTCACATTGCTAGGTCTTGAAAAAAGTTTAGTTTACTTTACAACATCATTAAAGGCGAATAAAATCGTAATTCAAAAGTTAATGCGTAACAGTACATTTTTAAAAATGTATGAAGACGATCAAGATTTATTAGAAGATGTATTAATTGAAAATAAACAGGCTATTGAAATGGCGGAAATATATAGTCACATTTTAAGTGGAATGATGAATACTTTTAGTTCCGTTATATCAAATAACTTAAATAGTGTTATGAAACTGTTAACGTCTATTACAATCATTTTATCGTTACCAACGATGGTTTCTAGTTTCTTTGGAATGAACGTAAAAGTTCCATTTGAAGGGGAAGCGCACGGTTTTGTAATTGTACTTATAATATGTGTAACACTATCTTTCACATTAGCATTTGTTTTTTGGAAGAAACGTTACTTTTAACGATAAGAAAGCTGCTCTAGCATAGTTATATAACTGCGCTAGAGCAGCTTTTTTGCTATGAAATCGAAAGTTTTGAATAGAATATAGCTTAGGAAATGTAATGTATATGATAGAGGGGAATTTCGTATAAGTCTTGTTCAATTAATGAAATAGGGTTAAAATTACATATTGTTAATGAAAAGTTGGAGGAAATACATCATGGAATTGTTTCAATTACCGAAAGCATTCCTGCAAATGAATACAATCTTTATCTCCATATTGATCGAAGCACTTCCTTTTGTGCTCATTGGTGTATTTATTTCAGGATTCATTCAAATGTTTGTTACAGAAGATATGGTAGCAAAATGGATGCCGAAAAACCGATTTCTGTCTGTTTTAATGGCTACTTTTTTAGGGATGATGTTTCCGGGCTGTGAATGTGGAATCGTTCCGATTGTAAGACGATTAATCGGAAAAGGGGTTCCGCCATATGCTGGGATTGCATTTATGTTAACAGGACCAATTATTAATCCAGTCGTATTATTTGCAACATACGTTGCCTTTGGAAGTAGTATGCACATGGTATGGTATCGTTCTATTGTAGCGATTATCGTAGCAATTATCGTTGGAATTATATTATCATTTATGTTTAAAGAACATCAATTACGAGATGACCACTTCCCAGAAGTGAATCATAAGCGTCCATTACGTAAAAAAATGTGGGATGTATGTACGCATGCTGTTGAGGAATTTTTCTCGATGGGAAAATATTTAGTATTAGGTGCGTTAATTGCAGCTGCAGTTCAAACGTTCGTACAAACTTCAACACTGCTTGCTATAGGACAAGGGCCGTTTTCTTCACCAGCTGTTATGATGGGACTTGCTTATATTTTATCACTTTGTTCAGAAGCGGATGCATTTATTGCTTCTTCATTCCAAAGTACATTTTCAACAGCATCACTTGTCGCGTTCCTCGTATACGGACCGATGGTGGATATTAAAAATATGTTTATGATGCTTGCGACATTTAAAACAAAATTTGTAATTGTCGTTACAGTTACAGTTACACTTGTTGTTTATGCAAGCTCACTACTCATTTATGCGATGGGGTGGTAGGTTATGTTTCGAGCATATATATTATTAGGTTTTACAATCTTAATCGCGCAGCTTCATATTTCAGGTAATATTACGAAGTACATTAATATGAAGTATGCCTACTTATCAAAAACAGCAGCTATTATATTAGGTTTTTTAACTGTTGTTCAAATTATAATCGTTTTCCAAAAAGAACATCAAAAAGAAAAAGAAAGAGAACAGCACAATTGTGGTTGTGATCATAGCCATTGCGGGCATGATCATTCGAAAGATGAAAATACTTGGTGGAAAAAAGCATTTTCGTACACATTGTTTTGTTTTCCGATAGTCTCAGGTTTGTTTTTCCCAATTGCAACGTTAGATTCAGATATTGTTAAGGCGAAAGGGTTTCATTTTCCAGTAGCACAAGCAGAAAGTAAAGATCCATTTATGACAAGGCAATTTCTAAGACCTGATACGAGCATTTATTACGGGAAAGAAGGATATCGTGGTGTAATGGAAAAAGGGAAAAAAGAGTTTGTTACGAAAGATAGTATTGCTTTAAAAGATGAAGATTTCTTAAAAGGGATGGAAACAATTTATAATTATCCTGGCGAGTTTACTGGGAAGAAATTATCTTTTAAAGGGTTTGTTTTCAAAGATGATTCTTCTAAAAAAGAACAATATTTCTTATTCCGTTTCGGTATTATACATTGTGTAGCGGATTCTGGTGTATATGGTATGTTAGTGAAAAAGCCAGAAGGAGTAGAATGGAACAATGATGATTGGATTCAAGTTGAAGGAGAAATATCAACGGAATTTTATCAGCCATTCCATGCGAACATTCCTGTTTTAGAAGTAACGAAATGGAATAAAGTTGAACAACCGAAAGAGCAATATGTATTTAGAGGAGCCGATTGATAACATCGGTTCTTTTTTATGGACTAAGAGTTCTGAATGTTGTTAATATTAAACGTGTAGTTCATTTAGTATAGTGATGATTGAGATATTAGGGATACATCATTAAAGGGGTGATAACAATGACAGAAGTAAAGGGGAAAACAGCCAATGAATCAAGGGTGTTCAAAACGAGCCGAGTATTTCCAACAGATTTAAATGATCATAATACGTTATTTGGTGGAAAGATATTAGCCGAGATGGATATGGTTGCTTCTATTTCAGCAACGAGGCATGCAAGAAAAGAATGCGTCACAGCATCTATGGATTGGGTAGATTTTTTACATCCTGTTCGTTCTACCGATTGTGTGAGTTATGAATCCTTTGTAATTTGGACGGGTAGAACGTCTATGGAAGTATTTGTGAAGGTAGTAGCGGAAGATTTAATTTCAGGTGAGAAGCGCATCGCAGCAACGTCATTTGTTACTTTTGTTGCACTTAGTAAGGAGAACAATCCAGTTCCAGTTCCTCGAGTAATTCCTGAAACAGAAGAAGAGAAAGAATTACATCGCATTGCTGTATTGCGTGCAGAACAACGTCATATACGTAAGGCGGAGAGTAAGAAAGTAGCCACATTACTAACTTTTTAAGTTGAATATTAAGTCGTTAAAGGTATTATAACGGACTGAAATGTTTTTCATATGAAAAGCGGACACCTAAAAATAGGTGTCCGCTTTTATAGTTTTTTCATCCACATATCATATGACTGTAACTACTTAGCAGAAGCAAGCAGCACCGACGATGATTAAGAGGATAAATAATACGACTAATAGCGCGAATCCATTACCATGTGCGAAGCCCATTGTTATTTCCTCCTTTTATTTTAAGATACAACATACAATATGCAAATGAGCTATCGTTTGATATGGACATATATCATGCAATGACATATTTTCTTGAATGATATTGTATTAAAAAAGGGAAGATATAGAAATAACAGTAAGTGGAGAAAGGAAAATATCCATGAAACACTTTTTCGTTGTAATCCTTTGTGTAATAGGTGTATTCATTTGGATGAACATCGATGTGGAAATGGGGAAAAAAATGGCTAGTGAATATGAAGTAGGACAAGTTCGTTTAGGTGAATTTCAACTGTATACGAACGGTGAAGAGTTATATACGAAATTATTTGAGGATATACGTAATGCGGAAAAGTACATATATATCCATTTTTATATTGTAGGTAAAGATGAAATAAGCAAAGAGTTTTTGCAGTTGCTCGAGAAAAAGGCATCTAGCGGAGTAGAAGTGAATTTGTCAGTCGATCGAATAGGTGGATATAAGCTGAAGAAAAAGATAATTCGTCAACTACAAAGCAATGGTGTCCAGTTTACGTTTAGTAAAAAACCTAAATTGAAACATTTATTCTATTCGTTGCATCAGCGAAACCATAGACGAATTGTTACGATAGACGGAAAAGTATCATATATCGGCGGCTTTAACATCGGAAAGGAATACCTTGGACAAGATCCGAAATTTGGCCCGTGGCGTGATTATCATGTACGAGTTAAGGGGAATGGTGCCACGGATATGGAAAGAAAATTTGCAGCTGACTGGAAAGAAGATACGGGAGAAAAAATGCCTGTACATGAAAGTCTACCTGCAATTGGGAATGTAAAATACCAATATTTATTTTCAGACGGAAAAGGTTTATGGGAAAAATATGGAGCGCTTATAAAGCAGGCTAAAAAGTCTTTAATTATTGCTACGCCATATTTTGTACCAAGTAAAGAAATGATGAAAGCGTTAAAAGGTGCATTAAACCGCGGTGTCAATGTGAAAATTCTCGTACCATTTAAAAGTGATGCAGTATTGTTAAAACAAGCTGCCTACCCGTATTTGAGAGAGATGAACCATGCTGGAGCGGAGATCTATCAATATCGGAATGGTTTTTTTCACGGGAAAGTAACAATCATTGATGGAGAAATTGTTGATATAGGCACAGCGAATTTTGATAATAGAAGTTTTTATTTAAATTGTGAATCTAACTGTGTCGTATATGATAAAACAGTTGTTGCTGACGTATGGGATCGACTAAAAGAAGACTTCCATAAATCAAAAAGATTTTCGGAAGAAGATTTTGAGAAAATTAGTAAATGGGATTGGTTTTTAGCAAGAATAGCAAATGTTATAGCATCATATTTATAGCATATAGACAAAAAGTAGGGAGGCATTTTCATGAATTGTATGAAAGAATTGATGAGGTATAGTTATATGCTTATATATAAGGTTGGGGAGTATACAGGACAGGTAAGAGACGAAGAATTAAAGGAGCTATTACAGCATCATTTACCATATATGTTGCAAGCATATAATGAACAAGTGAATTTTCAAGAAGGAGAGAATGTACAGCATATAACTTGTGAACCAATTTCATTTCATTTTCATGAAATGGAAAAGGAAACTGATAGTAAATATACAGGTGATATTTATATTGCAACTTGTTATATTTCGCATTTGAAACGGTTAGCGTTAAAGTTTGCTCAAGTGGCAGTTGAAGTTGCAAATCCAGAATTTCGCTCATTTTTAGAAAACTGCTTCCTGAAAATGAATCGTTATGCCTATAGTGTATGGCAATATGTCGTGAAGAAAGAGTATAAGATTAAACATGTATATGAAAAGGAGAAGTTTGCATAAGAAACTAAGGCGGAAAGATAGGTGCCTTAGTTTTTTACTTTTCGTGGAGAAAAAATGACTATATGTACATATCTATTATCAGAAAATTTACAAATATTTACCGTTTATTTACTATTTTTCAATCTTTCCTTTAAAAATAGAGAGTAATATGGGATTGTACATATTCTATCAAAAGGAGGAAACGCAAATGAACAAATGGGTTAAATCATTAACTGCTATGGCACTTGCAAGTTCTTTATTAATGGTAGGTTGTAGTAAAGGTGAGGACAAGAAGAAAGAAGACGATACAACAACACAACAAGAGGATAAAAAGGATAAAGAAACAAGTGGAACTGAGAAGTCTACGGATTCTAAAGAAAAGAAATAATGTAATAATAGAGCTTCCTCTTATATGTGAGGAAGCTTTTTTGTTGTAAATTGATTGAGATTATTGAAAAATAGAGAAAGAATGAAAGAGGGGGAAAACAAATGAAAGTATGTATATTGGGAGCAACAGGGCGAGTAGGTTCAAACATAATTAAATTAGCATTAAAAGATTTAGCAGAAGTGACTGCATTAGCGCGTGATTCAAGTAGAGTAGAAATAAATCATGAAAGATTACGAGTTATAGAAGGTAATGTATTAAATGAAAATGATATAAAGAAAGCGATAGAAGGAAGCGATATAGTAATTAGTGCACTTGGAACGGATCAAAATGGGACGTTAGCGAAGAGTATGCCACAAATTATAAAGAAAATGGAAGAAGAAGGAGTTCGTAAAATCATTACAATAGGAACAGCCGGTATTTTACAAGCAAGAACAAATCTAAATTTATATCGTTTTCAATCAACGGAATCAAAGAGAAAGTCGACAACAGCAGCAGAAGATCATTTAGCTGCATATAAGATACTTAGTAGTAGTAATTTATGCTGGACGGTCGTTTGTCCGACGCATTTAATTGACGGTGATATGACAGGTATATATCGAACTGAAAAAGATGTATTACCAGAAGGAGGAGCAAAAATAACAGTTGGTGATACAGCGCAATTTACGTGGAATCTGTGTAGTGAAAACCAATATGAGAATAGCCGAGTAGGTATTTCCTATTAAAAAAACCATCCCGAAATGGGATGGTTAAAAGATGATATAACATACAAATATGATAATCATAATGATTTGGAGAATGGCTTTCGCAACTGTACTGCTTAAAAAACCACCTACAGTAGCAACTCCTACTAGAAAGGCGTCTTTTGGCGCTTTTTTATGTACTAGTTCTGTAATAAATACCGATAAGAACGGTATGATAATTAAACCGAATGGTGGGAAAAAGAAAGAGCCGACAATGATAGAAATCATACCGACACGTTCTCCCCATTTAGAACTTCCGTATTTTTTTAAGAAATATCCATTTGCAATAAAATCAGCAACGAAAATGAATAGTGTGAAAATGACTTGAATAATCCAAAAGGAAGTTGTTAGTTCGCCACCTTTTATACCGAAATGGTAAATGAAATATCCAGCCCAGACAGCGAGGATGCCTGGAATGATAGGGTAAATAAAGGAAAGAAATGAAACAATAAAACAGGCAATGATACAGATTGTCAATAATACTGTCACTTTATAGCTCCTTCTTCGTGTCTAATTTATGTACCGCAATTTTTTTCACTTGATGTCCATCAAGTTCTAGTGCTTTAAACTGAAAACCGGCAAATTCAATGGAATAACCAGCCTCAATATTTAAGTCCACTGCTTGAGAGAGGAGCCAACCTCCAATGGTATCTAAATCACTATCATCAATATGTAGGCCAAACATATCATTTACTTCAGAAATGAGCACCTTACCGTCTAAAACAGTAAGCTTCGGCGTACGCTTTTCAATCATAGGTGATTCATCCGCATCAAACTCATCTTGAATTTCTCCAATAATTTCTTCGAGAATATCTTCCATTGTTAAAAGTCCGGCCGTACCACCATATTCATCCATAACGATTGCCATCTGAACGCGATTCTTTTGTAGGTGAACTAACGTTTTGCGAATTGGAACAGTTTCAAAGACAGTTAGTACTGGATGTATGTAAGATTCAAGTGGCTTATGAATGCCTTTCGTTTGATCATGAAATACTTCTTTCGTATTGATCATACCGATAATATCATCTTTATCTTTTTCGATGATAGGGTAGCGTGTATACTTTTCAGTTGCCACGATATCCATATTTTCTTCTAACGTATTTTCAGTAGATAAGCAAATTATTTCTGTACGAGGGACCATAATTTCTTTCGCAACTCGATCATCAAATTCAAAAATATTATTTACATATTTATATTCGGCTTGATTTATTTCGCCGCTTTTGAAACTTTCACCTAAAATGAGTCGTAGTTCCTCTTCAGAATGGGCCAGTTCATTTTCTTTCGCAGGTTCTAAACCGAGTAGTTTTGTGAAAAAGATAGCCGTACTATTAAGTAACCAAATGAACGGATACATAATTTTATCAAATAAAATAAGTGGTCGTGCAAACTTAAGTGTGATTGCCTCTGCTTTTTGAATTGCAAAAGACTTTGGAACTAATTCACCTAATACAACATGGAAAAATGTAATCACGCTAAAAGCGATAATAAAGGATAAAGTATTTGCCATTGTTCCAGTAATATTAATCTTTTCAAAGAGCGGTCGTAGTAAATGTTCCACAGTCGGTTCACCAAGCCAACCAAGTCCTAAAGAAGTGATTGTAATCCCGAGCTGACAAGCTGATAAATAAACATCTAAATTAGATATGACACTTCTTGCAGCTAAAGCTTGTTTATTGCCTTCATTTGCAAGCTGGTCAATTCGACTTTTTCGTACTTTTACAACAGCGAATTCTGATGCAACGAAAAAGCCGGAAATAAGGATAAGTACAAAGATGAGAAAAATATTTAATATGTCCAAGTGTATTCTCTATTCCGTCGCTTGGAATAAAGATGTCACCTCCTGCAATTATGTTATACTTTTATAATAAATCCAAATGAAAAGAATAGTCAAAGAAAAAGGGGAAATATTGGTATGTTTCTGCAATGGTTTTTGAATTTGCTGTTATTTTGTCCGCTATACAAAAGGAATAACCCCCTACTTTCAGATTCTAGAGGGTTATTTCAAATTAAGGTTTTGGAATACTTCTCGTTAAAGCGTATGATTGTTGTTTAAAGTGGTTTGTCGTCCATAGTGTTTGAAGGAATGAGAGTACGCAATACGGGATATACAAAAGCAATAAGCTAATTGTAACAATAATAGGGGTATTTCCGCCGAATTGAACAATAAATTGCAATAGTCCATTTGCGTGAAAAACGCATTCCATAAAAACGAATGAAAGAATAATGGAACCTAAAATAGATTTATGATTCGAAGTAAGAGCTAAAAACAATGTATCTACAAGGAAAGAAGCTTGTTTTATTTCATATTCATTTGTATTACTTAAGAAAGGAATCCATTTTTTTATTGCTTGCATAACGATAATCATGGAAGTACTACAAACGATGATAAAAGATGAGTAGTAAGGAATCTTTATAAATTTTGTGATGTATAGGAGTAGTAATAAGACTGCGCATTGTAATAATACAGTACATAAAGAATAAGGTATCCATCTTAATAAAGAAGTGAACTTTTTAACCGATTGAGGTGCTTTAAAAAATAAATGGCCAATCCCTAAGCTGATGAAGAATCCGATCACAAGTGTAAAGGTAAAACGAACAATCGATAAAAAATATATTTCCCACATGTAAGGGAATAACGGTGTTGATTGATTAGCAGTATGTACCATCTGATTTGCTGAGAAAAAGATAGATTCGTGCATCCAATCAATCTTTGGAATTGTCATCGAAGAAAGTTGTGCAAAGTTATGGAAAATGCTTATAAAGCCGGTGATGTATGAGTATTTATGTGTAATGAATAAAGCTGGAATAGGACTAATGATAAATATAATGAGAACACCAACGATAAATTTATATATATGTGAGCGCAATAAAGACATGTAATCACCTACTCTTTGAATATTCAGAAAATTCTTATTCTTATTTTAGCTTTTTTCGGAGTAAGTTACAATATATTTTTCTTAAAGAAGTTTAGTATTGTAGTGGATAGAATTGAATGAAACGTGAATAAATTATGACAAGAAAATGAATAATTTTCAGAAAAATAAAATAAATTATTTATTTTTTTCTGAAAATATAATATAGTTATGGCACAGAAAGTATTTTAACATAAGGAGGCTGTTTATGAGGATTAAAGGGAATTATGTGCCGAAAAGGGAAGTTTTATTTTGCTCAAGTTCAATTACGATAGGGGAAGCACTAGAGCATTTAAATAAAACTGGTTATCGTTGTGTACCAGTTTTAGATGAAAAAAAAGAGAAATATTTAGGGAATATATATAAAGTAGATATTTTAGAATATAAAGGTTCACTGGAAGAAAATGTATTACAATTATTAAATGATAAAGAAGGATATGTCAGAGAAGATTCTTCGTTCTTTAAAGTATTTTTTACAATAAAAAAATTACCTTATTTATCAGTAGTTGATGAAAAAGGAGTATTTCTTGGGATTTTAACGCATAAAAAGGTTTTTGAGCTATTAGAAGATGCCTGGGGTGTTCATTCTAGTAAATATTCTGTCATGATTGGGACACAAGATTATAATGGGGCTATTCAAAAATTATCGACAGTATTAAAAAAATATACAGGTATCCAAAGTTTAATGACTTTTGATAATGATGCCTTATTAGTTCGTAGAATTATGTTTACATTAGGAGAAGAGTTTAACGATGGTGAATTAGAGACGTTATTGAAAGATTTAGAAGATCACGGATTTAGAGTTGTGTATGTGGAAGAGATGAAAAATCCACGTGAAGTTGAAACGATAGAATAACATGCAAAAGCCGTCTATGTTGGATGGCTTTTGTTATGTTATGTGTATAAAGTTATTTGAAAATAACGATAGGATAATAAGTGAGTCTGAAACAATATTTGTGCAAAAGAATAAAAAATGTAGATAATTTTGATTTTCAAAAAAGTCAATTTGAAAATATGTTTTTATTTTTCAACTAAATATGTTACTATATGTGTGATAAAAACAAAGAGGTCTGACAACTATACTCCGCGCAATACCACTCTAATGATTTGAAAATTCAAAAAAATCAAAAATCAAAAATTAATAATTAGAGTAAAAATAAGGGGAATGGAGAAATTATGGAGAAAGACACTGCTTTGTAAGGGGCATATTTTATCAGCTTGAACAGAGAGGAGGATGCATAGCATATTGTGAAAATAGAGATAAACAATGAATAAGTGCTATGCAAATGAAAAGCATGAAGGGACGTTTAAGGCCAGGTGATACGGTAGCAATTGGTTTAATGTTATTTGCACTATTTTTAGGAGCAGGAAATTTAATTTTCCCACCAGTTTTAGGGCAACAAGCTGGAGAGAATGTTTGGGTTGCTACAATTGGATTCCTTGTAACGGGAGTCGGATTACCCCTATTAGCTGTAACAGCTGTCGCGTTTGTAGAGGGGGACTTGAAAGCGCTATCTTCTAGAGTTCACCCTATATTTGCGTTTGTTTTCCCATTGATTAGTTATTTAGCAATCGGACCTTTTTTCGCGATTCCGCGTACGGGAGCCGTTTCATTTGAAATGGGTATGAAGCCATTTTTATCAGAGGCATTAGTTTCCGAATGGTACATGCTATTTCTTTTCACTATAATTTTCTTTGGAATAACTTGGTATTTATCTTTAAATCCATCAAAATTAGTGGATTGGTTCGGGAAATTTCTTACACCATTGTTAGTATTAATTGTTGCTGTAATTGTCGGAAAGGCAATTGTTGATCCGATTGGAGAACCAGCTGCACCGCTAGAGGCATACAAGGAAAATGCTTTCTTTGGTGGATTTATTCAAGGATATTTAACGATGGATGCAATTAGTGCGCTTGTATTTGGAATTGTAGTTGTACAAGTTATCCGCTCTAAAGGAATAAAAGAGAGTAATCAAATTGCAAAAATAACAGTAGTATCAGGTATTATCGCTGTACTTGGTTTAACGTTAATCTATTTATCACTTGCTTATCTTGGTTCAACAAGTACATCACTTGGGGTATCAGAGAATGGTGGACTTATTTTAACGAATGTTGTAAATGAGTTATATGGAACAAGTGGTAAAATTTTATTAGGACTTGTTATTGTACTTGCTTGTTTAACAACTTCGGTTGGATTAACATCAGCCTGTGCTGGCTTCTTTACAAACTTATTCCCAAAACTTTCTCATAAAACGATTGTAACAATGGTATGTGTATTTAGTTTAATTGTATCTAACCTAGGTTTAACACAATTAATCGCAGTTACTTTACCAGTGTTAATGATCATTTATCCAGTTGCAATCGTATTAATTATACTTTCTTACTTCCATAAATGGATTGGGAAGCGTAATACCATTTATATTGGAGCTATTTTAGGTGCGTTGTTAATTAGTTTCTTTAACGGTTTAGAAAGTGCGAAGATTAAAATTGACGCGATTTCTAACGTACTACAAATGTTACCATTATATAAAGAAGGAATAGGATGGTTAATCCCATCATGTATTGGCGGGATCCTCGGTTTCTTCTTCTATAAAACAAATGAATCAAGTGAACTACAAAAGAAAGGTGCTTAGGCGCCTTTCTTTTTTTAAAGGAGATTTTTTTGTTTTGTCTAAGTAATAAATGGAAGGGGTGATAAAATGGCTAATTTTGAAGATTTTTTAACTTTGGATTTACGGATTGGGACTGTAACACATGCAGAGGAATTTAAAGAAGCGAGAGTTCCAGCGATTAAACTAGAAATTGATTTTGGAGAGCTTGGAATGAAGCAGTCAAGTGCTCAAATTACGAAGAGATATACCCCAGAAGATTTAATCGGTCAACAAATCGTTGCTGTTGTAAATTTCCCGCCAAAACGTGTAGCTGGATTTAAATCAGAAGTGCTTGTTTTAGGAGGAGTACCTGAAGCGGGTGATGTTGTATTACTGCAGCCTAATATGGAATTACCAAATGGAACAAAAATTAGTTAATGTAAAGGCGGGGGAACATGGATATTGGACGCGAATACGTACAGTGTGCCATTTCGAATTTTGAAGCAACAAAGAAACAAGGGGAACGGGTGCTTTCACAATTATCATATGAACAGATTGAATGGTCTTCTCATGAAGCAACAAATAGCATAGCAATTATAATTAAGCATCTGCACGGTAATATGCGATCTAGATGGACGGATTTTTTAACATCTGACGGTGAAAAAATAGATCGTAACCGAGATGCTGAATTTGAAGGTGGTTATTCTTCTAAGAAAGAGGTACTCGCAGCATGGAATGAAGGTTGGGAATATGTTTTTAAAACGATGAATGCGCTAACGCCAGAACATTTATTGCAGACGGTATATATTCGCGGTGAAGCACATACTGTCATGCAAGCAATTGAAAGACAAATTTCTCATTATGCTTTGCATATTGGACAAATGATTTACATCGGTAAAATGTTAAAAGAAAATGAGTGGGAATGTTTAAGTATTCCTAGAGGAAAGTCTAATTTTTATTTAGAAAAAAAACGTTCAACATAATAATAGGAAAGAAACCGATATAAAATTGGAAGTAAGAAAACAAGCCAAATGATAGATGGCTCTGCAGTCATAAGAATGCTACCAACAATCAGCCCATATATAATAAGAAAAAAATTAATAAGTGTATTCACAGGGATAAATCGTGAGATAAAAACTTGCTGTCGTTTAAAACAATCACTATGAAATACATAAAAGCGGAAGTACCATGTGGTAGTAATAAGATCTTTCTTTCGCGTAATTCTTTTTTTGCATGTATGACAGATGAACGGTGGTTGCATTTCATTGCGCTCCATTTTTTATATTTGTAATCATGTAGGACAAAAGTAGGTACAAAGTGTATATCCCTATATACGCTCCTGATATAAGAAAAAATGGATTTAGTAAAATCCCATGAATACTTGTCATAAAAACTAAGTCTTGTATTAAAACATCATATATATGAATAGAAATGATTGTACCGAGTACATAAAGTGCTAGATATGCTGAAATATGTAACGCAACACGGATGGTAGGATGCTTAGCAAGCCAATAAAAAATAAATGATAGTACAATGGGTAGTGTTCCTATTAGTAGTTTCAATTCATTTCACCTCATTAACAATATAGCCGGAATTTAGACGGTCTATTCTCTAGAGCTTGTACATAACTTGAAATAGAGAGGTGATAGTATGAATCGAGGCTTTTTTTATGTGAAATTCACGAGTGTACGTAAGTTAGTATTATTTATTATTGCTACAGTACTAGCGACTTTTTTTCTTATTAGTATGATGGTAACCTCTATGAAAGAGACAAAGTCAACGTATTTATATAATTGGTTAAATGAGTTATCAATGAATGGTTACATGTACGTTCTTGGGAAAGAGAATCATTATTTTACACAGGAATATCGAAATTTAAATCAAGATTTTTCAATATCTTCGTTTCTCTTTTCTATGGCTACGAATATTCGTTTTAACGATGTACGCAGTTTTGTCGGCAAAGAGCTACCTGGTTTCGGTAAGTACGATACAGAAATTGTTATTGCGGGTGAAGGAACAAATTATTCTAACTTGCCTATAGAGTCGAGCGTTCCACTTGAAGAAGTAGTAAAAGAACGGACTGGAGAAGGTGGACAGGTCCAAAAGCCGGATACGAATAAAGAGAAAAAGCAACCAGCTCAAACGACAGGAAAACGACAAGTTGCATTTATTTATCATACGCATAGTTGGGAATCGTATTTGCCACTACTGAATTTAGCAAATGATCCAAATCCGAATAAAGCGACAAGTTCAGTCACAAATATTTCAATAGTCGGCGACCGATTTCGTGAACAATTAGCAAATGAAGGAATCGGAGCAACTAACGACAAGACTGATGTTGGTCAAAAGTTGATTAGTAAAGGGTTAAATAGTAATAGTTCTTATAAAATGTCACGGGAAATTGTACAAGAAGCAATGGCCGGCAATAAAGAATTACAATACTTCTTTGATTTACATCGTGATAGTGCTCGGAAAAATGTCACGACAAAAATAATCGGTGATAAATCATATGCGAAGCTTGCGTTTGTAGTAGGGAAAGGTAACAAAAACTATGAAAAAAACTTGCAATTAGCAACGGCTTTACATGAGACGATTAGTAAGAAATATCCAGGCGTTAGTCGTGGTGTCATTCAAAAAGGATTCCAAACAGGAAATGGTGTCTACAATCAAGATTTGTCAGGACAAGCGATATTAATTGAAGTTGGTGGCGTAGATAATACAGAGGAAGAATTAAATCGATCGATTGATGCGCTAGCTAAAGCGTTTGGTGAATATTTCTGGCAGGCTGAAAAAGTGAATGGATAAAGTGAAACATAAACTAGTGGGAGAGTCTGAAAAACGTGAGTGTAATGCTTGCGTTTTTTTGTAATGATGAGATGTCACATAATAGACATAATTTGTCGTTGTTATACTAATATCGAAATTTGTCAAATTATACTGGGAGATTTACAAAGGGATTTTCGGGAAAGTAGAGAAAATCTTTTTACAAGGAAAGCTTTTTATTATGAAATTGGTAGGGTGATTGAAGTGATTAGGGAAATCAAAGTAGAAGATGCAGCATCATTTTTGCAATTAAGTAAGCAATTAGATGAAGAAACGAAATTTATGTTGTATGAACCAGGAGAAAGGAAATTCACAGCTGAGCAACAAGAGCAAATGATTCAGCGCTTTGTAGAAAATAAATATGCAACAATATTGGTAGCAGTTGAAGAAGAGAGAATAGTAGGGTTTATTTTAGTGAATGGAAATCATATTCAAAGAAAGAGACATGTAGCAAGTATTGTAATTGGGATTTTGCAAGAGTATAGTGGGCGAGGTATTGGGACTAAATTGTTTAAAGAGGTCGAGAAGTGGGCAAGATTACATGATGTATGGCGTTTAGAATTAACGGTAATGGCCCACAATACAAGAGCTCAGGCACTATATAAAAAAGCTGGATTTGAGAAGGAAGGTGTCAAAAGAGCTGCTCTTATTATCGATGGAGAGAACATCGATGAGTATGAAATGGCCAAATTATTAAAATAAGAGGTCGTTATATGAAAAAAAGATGGATACTACTTGGTATCGTAGCGGCGATACTCATTGTTGGAGTAGCGGGAATCAATTATAAAATGTATAAGGATAAGCAAGCGCGCGAGGTGAATGTAAATAACATATTTCCGAAAGCGAAAGAAACGATTGCGAATATGGATGGGGATATTGCGGTAATTAGTAATCCGAATTCGATGCTTGTGCTTGTGAATAAAAGTAGACGCTTACCAGATGGGTATAGACCGCCAGATTTAGTTATTCCGAAAGTGCGCTACTCTAATGAAGGTGATCAAGAAAAGAAAAAAATGAGGAAAGAGGCAGCCGGTGCGCTTGAGGAAATGTTTCAGCAAGCGGATAAAGAGCGTGTTTTCTTATTTGCAGTCTCTGGATTTAGATCTTTTGATCGGCAAAAAGCGTTAAATACGATGTATAAAAAGCAAGATGGAGAAGCAAAAACAGCAATGTCGAGTGCAGTTCCTGGAACGAGTGAACATCAAACAGGACTAGCTATGGATATCACATCACAATCTGCTAAGTTTCAGTTAGAGACAATTTTTGGTGAAACGAAAGAAGGGCAGTGGCTTTCTGAAAATGCCCATAAATTTGGTTTTGTCATTCGATATACAAAAGAGAAAGAATCGATTACGGGCTATCGATTTGAACCATGGCACGTGAGATATGTGGGAAATCCACAAGCTACATATTTATATGAAAATCAACTGACACTTGAAGAAGTAGCGCAGTGAACAATTGAGGGGAGAGAAGGATTATGACGGTGTTATATAAGAAAAAAGTACACGCATATGTGACAAGAGAAAAAGAAGGAGTTATGCAACTGCTTGTTTTTAAACATCGTGATATACCTGAAGCTGGTATACAAGTGCCAGGGGGAACAGTTGACGAAGGGGAAACGCTAGAAGCAGCGATTTTACGTGAAGTACAAGAAGAGTCTGGGTTACGTCATTTATGCATAGAACGATTCCTAGCTGATTACATCATACATGTGAGAGAAAAAAAGGAATATGAAAAACGCCATTTCTTTCACGTAACATTACTAACAGATGTAAAAGATCGTTGGGAACATATTGTAAGTGCCGGTGAGGAAGATGAAGGCCTAGTATTTTGCTACGAATGGATTGATATTGCAAAATGTCCTGAATTAGCGGGGAAACAAGGTGAGTTTTTACATTTGTTAGATGAGGTATATGTAAAATAATAAAAGAGTCTGAAGCGGAAGTTGATTCGTTTCAGACTTTTTCTGTTTTTCAGGAAATAAAAGGTTTTTACAGTGGTAAGTTGAATTCTTTTAATTGGATTGTATTTGTATATGCGAGGAGCGGAGAAAATAAACAAGTAATAGATACATGTTATCAATAAAAGGCTTTATAGAAGGAGAATGACGATGAAGATTCAGTTCAATACACTACTACAAAAAGAATTAACAATTTATGATATACAAGCAATGATGGAAGCTGGGCAATTAACTTCAAAAGAATTAGTTATGTATTACCTTCATAGAATCGCAAAGTATGATCAAGACGGACCGAAAATCAATTCTATTTTAGAAATCAATCCGGAGGCTATCTTTATTGCAGAAGCGTTAGATCATGAAAGAAAAACAAAAGGTGTAAGAGGCCCATTACATGGTATACCGGTTTTACTTAAGGATAATATTGAAACGAATGACTCTATGCATACAAGTGCAGGTACGATTGCGCTAGAACAACATATAAGTAGTGAAGATGCATTTCTCGTTACGAAGCTGCGAGAAGCAGGAGCAGTGATAATAGGGAAAACAAATATGACAGAATTAGCAAATGCAATGTCATTTGAAATGTGGGCTGGATATAGTGCAAGAGGTGGGCAAACAATAAACCCTTACGGTACGGGTGAGGATGATATGTTTGTTGGGGGCTCAAGTACAGGATCTGCCATAGCAGTTGCTGCTAACTTTACAGTAATATCGGTTGGAACAGAAACGGATGGTTCTATTTTGAGTCCAGCTGTTCAAAACTCTGTAGTCGGTATTAAACCGACTGTTGGTTTAATTAGTCGTAGAGGCATTATTCCGTTTACGTATTCGCAAGATACAGCGGGGCCGTTTGCTAGAACAGTAACAGATGCCGCTATTTTGCTAGGGAGTTTAACAGGGGTAGATGAGAAAGATGTAGCTACTCGTAAAAGTGAAGGGATAGCAGAATATGATTATACAAAGTATTTGGATGTTAACGGTTTAAATGGAACAAAGATTGGTGTATATAACAACGCACCAAAAGATTATTATGAATCTGGTGAGTATGATGAGAATTTGTTTAAGGAAACAATTGAAGTATTACGTAGTAAGGGTGCGACAGTAGTAGAGGATATTAATATTCCGTCTTTTCATAGAGAATGGAGCTGGGGTGTATCGCTCTATGAATTAAAGCATAGTTTAGATAACTATCTTTCGAAATTGCCTTCTACTATACCAGTCCATTCTATTTCAGAGTTAATGGAGTTTAATGAAAACATAGCAGAAAGAGCTCTGAGATATGGACAAACTAAGTTAGAAAGAGGAAAAGATTTTCCTAATACGTTAAGAAATCCACAATATTTAAATGCAAGATTAGAAGATATATATTTTTCACAAGAACGAGGCATTGATTTTGCACTGGAAAAATATAATCTTGATGCGATTCTGTTCCCTTCTTATATAGGCTCCACTATATGTGCGAAAGCAGGTTATCCGTCTATAGCAATACCTGCGGGATATATGGATAACGGGAGACCATTTGGAATTACGCTTGCAAGCACTGCTTTTCGTGAGGGGACTTTAATTAAACTCGCATACGCTTTTGAACAAGTGACAAAGCATCGGAAATTTCCTAACTTATCATAAACAAAATAAATAGGGCAGGAAATCCTGTCCTATTTATTTTGTTTATTAAAGTGACATGTTTTCTTGCTTTGTCTTATCATATTTTAATAAGTTAAATGATAAACAAGCAGAGCACAATATAAGGATTGAAGCAAGGATATAAATCGTACGAACACCGAACAAATCGGTAATAATGCCAACACTCAGCATAGAAAGGCCAGAAGCTGTTGAGAGAAGAGCGCCGTGAGCTGTATACATCTTTGATAATAAAGATGGAGCGACGCTGGATTGTAAAACAGTTGTTTGAGAAATATCTCTAATTTGGTAACATGGGCCCATTAGAATGCATAGGAACAGCGCAATAAATCCGCTACTTGTCATACCATATAAAAATGTAAGAATACTAAACAGAAGAGAACCTATCGCCATAGAGCGTATTAAATTGTTTTGAATGTATGGACTCATTTTCCATGCTAATAGACCACCAATTAACGTCCCGACATAATAACTTGTATTAATATATCCCCACCATTCTTCTCCTTTATGAAGGGCGGTCGTTACATAAGCCATCGTAATAGCGCCGATCCATATCGTCCCTGCGAAAGTTTCAATTAAGTCCATACATGTAACGGTACGGAGAGAAGGATTTTGAAATAAGAGTTTCCAACCTTCTAATAAAGCAGCACCTTTTGAAGAAGGCTCTATTACTCGTTCAGTATGTATGGATCGTAATGAAAAGTGTAGTGCAACACATCCGAAAATCATCAAAATATTATTCATCATGAGTGTAGAAGAAGCACCGATAAGAAGCACAATAACACTTGTAAATGAATAAGCAGCGGCTTGTGCAATTTGTGTGGAAAAGGAAAAAATACTATTTACTTTTACTAATTTTTCTTTCGGTGTAAGGCGCGGAAGAATACCGTATAGTAATGGAGCGCTCCAGCCACTACATAATGAAATGAAAAAAATGAAAATGAATAGTGCTACAATGTTTGTGGAAAGGACCGGGAATAATATCATTAATAAAAATAATAGAGCAGTTTTTATCCATTGTAGTGTAAACAGTAATGAATAAGATGGAAAACGATTCATGATAAGTGGTGCAGATGTATTTGCTATAAGATTAGTTATGACTTGGAGCAATGGAAACAGGGCAGTTAATGTAGCTGATTTAGTTGTAATATACATATGAGTTGTAATAATCATTACGTATACGATGTCAGCGAGAGTAATGCATATTTTGGATCCTAAATAGTAAGTCAATGAACGTTTTTGCAATAAGCACACAACCTTTCTGGAAAAATATGAAAGTAGTTATAATAATTATAATTAAAAAATAAAATTTTGAAAGAATTAAATTTTTTGTCACTTTTTGAAAGGAAATTTCATGTATAATGAAGAATATATTAATATAGTATTTTAATAATACTCATTATAACAGTGAATATGTACAATAGCTTGTAGTAAGCGCCCACGTATGAGAAAGGGCGGATAAACCATTCTTTTCTTCATATACATATAGAAAATGAGAAAGAAAGTGAGGGTTGCATATGGCTGCTTGGGTAATTTGGTTTATAATAGCTGGTATTTTATTTATCGCAGAAATGTTGTCGATTACATTTTACATGCTTTGGCTTGGGATTGGAGCTGTTGTCGGAGGTCTTATTGCTTTATTTGCCCCCGATGCTCTATTTTTACAAGTTATTGTTGGCGCGATTGTAAGTTTAACATTGACTTTCTTTACGAAAAGAATTTCAAAAAACTTTCGAGAAGCAAAAGGTTTTACTGATACAGTAGATATGCTAATCGGTAAAAAAGGGATTATTATGCAAGCGATTACAAATGAAACGAATGGTATTGTGAAGGTGGATGGAGATACTTGGACAGCTATTGCGGATGATCCAATTGATGCTGGAGAAAAAGTTATTGTTATAAAGAGGCATAGTACTATATTACAAGTAAAAAGGGAGAGTGAATAAATATGATAGCATTAACGCTAACGATTATTTTTGCACTAATTGTTGTGACATTTATCGCATTGACAATCAAAATTATTCCTCAGCAAAAAGTTGGAGTCGTTGAAAGATTTGGTAAGTTTCAACGTATTATGCACCCAGGATTAAATATTTTAATCCCGATTGTAGATCGCGTTCGTGTATATCATGACTTACGGATTCAACAAACGAATGTACCACCGCAGAAAGTAATTACGAAAGATAACGTACAAGTAGAGATTGATACGATTATTTTCTATCAAATTGTGGAACCAGAACTTGCGACATATGGCATTTCGAACTATGAATATGGTGTACGTAACATTACTTCTGCAACGATGCGTCAAATCATTGGTAAAATGGAACTGGATGAAACGTTATCTGGGCGTGAAAAAATTTCAACAGAAATTCGCTTAGCGCTTGATGAAGCAACAGAAAAATGGGGCGTTCGCATTGAACGTGTTGAAGTTGTCGATATTAATCCGCCGAAAGATGTGCAAGCTTCGATGGAAAAGCAAATGAAAGCAGAACGTAATAAACGTGCAATTATTTTAGAAGCTGAAGCTGCAAAACAAGATAAAGTTCTTCGTGCTGAAGGGGAGAAGCAAAGTAAAATATTAATGGCTGAAGGGGATAAAGAGGCACGTATTCGAGAAGCTGAAGGTATTAAAGAAGCGAAAGAGTTAGAAGCGCAAGGGGAAGCAAGAGCGATTGAGGAAATTGCAAAAGCAGAGCAAAACCGAATTGAATTACTTCGTGAAGCAAATTTAGATGAACGTATACTTGCTTACAAATCATTTGAATCATTAGCTGAAGTTGCGAAAGGACCAGCAAATAAAGTGTTTATTCCATCTAATGCAATTGAAACACTTGGTACTCTTGGAGCAATTGGAGAAATTTTCAAAGAAAAACAAGCGAAGAAACTACCTTCAAATGATACAGAAAAAGAACAATAAGAGTGAAAAAGAGAAATGGGATGCCATTTCTCTTTTTATTTTTGGGTAGGATAAAAATATTAGTCCTTTGTCATTATGGATAGGAATTTGTTGTTTGTCATTTTTGACAGAATAATAAGTTTAGAGTGCTTGGAATTGTTAAGTGGATTAACACGTTTACTAGATGGGTTAAAAAACTGTCAAAGTAATATATTTTTGTTAAAGAAAATTTCAAATATGATATAATGGGATTTTATGGATGTTAAATGGAGGGAGTGGGAAACAAGTGCAAATATTATTAATACGTCACGGTGAATCCGAAGCGGACATTTTACAGGTGCATGAAGGACGAGCTGACTTTGAATTAACAGAAAAAGGAAGGAGGCAAGTGCAAAGACTTGTACAGAAAGTGAAAGCAGATTTTTCGCCAGATTTCATTTGGGCAAGTACATTAAAACGTGCTCGTGAAACAGGTGAAACATTAGCAGAAGGAATTGGGTGCTCAATTCAATTAGAAGAGGAATTAATGGAGTTCAATAATGGAGTTCAAGCCGGATTATCGTTTGAAGAGGCAAAAAAATATCCAGAGCCAAAGTTTCTTCATGATCGTTTTGAAAATGGGGAATCATTTATTGAATTTAGAATGAGAATAGAAGGCATCTTTTCTAAAATCGTGACAGAGAATACATATGACCGAATTGCAATTGTTGCACACGGTGGTGTAATAAATAGTCTATTACGTGCGTTTTTCAAAATGCCAATTTCAATGGACTATTATTTTAAAATGGGAGATACGGGAATAAGCTTAATTGAAATTGACGGTGAACAAAAAATGGTACATTTCATTAATGATACGAATCATTTGGACGGGATGTAGAGACTTATGTACAAAGTTGTATTTTTCGATGTTGATGGTACGCTTTTAAGTGAGATTGATAGAAGTATGCACGAAAGTACAAAGGAAGCGATACATAGGTTAATAGATAAAGGGATTCATGTAGTTGTTACGACAGGGAGACCCTATAGCTTATGTTCGCAATTTATGGAACTAGGCATAAATACGTTTATTTCTGCAAATGGTGCCCATATAAAATGTGGTGAAAAAGTTATACATAAATCAGTACTTTCACGTGAAATCGTTCATGATATCTCGAGATTTGCTGAATTACATGGTCACGGTATTTCTTATTTTACCGAGGATTTTGCAATGAACGGAATAGCCTCGGATAATGAGCGTGTAATGCAAGCGCTTAGCGAGACGTTGAATTTAGAGAAGTATCCTGAAAAAAGCAGGGATTTGTCAGAAGAAATCTATTGTTTATGTCTGTATGCAGATGAAATAGAAGCTCAAAAATTTCTTGAAAGATATTCAACACTTACGTTTGAGCGTTTTCATGATTACGTTATGAATGTATTGGAAGATAGTAAAGTATCGAAGTTAACTGCAATTCAAAAAGTATTGGAGCACCTGAAAATTTGCAAATCAGAAGCCATTGCTTTTGGTGACGGTGGAAATGATATTGAGATGTTGCAGTATGTAGGACTGGGAATTGCGATGGGAAATGGTGGAGAAGAGTTAAAGAAAAAAGCTGATTTCGTTACAAAAAAATCAAGTGAAGGCGGTATTTTATTTGCCTTAGAAAAGTTTCATATCGTCTAACATACCTTTATTGAAATAAAGGTATGTTAGGGTCTTTCATATGCTCGCATAATAAAATATGTATTTGTCCACGATGATGATAAAAGTGTGCAACAATTTCAAGCAACCATTCAAATCGTGAATAAGAAATACCCCAATAAGTAGTCTTAATTTCTGCTAATTCTTCATCCGAATAAGATAAAGAAGTTTTAGATAGTAACTCATATCCTTGGAGCATCGTTTGCTGTATATGAGCAATTGTTTTAGGGTTATTCTCTTTATAAAAGGTACGTAACTCTTTTTCCGTACTGCCGTTTAAAATGAGTAGATCTGCATGGCAAATAAGAGAAAGATGTGCACACATTTCAAATAATGATCGCTTCGAGTGAATTGGTTGTATTTTTAATTCGTCTTCTTTATATTGGTTAAGCATTTGAATAGAACTATCAACAGCAATTTTTAATTGATGTAATGCAGATTGAACAAACATTGAAATTCTCCTCATCTCCGTATATAATAATTTCTTAAGGGTATTATATCATACTCAAAATTCCGAAAATTCTAGTAGTTTGACTAGCATATTGAAAAGTATTATATTGTAAAAGGTCATATGAAACGTGAAGTAGAATGGAATGCAATTATTGAGTTAGGAGTTAGACCAATGAGTTTGAAATATGGAAGAGATACAATTGTTGAAGTTGACTTAAATGCAGTAAAACATAATGTAAAAGAATTTAAAAAACGAGTAAATGATGAAAACATTGCAATGATGGCTGCTGTAAAAGCAAATGGGTATGGTCATGGGGCAGTTGAAGTTGCGAAAGCTGCTATTGAAGCAGGAATAAATCAGCTTGCAGTTGCATTTGTAGATGAAGCGATAGAGTTAAGAGAAGCAGGAATTAACGTGCCGATTTTAATTTTAGGCTATACGTCAGTAGCGGCTGCGGAAGAGGCAATTCAATATGACGTTATGATGACTGTTTATAGAAGTGAAGATTTACAAGGTATAAATGAAATCGCAAACCGTCTTCAAAAGAAAGCGCAAATTCAAGTGAAAATTGATACAGGAATGAGTCGTATCGGTTTACAAGAAGAAGAGGTTAAACCATTTTTAGAAGAATTGAACCGTATGGAGTATGTGGAGGTAATAGGAATGTTTACACATTACTCTACGGCAGATGAAATCGATAAATCATATACGAATATGCAAACAAGTTTATTTGAGAAAGCTGTCAATGCAGCAAAAGAATTAGGAATTCATATCCCATATATTCATAGTTCAAATAGTGCGGGCTCAATGGAACTTAGCAATACATTTCAAAATATGGTTCGTGTAGGTATTGGAATTTATGGAATGTACCCTTCGAAAGAGGTAGATCATTCAGTTGTTTCGTTACAGCCTGCGTTGTCGTTAAAATCAAAAGTAGCTCATATTAAACATGCGAAAAAGAATCGCGGTGTAAGTTATGGGAATACGTATGTAACGACTGGTGAAGAATGGATTGCAACTGTACCGATTGGTTATGCGGATGGCTATAACCGTCAGTTATCTAATAAAGGGCACGCATTAATAAATGGAGTTCGGGTACCTGTTATTGGCCGTGTTTGTATGGATCAGCTCATGCTAGACGTTTCAAAAGCAATGCCAGTACAAGTAGGAGACGAAGTAGTATTCTACGGTAAACAAGGCGAAGAAAACATCGCAGTAGAAGAAATAGCGGATATGTTAGGTACAATTAATTATGAAGTTACATGTATGTTAGATAGAAGAATTCCACGTGTGTATAAAGAAAATAATGAAACGACTGCTGTTGTAAATATACTAAGAAAAAACTGAATCGTTATGATTCAGTTTTTTTTATTTTTGACAAATGAAAAATGCTCTATTTGTACCGTGTGATTGAATGTTCTTAAAACCTACGGATTCTAGCGAAGAAATTATTTCTTCATTTGAATAACAAGCTTCTTCAAATGAAAAGTCACTTCTTGTCCAATTATGATCTATGTCATGTTGAAATAGTATAAAGTTCATGATTGCTTTTTTATTTTCATTATCATATGTAGAATCAATTGTACAAACATATTCCGTTTCTGAAATGTGAAAGGACGCGCTCCAGTTTTCTAGAAAACCTTTCTCCATATTCATATCAAATACGAATGTACCTTCGCTATGTAATACGGAGTAAACATTATGAAAAACACTTTTTAATTCATCTAATTTCAAAATATGGTTTAAGCTATCGCCAGTAGAGATAACATATTGAAATTGCGAGCATCATCGACGATAAAGGCTGCGTCTGGAGCGTTTTGACGTGCGTATTCAATCATTTGAGCAGAACCATCTATACCAGTTACTACAAAATGATTATCAATTAATTTCTTAGTAAGGTGACCAGTCCCGCAGCAAAGATCTAAAATATAAGAATGTGGTGGTGCATATTGTAAAACGAGTTTTTCCAAAAGTAGATAGGCATGTTCAGCATAATGCCCCCAATGTTTATTATAAATGGATGCGAAAATATCATAATCAGAATAAATTAGTTTTTTAGACATATGTATTTACCCTGAAATTCATTACATTATAATAGTCATGCTTCGTTTTAATTTCAAAACCACATTGTGTATATAGTTTTAAAGCATTGTTATTTTTCGTTTCGAAGTCTAATTCAATTGTTGAAACTCCTTCTGTAATAAGGGTATGTACCATGTACCTAAGAATATCTTTGCCGTATCCTTTACCTTGATAAGAAGGATGGACGGCGAATCCTGATAGTGTAGTAGATTGCTCTTGCTCAGAAACTGTAATCGTTCCTATCACTTCTTCACTGATACGAGCACTATAAACTTGATGGGAAGATGAATTCATCATCTTTTGTAACCATGTAGTAGTATTTTCTACGGAATCTCCAAAAGCTTTACTGGAAATTTCAATAAGATCAAGAAGTGATTCTGAAGATGCAAGAGTAAGCTGTATAGTATTCTGTGCTGTTTTTTGAACTTCTTTTGCTTTGAATTCCATACTATATTCACTATATAAATAAGGTAACTCCATATGTTTTGCAAATTCTTTCCCAGAAGTAGAATCCCCATTCATAATAATAAGCGCTTCATCCGCCACTCTTATTCGTATTTCTTTCATTGCGGTTTGTAAAAGAGTCGTGCCTATATGTTGTTTCCTATAGCTCGGATGAACAAAGCCTATCAACTCCAGTTTTGTTGGTCTTTCAAAGTCATATATACTTAATACACCGACTAATTTTGTATCGTCATAAAATAGAAAATCATTTATCTCTTCTTTATTACGAGCAGTTAAAAAGTTTACATGTAAATCTGACGAGTAATCAATTTGATCGTGTTGTCCGCATATATGAGCTAAATCTTTCATTTGCTGAATATCGTTTGCTGTTAAAAATTTCTTTTGTTCAATATTCATTTCATAACCCCTCACATTCTTATTTAAAAATAGGATGGATGACTTAACCATTTTTCTAATTCCACACTTCCTTGAACAGATAACAGTCGGTACAAATAACGGTAAGGCGACCTACACTTTTCAAGTGGAGGAATAGGCATAATTGTTTCGTAACCATTTTTAAAGGCACGCGCTTCTTTTTCGGTAAGTACATATTCTAGTCCGATAAAATCAAACTCCCGAGGAGCAACTGCATAGGCTTCTGTATCTACTAAACCTGTAATAGTTGCGCCATCTGATAAAAACTGGGTAGGGTCCATATCAATTAAAACGAGTGTAGATTCCTGTGGTACCGGTAAGGAAGAAAGTTGTTGTTCAAAAGTAGGAAATGCGTTACGGATGCTCGCATTATCGGAATAAAACCTATTTACAAGTTCTTTACTGACTTTTAATATGTGAGACTTAAATTCTTCTAGTGGAACTTGGAAAGTACCTGATGGATTTCCTATAAACTCTGCTTGAAACGAATGAATTTCTGCTAGTCCTTTTCCAAGGCTGAATAAAATTGAATCAGATTGTCCTATAAAGGATTGGAGCGTACTTCCTGTTAGTTTTTCGACACTAACATACTTCCGGCCATTTAAAACATGTTTTTGCAAAATAGTGGGGATGGGCAAGTTAGTATGCTTTTTCAATAATTCGTGTATATGTTCTAAATGATGTACGTTCCTTGGATCGATTCCAAAAAGGTTTTTGCATCCCCACCAAAAATCATTGTTTGGTTCTTCAGTCATTTTTGAGGAACGAACAATAACTTCTTCAAATGCTGTTTTAACAAGAAATACCTCGCTTGCATGGTCTTCATAACTTGGATGTAAAGTTTGAACAGATAAAATAGGTGAAGCGAAGAGTTGTTGTAGCATGAAGCCGCTCCTTTTCTGTAAATTCGATAAATTCATTATATAACAGAATGTGTACGAAGTGGATAATGATAGGGACAACATAGAACTTAAATAAATTTACGGTGAGAAATCAGTGTGAAAATTATATTTTTCTACTTTTGTATGAATTATCGAAATAATGTTTCTGGTGATAAATCTGTAAAAATGCCCGAATATACATCTCGTATTTTTCAGTAAATGAAGTGTTAAACGTACTTTCAATAGGGTTATAACGTAGATTATAAAAAATATTTCTCAATAATAAAATGAAGAGAAAAATGTGAAGAAATAGAATAGATTCCTTTATAATAGTTTTAAATTAATTAATATAATTAATTATTAATAATATTAGATAGGAGAGAATATGATGGCAAACGTACTCGTAATAAATTTCCCTGGAGAAGGTCATATAAATCCGACTTTAGCTATTGTAAGTGAGTTAATTCGTCGAGGGGAAACAGTTGTTTCGTATTGTATTGAAGATTATAGAAAGAAGATTGAAGCAACGGGTGCACAATTCCGAGTGTTTGAGAATTTCCTCTCTCAAATTAATATTATGGAGCGAGTAAATGAAGGTGGGAGTCCTTTGACGATGCTGTCTCATATGATGGAAGCATCAGAACGTATTGTTACTCAAATTGTAGAAGAAACAAAAGGGGAAAAGTACGATTATTTGATATATGATAATCATTTTCCAGTAGGACGTATTATAGCCAATGTTTTAAAATTACCTAGTGTTTCTTCTTGTACAACGTTTGCTTTTAATCAGTACATTACTTTTAACGATGAACATGAATCAAGTGAAGTAGATGAAATGAATCCATTGTATCAATCTTGTTTAGCGGGAATGGAAAAATGGAACAAACAGTATGGAATGAAATGTAATAGTATGTATGATATTATGAACCATCCTGGTGATATTACGATTGTGTATACTTCAAAAGAATATCAGCCGCGTTCAGATGTATTTGATGAATCATATAAGTTTGTCGGCCCATCAATTGCTACGCGTAAAGAAGTAGGTAGCTTTCCTATGGAAGATTTAAAAGATAAAAAATTGATTTTCATTTCTATGGGAACAGTTTTTAATGAACAACCTGAGTTATATGAAAAATGTTTTGAAGCGTTTAAAGATGTAGAAGCGACAGTCGTATTAGTTGTTGGTAAGAAGATAAATATAAGTCAATTTGAAAACATTCCGAATAACTTTAAGTTGTATAATTATGTGCCGCAATTAGAAGTATTACAGCATGCTGATGTATTCGTGACACACGGTGGTATGAATAGTTCGAGTGAAGCACTATATTACGGTGTCCCGTTAGTTGTAATTCCGGTAACAGGAGATCAGCCTTTAGTTGCGAAACGAGTGAATGAAGTAGGGGCAGGAATAAGGCTTAATCGTAAAGAATTAACTTCTGAATTGTTACGTGAGACTGTAAAGAAAGTAATGTATGATGTAACGTTTAAGGAAAATAGTCGTAAAGTTGGAGAGTCACTTCGAAACGCTGGTGGGTATAATAGGGCAGTTGATGAAATATTTAAAATGAAAATGAATTCCTACTTAAAACTTAAATAAATGTTTGGAGCACACTTACTGCAATGCGTAAGTGTGTTTCTATAAAAAATTACATAAAAAATCACTATAAAGGTGAAACTTTTGTGTATATAAACTGATATCTTTGTATTAGTAGAAAAATTACGTTAAAATAATACTAAGAAAATATATAAGTTTTGGGGGTAATGAATGAAGAAGATATTTGAATACGTATTATTAACAATTGGCTCAATTATTGTAGCGGGTTCATTAGAACTTATTTTAGCACCTAACGGATTAGTAGATGGCGGGGTAACGGCCATTGCTATTATGGCGAATAAAGTTGCCGGGTTGCCGCTTTATGGAGTGTTCTTAGGAATTAATATCCCGATTTTATTATTTACTGCAAAAGTAATGGGAAAGAAGTTCTTTATTCGTACATCCTATGCAAATGTTGTTACAACACTCGGATTGATTTATTTAAAACCATTTCCAGCAATTACAACTTCTGAATTGTTAATTGTTCTTTATGGAGGAGTCCTATTTGGTGTTGGTGTAGGGGTTGTAGTAAAAATGGGCGGAGCAATTGATGGATCAGAAATGTTAGCTGTTTGGATGAATAAACATTTTAAAGTGCCGATTAGTACATTTTTACTTGCTGTAAATGCAGTTATTTTTATCTTTGTTGCCATTTTGTTTTCAATTGAACAAGCGATGTTCTCATTAGCAATTTTCTATATTGTTACGAAGATGATTGATTTCATATTAGATGGCATTAATCAAGGAAAGAGCGTTATGATTATTTCTGGTAAAAATAAAGAAATAGGCGATCTACTTATGAAAGAATTGCAATTATCCGTTACGTATCTACATGGAGAAGGTGGTTTTTTAGGAGAACATAAGAGAATCATTTATTGTATTACAAACCGTTTCATTTATCCGAAAATGAAAGATCTCGTTCTCTCTGTAGATCCAACTGCTATAATTGAAGCGTCTTATTCAACAGAAACAACTGGTGTCAAACGTCCGGGAAGGGCAGCGAGATCGGAAAAATAGTGAATGAAAATAGCTCCACGTAAGGATAACTTACGTGGAGCTATTTTTATTTAGGGAACCACGCTTTTTTCAGTAATTTGACAACAGTTTCGATACAATCCTCTGGAATACTGCCAAAACCGAGCAGTACATATGACTCCTCCCTCAAATTATGAACAGAATCATATGTGGAGAGAGGGTATAACTTAATGCGTTCTTTTGCAGCTGTATGAATAAGTTCTTGTTCATTCATCCCGTTATAAACGTGAAGTACAATATGAAGTCCGGATTGTTCACCGAGTATATGTACGTTATTTCCCATTTCGTTTGTAATAGATTTAATTAAAGTAATATGTTTTCTTTTGTATAACGTACGACTTCGGTTAATATGACGTTCCCAATCCCCATTTTGAATAAAGGTAGCGAAGGTAAGTTGTTGCATCGTGGAAACCGTTTGCTTATACATACCACCAAGTTCTTTATAGGTTTTTAGCAGATGAGGTGGTAAAACGATATATCCCATTCGTAAAGAAGGTAAAAAAGATTTCGAGAAAGTTCCCATATAAATGACACGTTCATTTGAATCTAGCCCTTGTAAAGAAGGAATAGGTTTTCCTATATAGCGAAATTCCCCGTCGTAATCATCTTCAATAATATAACCATTACAATCATTCGCCCATTTTAATAACTCGAGTCTTCTAGATAACGGCATAATGATTCCGAGTGGAAATTGGTGAGATGGAGTGACATATGCCACATTGGAACCCGATTCACGTAAAGCGGAAATATGAATCCCTTTATCATCTAAAGGGATCGGGTGAACGGGAAGACCAGAACTTTGAATCATAGCAGGTATACGGTGAAACCCAGGGTTTTCGATTCCATATTCTTTTTTTGAACCAAGTAGTTGAAGTAGTAGCCAAAGAAGAGGCTGCGTACCTGCTCCAATAATAATTTGATCAGGTGAAGAATGTACTCCACGAGCATGATATAAATACTTTGAAATATGTTCTCGTAGAACGAGCTCACCTTGTGGATCTTCTTTAGCAAATAATTCATTTTCATACTGAAATAAGGTTTCGTGTAATGCTCTTTTCCAGTTTGTTATTGGAAAAGCTTTTTGATCAATAAGTCCTTGACTACAATCATAATCATATTGTTCTTTTTCTTTATTGTTCGGGCTGCTTGCCGCAATTTGCTGTTTCCTTTGAATGACATCAATATCAACTTCGGCAACAAAAATCCCGCGTTTCGGTTTGCTTTCTACATAACCTTCAGCTAGTAATTGTTGATAAGCTGATTCAACTGTAATCCGACTCACATTAAGTTGCATCGCTAAATTTCTGTGAGAAGGAAGGCGTGTACCGGCACGTAGTGATCCTTGAGAGATTTCTCGTTTCATATATTCGTAAATTTGTAAGTAAATGGGTGTTTTACTTTGTAATTGTAATGGGATAGTAAGATCCATTTGTAGTCGCTCCTTTGTAAACTGGCCTTATAAAAAAGAATGAAACTGTCACTTAAGTCAAGGGCAGTTGCTATTTATAATGATGATATAACATTTAGAAATTTTTATAAATAGTAAGGAGAGAATTATAATGAATATTAGAGCAGTAGTAACAGAAGCGGATTTACATGATGTATTTCCCGTATTACAGCAATTACGAACAAAACTTTCAAGAGAAGAAGCAAGTTGTTTATTTCAAAAAATGAAAGAAGAAAACTATAAACTATTTTCGCTACGCAATGAAGAGGATGAAGTTGTTAGTCTAGCTGGTGTAGCAATTTGTACGAATTTTTATAATGAGAAACATGTTTTTGTGTATGACCTTGTAACCGCGGAAGCTCACAGATCAAAAGGGTATGGTAATGTTCTGCTGTCATATGTAGAAAAATGGGGGAAAGAAGAAGGGTGCAGTTCTATCGTACTGACATCTGCATTTCCAAGAATTGATGCACATCGTTTTTATGAAAGAGAGGGTTTTGATAAGGTAAGCTATTCTTTTTATAAAGAGTTATAATACTAAGTAGGTTCCGTGTGTAAAAATATATGGAACCTATTTTCTTTTTCAGATTTGAGCTAGGGACAGGTCTAGTAATATAATTTGTCGAATATTAGAAATTAACAACGGAATATTGAATTTAGAGAATGTTAGGAGCGTTTATACTTGGAAAAAATAAAGGAATTATCAATACCAAATGATGTAAGAGTCATTATTATTTCTGATATTCATGGAGAATTAGATCTTTTTAAGGAATTACTACATAAAGTTAATTTTAAAGATGAAGATTATTTAATTATTAATGGTGATCTTTGTGAGAAAGGGAGAGATAGCATTGGCGTCGTCAACTATGTGATGGGTCTAGTAGTTAGTAAGCCAAATGTTTATGCAATAGAAGGGAATTGTGAGGTTGTAGTTGAAGCGCTTGTAAATGAAAATCCTGCGTTAATAAATTATTTGTGTACGCGAAAGAATACAATTTTTAATGAATGGCTAGCACAATTGAATGTTCCCGCTCATGAAGAAAGTGATATTCGTGAATTGAAAACAAAATTAATGAGCCATTTTTCAAAAGAAATAAAGTGGCTAACAGAATTACCGACAGCGATTGAAACTGAGGATTATATTTTTGTACATGCTGGTCTTGAAGATAGAGAGGATTGGAAAGAAACAGAACGAAAAAATGCGATAGCAATGCCGGAGTTTTTCAATCAATCCCATAAAGCAAATAAGTATGTAGTAGTCGGTCATTGGCCTGTTGTAAACTATTCAGAGAAGGCACCGGCTAACAATCCAGTTATTGATAAGGAAAAAAAGATTATTGCAATTGACGGCGGAAATACGATTAAAGAGGCAGGGCAATTAAATGCATTTATCATTCAGAGGAAACCAACAGGTGATAAGTTTTCTTATACATATGTAGACTACTTCCCTGAGTATGAAGTAATAGCAGATTTTCATGTAGATGCAACAATGCAGGGCGGGGTTACCTATCCACATTATTACGTAGAGCCTATTGAGAAGAAGCAAGATTACACAATATGTAGGCAAAAGGAAACGAATACAATACTTTCTGTGAAAGATGAATACATTAAGCAACTAGATTCAGGTGAATATACAGTGAAAACCGATATTTCTTGTGCGCAAATAAGCGTAAGAAAAGGTGACATTGTTTCTCTTATTGATGCTAGCTGCTCAGGATATGATTTAATTAAAAAAGATGGAGTAGAAGGTTGGATAGAGAAAGGGATTTTAGTCGAGATAGAAAAGACGAAAAAGAAAATATTTAGCTGAAATAGGAGGGATGTAACCTCCTATTTTTTTAATTACTTTTTTAAAGGAGTAGATTGCTTGCTGTCTTTAATAAGTAAATAAATCGTACTCGGTAAAATGATAAGCGTCATTCCTAAAAAAATCGCTAGTATGCTATACCCTCTATACGGAGCAGAAACGATAAATGGGAGCCCCGCTAGGGAAATACCTGCTATCATCATTGAAATATTACAAATATTTGAAGCTCTTTTTTCAAGGTGCTTATCATTCCATTCTAATGAAACGGTTGATTTACTCGTATCAATTTTGGAGCTGAAATAACCTATTAATATAAATAAAAGCCCTAATGCTATAAATATGAAATAATCAAGAGGAAGTGAAAAGCCAAGGGCGATGAGGGTAATGACAATATCGACAAAAAATAAGAATAGTAACATTGTGTTGCCGATCCAATGGAGAAATTTCTGGTTACTCGCTGCTTTAGATAAAGCTAAAAATAAAAAGAATAAGAAGGAACATATAATTATATTTACGATCACAAAAGTACTTTTATCCATTGTTGATGTAGGTGTTCCATTGAAGTCCCATTTCGTAACAATACGTAATGGTAAGAAGAAATAGAGAATAATATTTGTCGTAATAATAGTGAGAAGTAAAGCAATGCTAAATCGATTATTCACTGAATCACCAGCTTTCTACATGAATAATTGGTATCTTATAACAAAATTATACAATATAATAAACGATATCTGTTTTGATTTTTCAGAAAAAATATTATAATTATATATGAAATAAAGAGGAGTGTAGGAGGAAATTATGAAAAGCGTAATCGTAAAAGGGGATAAAGTAACAATTCGTACAATTGAAGAATTAGATATAAAAACATTATGGGATCTCGCATTTAAAGAAGAAAATCCAGAATGGAAAAAATGGGATGCACCGTATTTTCCGTTTTCAATGCAAGAATACTCATCCTATAAGGAGAAGATGCAAACTCGTTTAAAAGAAGAACCTCTATCCAATTTAATTATAGAAAATAACGGTCAAGTTATAGGGACGGTCGGATTTTATTGGGAGTATAAACCGACGCGTTGGTTGGAGATGGGGATTGTCATTTATAATCCGGCTTACTGGAATGGCGGCTACGGTACAGAAGCGTTAACGTTATATCGAGATTTACTATTTGAAAAGATGGAGATTGGTAGAGTAGGGCTCACGACTTGGTCTGGTAATGAACGAATGATGAAAGTAGCGGAGAAAATAGGAATGAGTTTAGAAGGTAGAATGCGCAAATGTCGTTATTATAACGGAACGTACTATGATTCTATTCGAATGGGGATGATTCGTGAAGAATGGGAAGCACTATGTGTAACAAAGGGGTGAAGGGATATGTACGCTATTATTGCTACATTTGATCGTGTGTTTACTAATAAAATTACAGAATTGCAAAATGAATTAACAAATATCATTGGCACAAATCAATTAGCCGGAGTAGAACCTCATATTACGTTAGCTGATTATAATGAGTTAGATGTTCATTTGTATAAGGAGAAATTAGGAGAGTTTGTAGCTATTCAAGAAAATACGGACCCAGTAACTTTTCCTTCTGTTGGAGTTTTTCCTACTAATGGAACGGTCTTTCTAGCACTGACTGTTACTGATGAATTGTTAAAATTTCATCATTCTTATCATGATTATTTTAAAACTTTTCATGACAACCCAAATTCATATTACGTACCGGGAAAGTGGGTTCCGCATTGTACGATTGCAAATAGATTACATACAAATCAGTTTTTAAGTGTAATGGAATACATTTATGAAAAATTTGATTTTGCAACAGCTTCAATTGAAAAATTAAAATTAATTAAGGTGAATTATGAAAATGGTTCTGCCATTTCTTCTAGTATATTAGCAGAATATAAGTTAAAGAGAATGGAGACAACGAGATGACATATGTAATTAGAGAAATGAAGCAAGAAGATATTCATGCTGTACAATCAGTAGCGAAAATAGCTTGGCATGATACATACGAAGGCATTATTCCGAGAGAGATTCAAGACAGTTTTTTAGACGAGGCTTATTCTGATGAAAAAATGAAATATCGTCTTGAGAATACACATTTATTCGTTGCAGAAGAAGAGGGAGAAGTAATTGGCTTTGCAAATTTCTCACCTGTTAGACTGCAAAACGAAGCAGAATTAGGAGCAATTTATTTGTTACCAGATCAACAGGGGAAAGGGATAGGAAGTGCTTTATTACAAAAAGGGTTAACGGTATTAAAAGGAATTCGGAAACTATACATTCATGTAGAAGCAGCGAATGAAAAAGGAAAGCGGTTTTATGAAGCGAAAGGTTTTGCACAATTAGAGGAATTTGAAGAAGATTTTGAAGGACATATGATGCAGACAGTAAGGATGGTTTTATACATATAAGGAGGACTAGAATTGAAAATTTTTGATTTTAATGAAAAAGTAGGAAAGCAAATCACAGCATTTCAATCTAATTTCATAATGTCGAAAATAGTAAATCATCAAGGGAATATACATATCGGTGCTATGCATTTAAAAGAGAATGGAATAATTGGATATCATGAAGCAGTTGTATCGCAACTGCTTCTTATTGTGGATGGAGAAGGATATGTATGCGGGACAGATAAAGAAAAAGTGAAGGTGGAAGCTGGACAAGCTGTGTTTTGGGAGAAGGGTGAGTTTCATGAGACAAGTACAGAGCATGGATTAATGGCAATTGTTATGGAAGCGGAGGATCTTGAACGAGCGATATTAATGCCTATTAAAGAGGAGAGTTGTGAAAAATGATAGAAAAGGCAAATCGGGAAGAAACGGACGAAATAATACAATATGCAGCTCAATCGCTTTTTGAAGGTACGAGGGGAAATTGTCGTTTAAATACAGAGAAAGCGATTGAAATTACAAGGCCGATTGTAGAAAAGGGAGCGTATTATTTAGTCGTTAAAGAAGAAAACGTTGTAATGGGTTGGATATTAATAGGGGAAAATACGGACTATTTTTCTCATGAAAAACTAGGGTTTATATACGAATTATATGTTTTTCCAGAGTACCGCGGGAAAGGATTGTCAAGAAAGTTAATGGAGGCTGGTATTAAGGAATTACAAAAGAATTATTCAGAAATTCGTTTGAATGTATTTGCTGGGAATTTTGCAAAAGGGATGTACGAAGAGTTTGGTTTTGTTGAAAGACAGGTCATTATGACTTTGAAGTGAGAATAATAGTTTAAACGGGAGAAGAGAAAGAGTGAGAAAAGAAAATGAGTATGTTGCGTATTTACAAAGGTTGTATCCTGAATTACAAATAAATTCTGTTTATATAAATGAAATAGGTCAAAATAATGATGTGTTAATTGTAAATGATAATATAGTATTCCGGTTTCCGAAATATGAAAAAGGTATTCAGAAACTTCTAATAGAAACACAGTTACTAGAGAAAATAAGACCCTTCATTACGCTTCAAATTCCCAATCCAAGTTATCAAGGGTTTCAAAATGAAGTACCAGGGAAAGTATTTGCAGGTTATGAGATGATTGAAGGAGACCCGTTTTGGAAAAATGTTTTTACAGAAATAAATGATGAAAAGCAATTACAGAAACTTGCGTACACATTGGCGAGATTTTTAAAAGAGTTGCATGAAATTCCGTTATCTACATTCGAAGGTATTATGCAATGTGATAGTACTGATATGTATTCAGAAATAAATAGTTTATATAGCCAATTAAAAGAACATGTTTATCCATTCATGAGAAATGTAGCGAGAAAAGAGGTCTCAACATCGTTTGAGTTATATTTAAATGAAAGTAGTCATTTTAACTTTACTCCTAGTCTTGTTCATGGGGACTTTGGCATGACAAACATTTTATATAGTGCAACAAAAAAGAATATTTCAGGGGTCATAGATTTTGGTGGAGCGAGCATTGGAGATCCGGCTTATGATTTTGCTGGAATATTAGCTAGTTATGGAGAAGAGTTTTTACAACTATTTGAAGCCTATTATCCTAACTTAGAAGCAGTAAAGGAGCGAATGTATTTTTATAAGAGTACATTTGCGCTTCAAGAGGCATTATTTGGTTTATTAAATAATGATAAGAAAGCCTTTGAAGCTGGAATAGCAGAGTATGTATAAAAGCCGATTTAAAATCGGCTTTTAATTATCGATACATCGTCCACATCCCAATATCTTTAAACCCTAATCGTTTATAAATTCGTCCAGCAGCTGGATTGTTATAAAATAAACAAAGTGTCCGGCCTTCATCCGTAAAGTCCCGAATCATTTTTTGTAATATAAGCGAAGCATATCCGTTTCCGCGATAATTCGGATGTGTACATACGCCAATTACCATAGCGGATAATGAATTTTCAGCAGATGTAGAGGCTGATGCAATAATAGCGCCGTCTTTTTCAATATAATATGTACGTCCTGTATTTGTTTCGAGAGCTTGTCTTAATATTTTCTCTGATTCATTAGCAGTCGGGAATTCAGAGATGTTACTTCGTAATTGCATAATTCGCTCTACATCATCTAGTGTGGCAAGTTTAATTGTTTCTTGGGCAGGCGTACTAGGTAAGTTGTCGGCATCTAGACATTCACAAAAATACATTTCATTTTTAGTACCTAGTTGTATATTTGAAACGGTTTCAAATCGTTCTACAATAGTTGACTTACCAGAGAGTTTCAGCGGCTTATATGCGGAAAGAAGTGCCCCATAGTCACTTACTACAAACTCTTCTTGACTATACGGTATAAATGCATCATGGAAGCGGAGTAAAATCGATTGTAATGTTCCGTTCTCTTTAAATACGCCCCATAGCTCTTGAAAATCTGTATCATAACCGAAAGCTTCAATATCTCCAATAATAAATAAGTTAAGGGCTGCTTCTTCTTTTAGGTAAGTGAATACTTGTTCATGATCTTTCTTTGATAATTTTCGCATCATAACGAATTGCCCCTTTTTTTATTTTTTCTAAATATTACAACTTAAGTTTTTTGAAAGCAATATAAAATTTTATGTTTAGTTCACAAACTTTCGGAAAAACTAGGAAAGATATGACAAAGGAGGTTATGAACGGTGGATCATCCAATTCAAGGATTAATGAAAGCGGCAATGGAAAATTTAAAAGAAATGGTCGATGTAAATACGATTGTTGGAGAGCCTGTTCAAACGGCTGACGGTGGTGTAGTGTTAACGGTTTCTAAAGTAGCGTTCGGGTTTGGAGCAGGAGGTTCTGATTTCCAAACGAATGATGGACAAAGAGCGAACGGTAACCCTGCATTTGGTGGCGGTAGCGCGGGTGGTGTTTCTATTACACCAGTAGCATTTCTTGTAGTAAATAAAGATGGAGTAAATATTCTTCATTTACAAAATGCGACACATTTAGCAGAGAAAATGATTGAATTAGCTCCACAAACAATTGATAAAATTCAATCGATGTTCCAAAAAGATGAAAAGAAAGAGGGAAATCATCATCCTCAAAACCCAGATGAAATCCTTTAAAAACGCCTGCTTACGAGCAGGTGTTTTTTCTTGTAATCACTATGTAATAAAACACATGAAATTGTAAATAGTTTTTGAAGTTTTTTCTATGTTTCTAAAATTTTTCATGTTAAAATATGCTATAGAATTGAAACATATAAAACGAAGGTGGCTAGGTGCTTTGTCTGGAGGATCTGACCAAGTAAAGAATATGATATATATTAATGGTAATCGTCGGGGTCATTGTTTTATTACATCAGGAATTACGTTTAAAGAGTTTGCAAGTAACATCCCTTCACCGCTTCATCAAGTGTTGCTTTTGAAGCATAACTTTGAATGGACAGATTTTCATTATCATACTTTATTTGAATATGTTGAGGAAGAAAATATACATAAGTTAATTCAAGCAGAGATTGATGAATTTGATGAATTTTGTTGGGTAGATTTTGATGATGCAAGCGATTTAGATGAACTAGAGCCAAAAGAAATTGCAGAGCTTTTATATTTGGCTCACAAAAAAGAACCACTTGCAAGAACGTTCTTTCCGTTATTGAAAAATAGATTTGTTTATTTTTCACATGATGACGGATGGTACAACAAAGTGTATTATCGTAGAATTGCTGATTTTGTAGGAATGTTAAGTAAAGTCATTCCTTATAAACTCGGTGCTTTCGGTAAGAAACGTTTTTCTTTCTTCCAAAAATCAAAAATTTTCCCAGCAATTTCAAAAGAAGTGATTATGGGGCTTATTCCATTAATGGAAGATGGTCTTTATATTGATCTGGCAGGAAAAATTGAGTCAAGAAGAGGTCTTGAAATTCCGGTATATGTAGTGGGTTCGTATGAAAGTACGGATGAGGTACTAGATAATATCGATGAATTGAAAGAAGAAGCAACAGAGACTGGTTGGCTTATTTTTGATAAGAAAGAACAAGAGTGGCAATGGGTTGTAGACTAAGAAAACTTGGCGCATGCAGTCAAGTTTTCTTGTCTTTTGAAAGGAGTACAAATGAAGAAGTATTATACAATTGTGGGTATTGTAAGTATTATTCTTGTGGCAATTTTACTTATCACTTGTCCAAAAGAATCAGATTTTAAATTGTATCTAGAAGATAAGTATGCATTGAAATGTGATGAGAGTAGTTTTGAATGCACACAAAATGTAGATGGTAAAAAAGAAAAACTAAAATTTGAAAGTACAGATGCACGAAATGGTGTATTCTTTATGACTGTAAAGCAAACATTTAAAACAGAAGCTGGTGTTACGAAAGAATATAGCGGAGTAGGAATGTTTGGTACATTTCTTTTTGTTTCAGAGAAGACTTTCTAGTAATAGAAGGTCTTTTTCTTATGCTTATGTTCATATAGATGAAGTAAGACAAGCATAGGAGGGGTATTGATGAAGAACACATGTATTGTTTGTGGCGGTGAGGAGTTTTTCTCTTCTACATTATACGCACGTACGAAACAAGATTGGGCATATGCACCAAATATGTATCGATTTGAAAAGGTGTTTATTGAGCATCGGGATGAAGAAAATTATCCAGTGTTTCAAGAAATTACAGCGAAACATTGTTGTGGATGTGGTCATATTATGTTGTATCACGAATGAACACACCAAGTATAACTTGGTGTGTTTTTTTAAAACGCTGACAAAGCAAGCGGATAAAGTAAAGTAAATAAAACAGAAAAACTACCAAAACCAATTGCGGTATATCCAAGTGTTCTTGCTCCAAAATTGACAGCTAATAAGCCGACTAAAATCGCAAGAGAACCGAGTGTAACTGGATAAAATGCAATGGAGAAAAGCGAAAGAAATAAAGCGACATAGCCTATCATTGCACCGGTATTTGTACCTTCTATTTCATTTGCAATTTCTTTACGCTTATGTCTAATTGGTATGCCAGCTGGTGATATTTCAGCTGCATACTCTTCGTTTTTTTCACCACTTTTAAAATGATGATTTCTCTTTCTTCGCATGTACATCCCTCTCTTTCAATTGGGTGTATCTATAGTATCTTTCAAAATGAGAAGAGCATGAGTATGAGTTAAACCCAAGTAAAGCAAAAATTGGAGAATAAAGATTCCTTCATTAGCATGTACATCTCCTTATGAAGATAAAACAGGGATTTTGGAAAATGATGTAGAATGAAATGAGTGACAAAACGTGAAGGTAGGGGATTGCATGACAAAATTTAATTGGCATGAGTCAGCAGAGAAAAAATGGGATAGTAGTGCAGAATTTTGGAACCAAAATAGTCAGGAGATGTGGGATAGTGGGAGTAGGAGTACGATTATTCCATTTTTTGAACAATACGTGAAGAAAGAAGCCAAGGTGCTTGACGTTGGTTGTGGTGATGGATACGGTACATATAAATTAAGTCGCGCAGGATATAAAGCAGTTGGTGTAGATTTATCGGAAGTGATGATTCAAAAAGGGAAGGAGCGCGGAGAAGGACCAAATTTATCTTTTATAAAAGGAGATCTTTCTTCCTTACCATTTGAAAATGAACAATTTGAAGCAATTATGGCAATTAATTCTTTAGAATGGACCGAGGAGCCATTACGAGCATTAAATGAGATTAAGCGTGTTTTACAAAGAGATGGATATGCATGTATTGCAATTTTAGGACCGACAGCAAAGCCACGAGAGAACAGTTATCCTCGTTTATATGGCAAGGATGTTGTTTGTAATACGATGATGCCTTGGGAATTTGAACAGTTAGCGCAAGAACAAGGTTTTGAAGTTGTAGATGGTATCGGTGTATATAAGCGCGGAGTAAATGAGCAGATGTTAGGTCAACTACCTACAGAATTACAACAATCGTTAACATTCTTATGGGTATTTATGTTAAAAAACGTATAAAGAAATGAAAGAATTTTTAGGAGGTAAATAAGTGCAGAAAATACAAAAAACTGATACAATATCATCAGAACCAATTAAAGGGGGACTAGGGTATATGACAACTACTACAACAGTTAAATCCGACATTGAAATCGCACAAGAAGCGAGTATGAAGAAGATTCAAGAAATTGCAGCTGATTTAAATATTTTAGAAGATGAATTAGAGCCATACGGGCATTATAAAGGTAAGCTATCTCTTGATATTTTTAAGCGCTTACAGAATGAGAAAGACGGTAAAGTTGTTTTAGTAACAGCGATTAACCCAACTCCAGCTGGAGAAGGTAAATCAACAGTAACAGTTGGTTTAGGTCAAGCTTTTAATAAAATTGGTAAGAAAACAGTAATTGCACTTCGCGAACCATCTCTTGGGCCAACGATGGGACTAAAAGGCGGAGCAGCAGGCGGTGGTTTTTCACAGGTTGTACCTATGGAAGACATTAACCTTCACTTTACTGGAGATATCCATGCGATCACAACTGCTAATAACGCGTTAGCGGCGTTTATTGATAATCATATCCAACAAGGAAATACACTTGGAATTGATACGCGTAAAATCGTTTGGAAACGCTGTGTTGACTTAAATGATCGTGCCCTACGTAACGTAGTAATTGGTCTTGGTGGACCCGTTCAAGGTGTACCACGTGAAGATGGTTTTGATATTACAGTAGCATCTGAAATTATGGCCGTATTCTGCCTTGCGACAGATATTCAAGATTTAAAAGCACGTCTATCACGCATCGTAGTTGCTTATAATTTTGCAAATCAACCTGTAACGGTTAAAGATTTAGGTGTAGAAGGTGCGTTAACATTATTATTAAAAGACGCATTAAAACCAAACTTAGTACAAACGCTAGAAAATACACCAGCTATCATTCATGGCGGACCATTTGCGAATATCGCTCACGGTTGTAACAGTGTTATCGCTACAACAATGGCAGCAAAATTAGGTGATTATGTTATTACAGAAGCTGGATTTGGTGCTGATTTAGGTGCAGAGAAGTTTTTAGATATTAAAGCTCGTGCAGCTGGTATTAAACCAGAAGCAGTTGTTATTGTTGCGACGATTCGTGCGCTTAAAATGCATGGCGGCGTAGCAAAAGATCAATTAAAAGAAGAAAATGTAGACGCATTAGCAAAAGGTATGGAAAACTTACAGAAGCACGTTGAAACAATTCAAAGCTTCGGTGTGCCTTTCGTAATTGCAATTAATAAATTCATTACAGATACAGATGCAGAAGTTGCATACTTACAAGAATGGTGTAATGAGCGTGGCTATGCAGTATCCTTAACAGAAGTTTGGGAGAAAGGTGGCCAAGGCGGAGTTGACCTTGCTGAAAAAGTGTTAAAAGAAATCGAAAAAGGCGAAAACAACTACGCACCACTTTATGAGTTAGAATTACCATTAGAAGAAAAAATCCGTACAATTGCTCAAAAAGTGTACGGTGCAAAAGATATTGAATTTGCTCCGAAAGCACGTAAGCAATTAGCTCAATATGAAGGAGAAGGTTGGAGTAACCTACCAGTTTGTATGGCGAAAACACAATACTCTCTTTCTGACGATGCAACAAAATTAGGTCGTCCATCTGACTTTATCGTTACAATTCGTGAGTTAAAACCATCTATCGGTGCAGGCTTTATCGTTGCGTTAACAGGTACAATGTTAACAATGCCAGGCCTTCCGAAACAACCAGCAGCATTACAAATGGATGTAAATGAAGATGGAAAAGCAGTAGGTTTATTCTAAAAGGTTGTAATTCATCTCGTTTATCTGTAAACTATATATACATCAAGTGGCGCCTTTCCATCGAAAGGCGCCTGTTTTTTGGAGGAAATTATGTTTGATCCAACTGCTTTTGACAATTTAAAAGTAATCGTAGAAGGTGCTGTGTATGATTTTGATCTACATGGAGATATTCTTGTAACAGATCGAAAAGATATGATGGATCTTGCTTCATTAAGTCGTATATATCATATCTCATTTCAATTAACAGAACCGTTTGAACCGTTAGTAGAAGCAACATTTTCATTATCTGTGGATGCAAAGAACTTGTCTGGTGAAATACTAGAAGTGCCTCAGTTTACACCTGGTTGTGAGATGAAGCTAGCATTTTCATTCCCGTTAGAACAACCAGAAGTAAAATGCGAAGAAATTGAAACATTAATGCGTTCTATATGGGGAAAAGAAAGAATGATTATGCAGAAAGTTTCATACGAATATAATAAGCAAGCGATTTCATATCATAATAAGGTAGAGGTTCTATTTCAAAAAGCGATTACAGAAGACCATGTTGATGATTTAATAGCTGTTATTTCACACATGATAGAAACGGTGCGAACAATACAGCATTTTCTTCAAAAATAGAGATAAAGGAGAAAAACAAATGATAAAAGATATGCAACCATTTTTACAACAAGCTTGGGAGAAGGCTGGTTTTAAAGAGTTAACTGAAATTCAAAAACAAGCGATTCCAACTATTTTAGAAGGACAAGACGTTATAGCTGAATCTCCAACTGGAACAGGAAAAACATTAGCGTACTTATTACCCCTTTTACATAAAATTAATCCTGAAGTAAAACAGCCACAAGTTGTTGTTTTAGCGCCAACACGTGAACTTGTCATGCAAATTCATGAAGAGGTTCAAAAGTTTACAGCAGGAACTGAAATTTCAGGTGCATCTTTAATTGGTGGTGCCGATATTAAGCGCCAAGTTGAAAAATTAAAGAAACACCCAAGAGTAATTGTTGGTTCACCAGGCCGTATTTTAGAATTAATTCGTATGAAAAAGCTAAAAATGCATGAAGTAAAAACAATTGTATTTGATGAGTTTGATCAAATTGTAAAACAAAAGATGATGGGTGCTGTACAAGATGTAATTAAATCTACGATGCGCGATCGTCAATTAGTATTCTTCTCGGCGACAATGACAAAAGCGGCAGAAGATGCGGCACGTGATTTAGCAGTGGAACCACAATTAGTACGTGTAACACGTGCAGAATCAAAAAGCTTAGTTGAGCATACGTATATCATTTGTGAGCGACGCGAAAAAAATGATTACGTAAGAAGAATTATGCATATGGGCGATGTAAAAGCAGTTGCGTTCTTAAACGACCCATTCCGTTTAGATGAAATTACTGAGAAATTGAAATTCCGTAAAATGAAAGCAGCAGCTCTTCATGCAGAAGCAAGTAAACAAGAGCGTGAAGCGACAATGCGTGCTTTCCGCGGAGGAAAATTAGAAATTCTACTTGCTACTGATATTGCAGCACGTGGAATCGATATTGACGATTTAACACATGTAATTCATTTAGAGTTACCAGACACAGTAGACCAATATATTCACCGCTCAGGACGTACTGGACGTATGGGTAAAGAAGGAACTGTTGTATCTCTTGTAACACCACAAGAAGAGCGTAAATTACTGCAATTTGCGAAAAAACTAGGCATTGTATTTACGAAGCAAGAAATGTTCAAAGGATCATTTGTAGAAACGAAACCGAAAGCACCAAAGAAAAAGAAACCAGCATTTACTGGGAAGAAAAAGCCTAGATAAATAATGTGGAAGGCGTAACTATTTGTAGTTACGTCTTTTTTGTTTGTAATTGAATGACAAAGGAAAAATAACATTACCTGTAGAAACCTACATAGAATATAAAAATCATTAGGGGGAAATGCAATGATTCATAAAGTTGGACAAATTATGTTATATGTAAATAATCAAGATGAGGCAGTCAATTTTTGGACGGAAAAGGTAGGATTTCATGTAGTTGCAGAGGAAGATAACAAACAAGGAATGAGATGGATTGAAATCGCTCCAACTAACGGTGCTGAAACGAGCATTATATTACATAATAAAGAAGTTATCTCTAAGATGAGCCCAGAATTGAATTTTGGTACACCGTCTTTAATGTTCTTCTCAGAAAATCTTGCTCAATTATATGCAGATTTAAAAAATAAAAATGTTACTGTTGGCGAAATGGTAACTATGCCTTCTGGTAAAGTATTTAACTTTGCTGATAGTGAAGGGAATTATTTTGCGGTTATGGAAAAGAACAAATAATAATATTACTATGTGAAAATCCCCTTCAAATATATTGAGGGGGATTACATGTTTGAAGTGGATTTTTCATTAGAGAATTGATTAATATAAAATACGCCTTTTTCAATAGCTGTCTCAATATAACCAACGATTTGATTAAACGTAAATACTTGTAAGTCTTCATGCAAATTTTGCTCCGGATACAACATATCTTCAAAAAGATACTTTCGAAAAGAAAAAACGTTTTCTTTAGAAACCTCTTCAATATCGACAATGTGAGCCTCTTGATTGAGAAGAGAGAAGAGCTGTTGTTCTTTATCGTAATGATGAAGCAATTTTGCATTTAACAATTTAAAATCGTTATAGTACATAGGTGCGATCGTTTCATCATTTTCTATTCTATTTTTTAGCCAAGGTAGAAAAAAGCCACTTAGCCAATTATCATCGGCAATGAGATGGGTGTAATAGCCTAAGAGAAAAGGGGAATTCATATGAACTTTATATTTTTGAAAAAAAGAATTGAAATCTATCCTTCGCGTATAGTTTTTCGTCGTGCCTGCGTAAAAATGTGAAGTTCCTTTTTTTTCTGCTGAATGAACTGCATCAGGGGCTACACCTCCAAGTATGAAAGAAGTTTTATCTTGAATACATAATTTCTCGGCAATCCTGTTAGCAATAATAGCATGCATAATTCGTGATCCCATGAATGACACCTCGGTTTCAAGTATTCATTTCAGGAAGATGACTGAACAGTTAGTATTACTTTCCCTGTACTTTTTCTACTTTCGACCCATTCATGTGCTTTCCCTGCATCTTGGAGTGGAAAAGATTTTGTAGCCTTGATTTGCAAACGCCCGTCACGCAAATAACGGAATACTTCATTTGCAGTTTCTTGGAGTAGTTCAGGACGTTTTTTTCGTGTAGTTCCAAAGCTAAAACCGAGTATAGAACGGCAACTTGCATGTAAATCTTTCGTATGGAAATTGCCAATTTCACCACTAGCATTACCGAAATGAACGAGGCGACCGTAATAAGCAAGACATTTTAAACTTCTTTCCGAAACAGATCCAGAAATAGAGTCTAAAATGATATTTACGCCTTCTCTATTTGTCAGCTCATTGATTTTCTCTACAAAATCTTCATCTTGATGACAAATAACATAATCAGCTCCGGCATATAAAGCAATTTCTTTTTTTGCTTCACTTCCGACAGTACCGATAACTTTTCCAGCCCCTAATAGTTTTGCAAGTTGAATAGCTGTAGTACCAATTCCGCCAGCAGCCGCATGAATGAGTACTGATTCGCCTTGTTGAATTCTTGCAACATTTGCGAGTAAATTATAGCTTGTAAAAGATACGATTGGACAAGCAGCTGCAGTTTGGAAATTAATTTCATCAGGTAATACGAAAGTAAGATTTTCATTTGCAACAACATATTCAGCGTATGATCCATTTTGAGGAAATGCAATGACACGCTGTCCAGGATAAATATTTTTCACATGAGAACCGACACGTTCTACAATACCAGCGGCATCTATCCCTGGAATAAAAGGTAGTGATTTATTTCCTTTTTTGCCATAACGTGATTTAATATCAGCAAAATTAACACTTGTAGCAACAACACGAATTAAAACTTGATCTTTTGAAATAGCTGGAATATCCACATCTGTATATTTCATCACTTCAGGACCACCGAACGACGTTACAATGATAGCTTTCATTATATATCCTCCTAAATTTGACTATATAAATCATTTTAAGTCTTCATTAGAAATTGGAAAATTATATAATAGTTATGCGTGATTATAAGTGGAGCTTATGAACATATTGAATCATTATATTAATCTATATAAAAAAACTTTTGAAAAAATCGAACGAAATATGGATTACTTGCCAATATATAGTGTAAGACAAAGGAGGGATGGTATATGAAGGATGAAACAGTGTATACAGATTTAATCCAATTAACTTTATCGGGAAATAAAGAAGCGTATAGCGAATTGTATGATAAAACGATTCAAGAAGTATATAAAACAGCACATTTTTTGATTGAAGATAAAACGGATGTAGATGATGTCGTTCAAGAAATATACATACAACTATATGAATCGCTTCGTAAGTATGATAGCGAGAAGCCATTTCGTCCTTGGCTAATTGGACTTGCGATTAAACAAATTCACTCTTATAGAAGAAAGAGGTGGATGCGACTACGAATTATAAAAAAAGCAGAAGAGCAAAGAAAACCAGTACAAATTGATTTTTCTAACGATGTAATAAGTAAAATATCAAATCAAAAACTAATTGAACTTATTCATAAATTACCGTATAAATTGAAAAAAGTTATTATTTTAAGATACTTACACGATTACTCTCAAGAAGAAGTAGCACAAATATTACATATTCCAATTGGTACTGTGAAATCTAGAATTCATGCGGCATTAAAGAAACTACGTCAAAAAGAGCAAGTAGAAGAAATCTTTTTAGGAGAGGTAGGGAATGTGAAATGAGTTTAGATTGTAAAGTCCGAGAATCTATACAAGAAGAAGCGAAGGGGATTGTTGCACCGCCGGAGTTAAAAGAAAAAGTAATCGTTCAAATAAAAATGAATCGTGGTGGAAGTAAGAGGAAGAAGCGCCTTATCGCAGGAGTACTTGCAGCGGCTTTTTTAATCCCGACAACTGGTTTTGCATATCAATCTATTATGGCAGATGGTATATACGGGTCTTTTGAAAACTTAAAAAAACACGCTGGAACGATGACATTAGAGGCGTATATGCGTTTTAGTGCAAAGCTATCAGAAGCGAAAGATGAAATGGGTACAAAAGAATATGAAGTGTTTACAAAAGAACTAAAGAAATTAACAAATGCAAAGCTTGCGTACGGAGATTCGAACGGTAATATTGATTATGATGCATTATCACCAGCAAAAAGAGAAGAAATGAAAAAGGTAAGTATGGGCCTTCAACCATACTTTGATAAATTAAATGGTCATAAATCAAGTAGAGAAGTATTAACGCAAGAAGAGTTTGATCGCTATATGGAAGCTTTAATGACACATGAAATCGTACGAGTGAAGACAAAATCAACCGGTGCAATAAAACTAGAAGAAGTACCTGAGGCATATAAAGAAAGATTTATGAAAGCAGAGCAGTTTATGGAGTATGTAGACGAAAAGGTGAGATAAGTAAAAAAGCTCAGAGTCTAAGCTCTGAGCTTTTCTTATTGAAACGTAAATATATTAACCACCTATGCCTTTTGCTAGCAACAGGAAATATGCAACTACTAGTATTATTCCATTTAATGCTGTACCAACTATTCCGAATAACCAATTCTTTGAAGCTATCGCAAAAATAATGCCGAGTAATGAGAGAATACCTAGTATCGAAATAATTAAAGTTAAATTTGCATTAGGCCCTCTTAAAATAAAGAAAGAAAATATGCTTGCGAGAAACATTAGACACGAGAATCCAAAAAATCTATACATAATAATTCTCCCTTGATTGAAATGTAATTTGACTTAGTACGTGATTCCTTTTATTTTAACATAAATTTCCTTTTCTCATGTGTAGCGACTTTTACAAGTAATATTGCATTTATAAATAAACCGCCGAAACCAATGACATTTAAGTATTGGTTATCAATTATATTTTTTCATATTTGCAATGTCTTTTTTTATAAAACAATCTAAAAGGGAATAACCAGCTATTAAACTAATAATCGTAACAAAAGTTGTATTTATGAGAATAATATTAACTAAATAAGGTAGGTATTCGCCAAGTGGTGAAAAGAGTAGTGCTGGGGAAAAGGAAATGAATAGTGTAGGTACTGTAATAGCAATAAATTTATCCGGTTGAAAGCTCCAGTTTTGTTTACTCGTTTCGCGATTAATAGATTGAAGGAATCGTAATAAAATACCGACTATAAGAGGGAAGAGTGTAAAGTAGAATAATCTTGGATAAACGTTAAAGTTCACTTGCGCGTCTGTATCTAAATAAAATTGAATTTTCACTCCGACAAATAATAATAAGACGATAAATAATGTGAAGCAGAGGTATAGCATCACTTTTTGCATTACATTCCACCATCCTTTACTCAAAATATATTCAAAAAAAGAAGAGATATACAATAACGAATGTTGTATATCTCTTCTTTTACTGTTAGTTAATAGTGGAGTTTGCCTTTTCTTGCTTCGTGAAATAATCTATAATGCCCATCGCACTAATTTCTATATCTAGATGTAAAATGTTATAAACGGAATGATCTGATGGAACGTTTAACTTTGTAAGGTGAGAAGAGACCTTATCCATTAATACAGTTTGCAAAGCTTTAGTAGCCTCATCGAAATCATTATATTTTTCAAAGACCTCTTTACCAGTATGAACGAAAATAGGTAACCAATGTTCTAGTTGGTTATATACTTCTGTAACATTGGATGATGCACCGTAATGGCCGAAATAAATTGTATCTACATTCATACTTTGAATGTGATTTTTAGAAGCAATCATCGCATCTGGCTGGAATTGTGAAGGGGATGTTGATGGTAGATATAGTTCCACACCAAGGTCTGCAAGTTCTCTATAATAAATTCCAATTGTATCACCAGTAAAAATGCCATTTGTTAATGAATCGTGAATGCTAATATGGTGCTTCGCATGTCCCGGTGTATCATAAAATGTAAGGGTGCGGTCTTCTGCAATTTGTAACGTATCACCATGTTGTACAATACGAACACGTTCTTCTTCAATTGGAAGAATTGGATCGAAAAGTTTATCGAAATCTTCTTTGTACACAGCTTTTGCGCCTAAAATAAGTTTTGTTGGATCAATCATATGACGAGCACCGCGAGAATGCACATATAAAGTAGCATTTGGGCACTTTTCCATCATTAAACCAGCAGCACCGGCGTGATCTAAATGAACATGTGTAACGATAATGTTTTTAACTTCGATTAAATCAATATGTAATTGTTGTAAGCCGTCTAAAATATACGGAAGAGAAGAGGCTGCACAAGTTTCAATTAAAGTAATATCATCACCAAATAAAACGTACGTACCAGTTCGTTCATTATGTTGTAAATCAAAATCATCAATCAGATATAGGTGAGAAGATAATTGCTCTACTTTTTTCATCTTTACCACTCCTTATATACGGTATGTAACTATTATACGCTAAAAATACAAAAAGGCAGAAAACGAAAGATTCGTCTTCTGCCTTTTTGTAATGTTCTTATTGCCTTTGTTGTTTATTGATAGACATAACGAACAGCCCAACAATGCCGCCAACTAATGGAAGGATAATTTCTCCTGCTAAATTAAAGTAGGAGCTTAAAAATAAACCATTTACATCGATTACCCAACCAATCACATACAATAACATCATATATAGTACGAAATAAAACTCGCGATTTGAAATCGTTTCATGTTGTGCAGTTTTCATATTGAACACCATCCTTTTCTATCATAATAGAATATAAACTGTCACATTTTGTTCACATTTCAATTGTAAAACTTTCCAACAGAAAAGTCTAGTAGTTTGTGTCGAATTTTCGAACAAAAATAAAGCGCTATCATTATATCTTGTAAGTACGTAATAAGAGCTGTATATTCACGAATGTAGTATAGTATAAACATAGAATGATAGTGAAGAGAGGGGCAAGGATAATGACAGTTTATGATTTTTCAGCTAAAACGATAACAGGGGAAGATAAATCGTTAAAAGATTACGAAGGAAAAGCGCTTCTTATTGTAAATGTAGCTAGTAAATGCGGGTTTACACCACAGTATAAAGGATTACAAGAAGTGTATGATAAATATAAAGAACAAGGGCTAGAAATACTCGGTTTCCCATGTAACCAATTCGGAGGACAAGAACCAGGTACAGAAGCAGATATTACAAGCTTTTGTGAATTAAACTACGGTGTAAACTTCCCAATGTTTGCAAAAATTGATGTAAAAGGTGAAAAGGCTCATCCTCTGTATACATACATGACAGAACAAGCACCAGGTTTACTCGGTATGAAAGCAGTAAAATGGAACTTTACAAAATTTTTAATTGGAAAAGACGGAAAAGTAGTAGGGCGTTTTGCACCGCAAACGAAGCCGGTTGATTTAGAGGTTGAGATTGAGAAGGTACTTGGCGAATAACTAGGAGTTTCACTTTATTAAAAAATGCCTCAAAGAACTATTTTGTTCTTTGAGGCATTTTTTTACATTCACATTGTCAATATTAAATCGCTGAATGGAAGTCATTTGATTTAGGCGGAGAAGCAGCTTTTTTCATAAGCACTTCCCATAAGTGTACGGATTTTTCCCATTCTGTTGCGGCTTGTCCTTTTTGATATATAGCACTCTCATAACTGAAAGTAAGTTGTTGCATATCATTCGAGTTGTAAAGTGTATCGATATGGAGAGCATATTCTCGGAATGTTTGACTTTCCTCTCGGGGTATACCAGTTCTCGCAAACTGTTTCAAAAGTGCACTGTAAGCTTTACTATAAATAGCATCATCTTTTCGATATTTATAGTAAAGAATGATAAAAAATGTAATCCATTTCATTCTAGTAGCGAAGAGAGTGTAGCCGATGATACTAATTGGTATTGTAGAAAGGAATACGTACCACCAAGAAAATTTATTTTTAGCATTTGTAATTTTGTTAGTAGGAGTTTCTTCAGTATCTTCTATTAAACTTTTAAGCTTTGCTTCATTGTTTCTTTGGTGCATTTGCGCGTTTTGAGAATTAGTTTCTTCGCTATTTTGTAAAGTAGGAGCAGGAGTATTATTTATAAAATTATAGGGATTCGTAAATCCTTTTGTCGGTTCGAATGGAATCCATCCGTATCCAGGGAAATATACTTCGACCCAAGAGTGTGCGTTATCGTTCGCGATTTTATAAACATCCTCACCTTCAGCACCCACCAGCGTATTATCAAGAGTTCCTTCTGTATAACCTTTTACCCAGCGAGCAGGAATTCCAGCAGAACGAAGTAACACGATCATAGATGTCGAGAAATTATTACAGTAGCCGCTTTTTGTATCGAAAAGAAATTGATCTACATAATCTTGGTTTTGGGCAGGGAATGAGACATTCGTTGTTTCATATACAAAAGAATGGTCGGTGAAATAGTTTTCAATAGCTAATACTTTATCGTATCGGGTGTCTTTATCCTTTGTTAGACTACTAGCTAAGTCTCTTACTCGCTGCGGTAATGCTTCTGGAAGTTGCGTGTACTTTGTCATGAAATAAGGATTTGATTCTTGACCTTCATTCGTTTTTACAGCTTTTAAGTTTTCTATGGAAAACTCCGGGACCTCATACGTTACTTTATATGAATGTAAAGTAGTAGAAGAATCTCCATCCATCGTATAGATTTTTTCAGAAAATGGGTCAACGCTGTATGATACATCTGAAGAAGCCTCAACTGATATTAACCCTGCTGGATAGGTAAGATGAGGATAACTTTTTTGCATGTTGATTGTTGCCTTTGTTGTCTCCGTTTTTGTATTTTGTTCGTACCAACTCACGACGTCATTTTTATTTTTAAAAGAAACCTTCTTTTGATTTTCAGAAACTTCCCAGCCTTTTCCGGTATAAAAATCTTTCGTTTCGACTCTCCAATATTGTTTGTTTTGTGTTGCTGCTGTAAAAACAATTGTAGGATCTGTCTTAAAAGGACCACCTAATCGCGAGTCATCTAAACCATATCCAATTTTAGAAACTTCTTGTTTTTTACTTGCTTCGGATGTGTTGAATTGTAAAAAATCCATTGGGTTTGGCCATTGAGGGCCAAATTTTGGAGCAAAGTATGCGATTGTTGCTGACAATACAATAAATAATGTAAGAGGTCTAAGTAATTTTGAGATTTCTCTAGCATAATTTTGTAAGTGTTCACTCTCTTTTATTCGTTCTATGCGAAGAAGACTAAGCATAAAAAAGCCGATGACTACAGTACGAATAATAGCGTAATTTGCATTGTATACATGTAAGTTATGAAAAATGGTGATATAAATAATAGTCAATATAAGAAATAACAATCCATGCTTTTTATGAATCATCCAAAAGGAAATGAAAGAACTCAAAAACCAAAATGATAAAAAAAATAAAAGTGTTGGAAAAACAGGAGAAATATCTAGCAAATTCCCCTGAAATAACAGGGAGGAATTTTGAGAAATATCATTAAAGAATTTTGTTAACCAAGATGGATTTATAAAAGCATTTTTATAGTATAGGAAATGAATGATGAATAAAATCGTGAAGACTTTTATTGGAATCTGCCACTTTGTTTGAAAACAAGAGAGAGTGAAGCAAATCCCTATAAATATTACAAAAATATCTAATCTACCTACATTTGTAATACCTATAAGGGGGCTTAGCCATTCTAGTAAAAGTAGAAATGCGCATACATGCATGAAAAATCTAGTCATATCCCATTGTTTTTTTGTCTGTAATGTTATCATTTGCTCACCTCAAAAAACACGTTTGTATACTGGTTTCCATAAACTACATTTACAAATATTTTTCGTTTTTGTAGAGTTTCTAGAATACTAAGTTCGCGATGTGATAGTTGATTTGCTTTTTCTTTTACGACAAACACCATTAATTTTCTATTTTTTATAGCAGCATAGTCAGCTGCCTTTTGAATATCGGGAGAAAGATCACTTGTCACGAGTATAATTGTTACGGGCTCATAAACTTTTCTTAATTCCATTTCTACACTTCGGGAGAGTGGGAATACACTGTCCGCTTGTACTTTTGCTAAATGACAAAAGATTTGATGTAACTGACTATCTCCATTGTCTAAAGGGAAAAAAGTTCGTTCTTTTCCGACAGATACGAATGACGCCGGTGAATTTTGCTTCAAAACAGATCTGACAATAGAGGCAGTAAATGTGACGACTGATTCGAATAGAGGGGATGGGGTTCTGTCCATGAATATCATAATATTATGGCTGCGCTGTTGTTCAAATTCTTTCGTCATAATATTGTTCGTTCGTGCAGTTGCTTTCCAATCAATCCATGAAAAGCGGTCACCAGGTTTATAGTCTCTCACACCGACAGAAATGGTAGAGTCTTTTACTAAATTTATATTTGCTGAAAGTGCTCCTTGTTCGAAATGATTTTCCATTTGTCGATATGTTATATCTACATACTGAGGGTAGACTAAAAATGTATCTGGAACTGAAAAAATTACTTCTTTCTCCATTATACCGAATAGATCGCCAGTTTTCACACGTACGCTTGAAAAAGTATGCTCTCCTCTAGGGATTGTGTCGATTGCATATTGAAACGAAATATTTCGTTTCAATCCTGGAAAGAGTATTACTTTATTCATCTTCGTTTGTTTACACTTTGTAAATTGTGATGGTAATTCATCTTCTATAATTAAATAAAGTAATGGAAAAGGAAATCTTCTTTTTATTGTAATGGTGCTTAAAAAAGGTTCTCCTGCTGTATATTCGTCTTGATTTGTTATTCGTTTTACTTCAGCGTTCCGCAAAGCATAGAAGGGGAGTAATAGTGAATAAAGGCCAATAGGAATCATACTGTAAAACAAAAACCAACTTACAAATCCTCCTTGAAGCATAGCGTATAAAAATGTTAAGACTAGGCATAACGGAATGAATGATAACTTAGTAAAATGATAGAGTACTCGTAGAATCCTTTTCATCAAAGGTTCATCTTCCTTTGGGTAGGCACGGTAGTTCGTGCAACGATTTTTACGATAACTTGTTCTCCTGTTATTCCTTCAAATTTTGCTTCCATTTTTAAAATGAGTCTGTGAGCCAACACGTAAGGAGCTAAAAATTTAACATCGTCTGGAATAACATAATTTCTGCCATGGATAAATGCATAAGCTTGTGAAGCTTTCATTAAAGCAATCGAGCCACGCGGACTTGCGCCTAGTTGTATAGAACTATAAGACCGAGTTTGACTAACAAGCTTTACAATGTAATGCTTAATCGCTTTGTCCACGCTTATTTCCCGTACGCTTTGCTGTAAATAAAGTAATTCTTCTATTGTAGTAATAGCTTGTAAATGGGAGAGGGGGTTTGTTTTTTCCATCCGGTTTAAAATTTCAAATTCTTCTTCTTGTGTAGGATATCCCATTTTTAGTTTCAACAAGAAACGATCGAGCTGTGCTTCTGGTAAAGGATATGTTCCCTCATATTCGACAGGATTTTGTGTAGCCATTACAAAGAATGGCTTGGGTAACGGTCTTGTTATACCATCAATTGTAATATTGCCTTCTTCCATACTTTCAAGTAAGGCGGATTGTGTTTTGGGAGATGTACGATTAATTTCATCAGCAAGTATAAAATTCCCCATGATTGGTCCAGGCTTGAACTCAAATTGGAGCTCTTTCGGATTGTAAATAGAAACACCTGTTACATCTGATGGAAGTAAATCAGGTGTAAATTGAATACGTTTGTAATCAGCATCAATAGATTTAGAAAGAGCACGTACTAACATCGTTTTCCCAACGCCAGGAACATCTTCTAATAGTACATGACCTTCAGCTAAGAGAGCTGTTAAAGCTAATAGTGTTTCTTTTCGCTTTCCGACCATTAACTTTTCAATATTGTTAATTATTTTTTCTATAATGGGATGTAATGAATCAAGCTGGTGCATCGTAATCCTCCTAATGTGTTATTATCGCTTTCTAATCTATTTAGCGGAAAATAGAATGTATCCATCTAATTGAGGGAAGTAAAGATTTCATCTTTAATTCTAAGAATATTCAGATTATTTATTCTGATTACATCTAGTATAATTGTTTCCGTAACTTAGGGCAATATGGTAAATAATGATTTGTAGTTTAATGTGAAAAGAGAAGCGGATAGGAAATGTAGTTATTTGGATTGAGAGGGTGATGAAGCGTGAATAAAAGTAGGACAGGAGTATTGTTACTCATGTCCTGCTTTTATTTATGCCTTTGTAATGGCACGCGGAAATAAAACATTATTTTCTTTCATGAATTGCATCAATAAGTGGCTTATTACCACTACAACAAAAATCTATATGATTTAAAAAGATCACTAGCTTTCGGAAATTGTGTAACAATCTCACCAACAATTGAACTCTCAGTAAATGTATGTTCCATATGAATGCCTCCATAAAGTTTAAATGTAATATCTAAATTAAGAATAGCGATAAATGAAAAACAACGTGGTGATTGAAATCACTTATTATGTATCTGATTTGAGAATAATAGGATTATTCTTCAACAGAGGACATTATAGAAAAGATGGCGAAGAATTTTGGGATAGGAAGTATATCTTTTATAGGAGGTTTTTATGGAATATGTTTATCATATGGTACCAGAAGAACTAAAAGGAGAATATTTAATCCTATTAAATGAATTGAAAAGTGTATATCCAAATTTATACGGTGAGTATATACAAAAATATAAAGATCATCCTCAAAGGGAGAACTTATTAACACGTAAAATACCAAAATTAGAATGTTTATGGAATGATGTTGTGCATTTTTTACCATTGCATCCTTATGAGATTTATAAAGTATCACTGGAAATAGGAATAAACCTTCATACAAATAAACTGTTTTATAAAGTTCCTATTAGCGCATTGAAGGGTCAGTGTATGGCAATATACAAGTACTCAAAGCATAATTGGGGTGGACCAAATAGAGAATTAAAAGAATGCGAAATAGAAATCATCAACTTTAATGAATATAGAGAATTAAAGCAATTAAATACCGGCACCAAAGAATATTACAGGGAGGAATATGAAAAGGGTAGAAGATTTGGGATGTTTCACTTAATTCCACATGTTCTTGTCAAAGGAAAAATAGAGGTGAAAAATCTTGAAATAATAAATTGGAGTATTGCTCCAGTTAATGATTAATATTACAAGCATTTAAAAAATAAGATGCCAATTTGAATTGATATATGGCTTACAAGAATGGAAGAGTAATAACTATACGTAGTAGTAAAAAAGAAGCTTCTAATAAGCTTCTTTTTTACTACTATTTTTCACATGCGACTCCATCGCCATCACGATCAAGATGTGAGGCATAACCTGGTTGTCCTTTATATAGGGGAGCTTTCCCAGCAGCTCTAACTGCAGCACAATTTTTGTAATATGCACTACTAGTATTTCCTGAAGCAGGTTGTGTTTGAGTTTGCTGTGCTTTTTGTTCTTCTTGTTGTTTACGGGCTTGCTCATCAGCTAGACGTTTTTGCTCTTCTTGTTGTTTACGAGCCTGTTCATCAGCCTGGCGCTTTTGTTCCTCTTGTTGTTTACGAGCTTGTTCATCAGCCTGGCGCTTTTGTTCCTCTTGTTGTTTACGAGCCTGTTCATCAGCTAGACGTTTTTGCTCTTCTTGTTGTTTACGAGCTTGTTCATCAGCCTGGCGCTTTTGCTCTTCTTGTTGTTTACGAGCTTGCTCTTCGGCTTGGCGTTTTTCATCCTCTTGCTTACGAGCTTGTTCATCAGCTAGACGCTTCTCGTCTTCTTGTTTTTGAGTCTTTTCGTTTTCTTCTTTCTTTTCAAGTTCTTTTTTCTTCTCATTCTCTTTTTGTTCTGCATTGTTAGAAGTAATTTTTTTACTAGTTGCTGTCGTCTTTTCAGAAGAAGGAGCTGAAATATTTAATAATGCAACAAAAATGACAAATAAAATAGCTGTGATAATAAATTGTTTTTTTGCTACACCAGTCTTTTTAATTACAGATAAGATTGCTAGCACAAGGAAGAAAACAAATAAAACAAAACTTAAAATAGAAAAGAATTCAACAATTGGGTTATTAGAAGTCTCAGCACTAGTTATTATTAATACAATCGAAATCATAAAAAGAATAACGGCAGGACGACCATATTGTTTTGCTGTTCCATTTTTCTTGAAAAACGAGATGATACATAGAATGAAAAGAATAAAAGCAATAAAAAATAAAGCTGCACCAATATTACTCAAAATCGTCATTTTTATACCTCTATTTGTAAGATTTTCACTATTGATTATATAGGAATTTATTGGATAGTACACGATTTATATAAATTTAGAAAATTAGTATTTTTAATAGATTTACAAATTGTTATTTAGTATATATGGAAAAATAGATATATTTCTTATTACCTTTTTAAATAAAATTCATAAAGTATAATATATCGATTGAAAGGAGGGGATTTGAATGGAATTTCAATTGTTAGTGAATTGTATATTACAAGAAGGTAATGCTTACTTTTTAGTAACGAAGGTAGACGATGTAATTACGTTGAAAGTACCGATTACTGCGGGAGTAGCAGGTTTATTCTTAGCTTTAGGTGTACCAAGATGTTCTTAATTTAAATCTCTACAGTAGAAAGAGGAGGACAAGCTCCTTTCTACTGTTACATAATAATTTTATGTAAACTAAAATTTGTTTTATTAATAGCACATTTAAAATGGACATGCATATACTATAATGTTTTTTAAGTTATGAAAATTAAAGAGGTGCTATTATATATGAAAAGAAGAACATTTGATATTCCAGTTACATTACGAAGAGAGTGGTTTTTAATAGAATTAGCCCATTTAACGAAAAAATATGGAATTGAAATTGCAACTAGCAAAATGGAAGCTGCACCGTTTTTAAGAGATCAAGTTACGGAATCAAAAATAGGGTCAGGGCTCCAATACGATAAATATGATGATGAGTATATCATTGAAAATTAAAGGGTAAAAGCAAAATAAATTTCTTTATAACAAAATATAAAATAAAGCAGATTCTAAATATGGAATCTGCTTTATTATGAAATACTTCTAATCAACTATCCTCTTTCGAGTGTTTTTCCTACATATTTTACTTGCGTTATTCCAAAAGATTCACGAAGAATGCGAGCATAATCTTTTGATTCTATTGGTCGTTTGTTTTTTGTGCCTTTAAAGGTTTCTGTATAATTTTTATTTGTTAATGATACGTGACCATAATCAGTTAATTTACAAGTGATAGCTCCTTTATTAAAAGGGGATTCTTTATGTTCTACAATGACTTTCTGAATGTTATTCACCTTTTTCTCATCTATTGGATCTAAAGTGAAGGCATAGCCTATTTTCCATTCATCTGAAGGTTCAGATTGCAAGAAATTTGTAGATTCCCCGTTAGCTCCTTTTCTCATTTCTAAAATGTGTGTACCTTTTCGGGTAATTCTTTTGCAAATTCGATATTCACCCGTTTGAGAAGATATGACTTCTCCGTTAAAAGGGACTGGATGTAAAGGTAGATGAGAGGCAAAACCGGCGTCTATAACATAATCTTTATTATTATGATTTAATATGATAATGACATGACCATCATCGGGTTTCCATTTATTATCATAAAGGTCATAAACAGTACCAGCTACTTTATATACTTGAAATCCACAATCCATTAAAAAGTAATACAATAAGGAGTTTAATTCATAACAAAGACCGCCTCGTTTTTGAATAAGTAACTTTTCTATTAAGTTATTTTTTGAGATGTTTTTAATAGTACCAGCCATAATATCGAGATTTTCATAGGGGAGAATCAATCCCATTTTTAAGAGAATTTCATCTAAATCATCAAATGTTATTTCTTTTGCAGGAATTTTTAATCGTTTAAAAAACTCCTTTTGTAAATCGGTCATCATAAAGCATTCTCCTTTCTTTTTACAGAATTTTCTTCTGCTCACCGATAGGTTAGTACTTCTAAAAGTTTAATTCAAGTCTGCGAAAATTATCATAATATATGTTTCTGGAAATGTTATTTTATATTCAGAAATTTCAGTTTAATATTTAATGGTAGGAAAGTCTTATAAGATAAGCGTCTATTTTGTTTAGTTTGTATTTAATTAAATAAAAGCACATATCTTCATTACCTTTTTTTATAACTGGCTGGTAATAAAGTGTTTTTTTACTAAAGTTTTTTCAAGATTTGTATGCTTTATATAAACAATAATAATTGGGGGATATTTAGATTCAGTAAAGTTAACAATTATTGAGAAATTTTTTTATAGTGTTCTCTCAAAAGGAAGAGATAGAAACAAAGAGAATAACGTGTGTTAAGGAAGAAGGGGTACTAGTAATCTATTGGGAATAGGGACAAGATTTTGTTTAAGTAAAAAGATTATCTAGTATTAAGAAAGAAGATAAAAAATTACAAAGAGCACCTTCTTTCAAAAAAGTGGGGGGAGAGTAACATGCGATTGATGAGAAGATATGTTGTCTTACTAATTGTATTTTTTATCATGGTTCCAATGATTAGCACAAATGTGCGAGCAGAAGTTGTAAAAGAGCTTAAAACAGGCTTTCCAGATCAAGAAGTCTTTACACCTGGAGAATGGTTTTTAGGAAAAAAGCCTGCTAATTATGATGAAAGTAAGCCTCCAATTCTCTTTGTGCAAGGAAGGAATGGAAATGCAGATAGTTGGTATGGAAAAACTGTATATCACGACATAAATGATATGTATGACTATGCTTTGAAAGCAGGCTATCAAACAGTATTTATACAATTATATGATGCTGCTGGAAAAGGATCAGCTAGTCAGTGGGACAACGGAAAATTGTTAGCACAAAAATTAGAAGAAATATATAATCATTTCGGTAAAAAAGTTAATATTGTAGCACATAGTAAAGGCGGTATCGATACACAGGCTGCATTAGTAGGATATGGTGCAAATCGATTTGTCGGAAATGTTATCACGCTTGCGACACCACATCATGGATCAAACTTAGCTGATTTATCATATAGTTGGTGGGCGGGATGGCTTGCTTCTATATTAGGTCAAAAAGATGATGGTACGTACTCATTACAAATGGGGGAAATGGCAAAATTTCGTTCAACGATTGATAATAATCCAGCAGCTAAATTAAACCGTTACTATACCGCTACTGGGACAAGCTGGGGACCAGTATTTTCTGCGTTATCTATGGGCGGGTTATATTTGTCATCATACGGTTCAAATGATGGACTAGTAAATGAATGGAGTGCTAAGTTGCCGTATGGAACGCATTTATTTACAGATTCCAGATTTGATCATGATAACATACGAAAAGGATCTGCTGTTTTCTCGCGAATTGAGCCATATTTACGTACGTCAAATGTAGCCGTACCAGCTTTAGTAGCATCCAGCACTAGTTCAAATGAAAATATAGAACAATTAAATACAACTTCAAATCAAAACATATTAGGAGGAGAATTGCCACAAAATCAGTGGATAGAGCAAACCGTTACAGTTGATAAAAAGGCAGAAGGAATCGTTTCTATATTAACAGCGTCTTCTGATGTAGAGGTACAAATGATATCACCAAAAGGAAAAATGTATACAAATAAAGATGGCGTTATAACTACTGGTGAAGGTGAATCTTTCTTTGGTGGTGCGACAATTAAAACATTTAAATTTGATAAAATGGATGTAGGAGAATGGAAAGTTAAAATGATGGCGAAGCAGTCGAAAGATGCATATTTAGTTATAAGCGATTACAAGAGTGACGCACCATTTGTTCTTCAAATGCCTACAAAAGTTAAAGCGAATAAATCTGAGTATAAACTGAAAAAATCACCTGTGGCACCTGAAATGAAAGGGGATCTTTCTATAACGGTAAGAGTCGTGAGTAAAGAAGGAAAACTAGTCTCTGAATTTAATGAATTACAAAATGTGAATAACAATACATTTACTGGTGCTTTGAAGAACATAAAGCAACCAGGAGTATATAACGTTACGATGGATATAAAAGGGATGAATAAAGAAGGAAAATCTTATAGTCGTACAATTGTTAAGTCGGTTTATGTAGAGAAATAAGGAAGAATAAATAAGCATAATATAAAAGTGCAGAAATCTTGTGTTAGAAAGAATTCTGCACTTTTTTGCGTGATGAGAGATAATAAAAGTCGAAGAAAACTGTTATTCAATAAAAAAAGATGCTGAAATAGTATCTGAATGTAAAGAAATAATATTAACTTAGTTTTGTAACTGTTAATTCAACTGAATTTATACCATTGTCACAAGTTACAATACTTTGACGATTAAAACCACTATTATTTTTCAATTGAAGAGTTGCATTAGCAGGAACTGTAACAATCGTTTCGCCTACTAGTTGAAGACATTCGTTATTTGATGAAGTATTCATTTGAAAAGCAAAGTCACCTTGACTATTAGCAAGTGGATTATTATTTAAAAATATAGTCATGACTGGGATATGTGGAAATACAGGATTTAAAGTAGTGTTAATAGTCGAAATGAAAGAAACTCTATAATCACCAGCTTGACTAAATTGTATAGTAGTAGGATTTAGTAAGGAAACGCCTCCTGCTATAGGGCCAACGTGATTAAATGGAAAAGGATCTCCGAAAGGAACAGTTATAAACTCCGTTTGCCAAAAAGTACCGTATGCTGGACAGCTTTTTTTACAGGAACTAGAAGAGGAATTGCATGAGCATTTTTTATATGAGCTAGAAGAAGATTTACATGAACATTTTTTATTGGAGTTTGAAGAATGATAGTACGAACCCAATATATTACCTCCTATTATGAATGAAGTGTATACTCATAGTATTTTATGCCTGTCTTATATAAAAGGTGATAGATTTGGAGTATAATGTGCTAATACGATGAAATATAGTAATAGAATAGAAGCTGTAACCATTTTTGAAGAAGAAAAGATTAATAATTTGGTGAAAATATCAGTGGAATATCTTGAAAGATTGAAGTCAAGCGGGAACGCATATTTTATTTTCACATGTAAAAATAAAATCAGAAATCTCAGTTGCAATGATGTGATCGTTTAAGCGAATGTCTGTATTTTGAAACGTTTGTATATAAGAGTTTACGGTTGTTGTCCTTTATTTACGTAGTGGGGCAGGAAGAAGACGAAAAGTATCGAATGAATGTACATATGTAGCATTGTTGGCTTTTGGTGTGAATAGTAGTTAAAGATACGTTGAAATATTTTATATCGTAACGAAAGAACGAATAAATGATAGAAGGAGCAACTTACATGGAAAATATATTAAAAGTATCTTCAAAATCAAGCCCAAATTCAGTTGCAGGTGCAATAGCGGGTGTACTAAGAACAAGTGGCAATGTAGAAATTCAAGCAATTGGGGCTGGTTCATTAAACCAAGCGATTAAAGCAATTGCAATCGCAAGAGGATTTGTTGCTCCAGGTGGTATTGACTTAGCCTTTGTTCCAGCATTTCAAGAGGTTACTATTAATGATCAAGAAAGAACTGCGATTAAATTGATTATAGGTCCTAGGAAGAAAAGGTCTTAAAAAAGAATATTGATAAGTGGGATTTGAAAAAACTAATAGATAAAGAAATAAAAAGACCACTCTCATTTTGAAGTGGTCTTTTGTATTTTCGTATTTCATATTGTGGATACACCCCACATACTGAATTCGTAGTGGTATTCAGTGCGCTCAATAACGATTCCGAATTCTAAATCGTCCCCAGCTAATACAAAATCTGCATATCCAGTTAGAAATCTTGATATGGTTGATAACTCTTCTAAATTCTCAAATACTTCACCAATGTTCAGTTTAACTGCTTCAAATTTACCACCCTTAGAGAAAAAGAGTCTCCCTTGATCAACTGGAAATTTAATAGTTTTAGCTGTTTCTTTTAACAGTACTATTGATAGTCTTCTGTTTTCTTCATAATTAGTGCTACCAAAGTTTTTTATGTTTGAAGTTTGTGTTAGCGTATTAAATAAGTCTTTACAAAATAAATCATTAGATTCTGGCTCCATAAATGAGTCCATAGAAATTGTAACAATATTAGAAAGTTCGTCTAGCAGTTCTTTTCTACTACCAGTTCTTTTTGCTTTCATTTTTAGAATTTCAATTCGGCTTTTCTTCATATTACTCAAAAATTTTCACACCTTTACTCGCGTGGTGGGTGAATAAAACCCCACTGACTAAAGTTTCACTTGTTTTTCTAAAAAGGGATACATGCAAGCTTCCTTTAATATTCTATCTGTTTGTTCTTCTACATATCTGAGTCATTTTTCGAAGTCGGTTTAATATTATTTATTTTCATTTAGCATAGTCTCTAATTTATCTAATTCAATAAGTAGAGGATCGTCAAATCTTTTTACGAGATCGGTTTCAGTATAGGCTCTCACTACGCCTTTAATTCCACGAGATTTACTTTGCAGATAAGTGGCTAAACGGTTTAATCGTTTTCATCGTTTTCATAAATCTTTATAGAAGGGATCTTCTTTTTGTATATTTTTTAAAATTTCAATTACTATCTCAATCTGATTTAATAGTACAGTTTCATTTTTAGACATATATATTTTCCTCCCTTTCCTAATTTAAATTATAAGATAATAGGAAAAAATAACCAGATAAATAATGAATGATTTTTAAGTGGAACAGATCATGAAGATCCACTTGATTACTTGCGTAGTCACGGTGTTTCAGAAGTTCAATTTCGTGTTGATGTGCAATGTGCATACAATAATACTAATGTAGAAGTTTCAGTTCCTGAAAAGCCACCTAAACCAGAAGAAGTGCCAACAGCTGTAACAGATGGTGTGGCATGCATTGAAGGATATAACGTAAATTTACGTAAAGGATCAGGTACAAGCTATTCTAAGATTCGTCAGTTAAATAAACCAGAATCATATATGGTGTGGGGTAAAATGGATGGTTGGTTAAATCTTGGCGGTGAGCAATGGATTAAAAACGATCCATCTTATGTGAAGTTTAGTAAGAAAAGCACAGTAGATTCTTCTATTGTTGGAAAACGTGTTGTTTCAAAACTTAACAATCTACGTTTCTACGATACTCCATCTTGGCAGGATAAAGATGTGGCTGGTTCTGTAGATGCAGGATTAGGATTTATAATTGATGCGAAGATAAGTGTAAATGATTCGTATCAATATAAAGTGCATAATAGTCATGGGCAAGTTTTCTATATTACGGCTATTGATACGTATGTGAATGTGCGTTAATTTAACGAAAAGGGCCCCTTATTATAGGCGGCCTTTTTCGTGTTGTATGTAACATCATTTAATTGTTATTTTTTTCGGTTTTCAATTTTGTGTATTCATTTAACCAAATATCTATTAGATTTCTTAATGTAATAGTTTCTATTTCAAGAGGGATTTCGATTTCATCTTCATCATACTTATTAAATATAACAGTTTTATCTCTTCGAACATCTGCCCCAAAAATATTCGCACTTATTTTTTCATAATCACTTTTTTCATTTAAAACTTTATCTACAGTTTCTGCTATCCAATCACCGAATTCAGATACCTCTACATTTAAAAAAGCTTCTAAAATATCGAATTCCTTTGGTAGTCTAATAACTAAACTTCCTGTACTAAGTAACTCAAATTTGTAATCCATATTATTTTCTCCCTTAAAAATTAAATTATCGACCTTGTCTTGGAAATGCAGAAATAATTTTACCATTACCATCTAAAAACAAACGTTAGCAGCTAAGTACGATGTGTTTATGAAGGTTTATGTGATTGCAAGTATATAAGAGCGAAATAAAAAATAACAGTCCTTCTAAGGTGACATATATCCTTGCAACTCTTTAGAAAACAATTCTAATTCAATAATAATCGATAAGTTCATATCAAAAACGCCATCCTTTCCTATGATTCTACAAAAAGAATAGCGTTTTTTTGTTTATATGGATACAAATATGCAACAAAACTATTTTCTTTATTAATAATAGTAATTTTCACACTAGTACTCTTAGTATTGCATATTAAAGTTCCTCTATTAATATATTTAAAGCTTTTGACTTAATCCTTTCATATTCTATAGCCTCAGCAAGCTCATCAGCAAGTAAAGGCGACTTTCTAACATATCTTTCGCGAATTACATCATACAATTCGTATGGAAATAACATATCAATAAACATAATTTTCTTCTGCTCAGCTGTTAAAGGAGAAACTGACTCATATGCGTTAATCATAATTTTAAATTGGTTTTCATTCCAAACACCAGTTGTATCTAATAGAGGAATAATCATTTTACGCAAGTCTCGAATAGGTAAATCGTAAGAAACCGTATCTAAATCTATTACCCAAATTTGATTACTTGGATCTAATAAGGAATTTCCTGTTCCATAATCTTGATGACATAAATTGGGGGATGTTTGTAATTCGTCAGTCCATTTAGTATATTCAGATTCCAATAGTCTTTGGTAAGTTTGTTTTGCTTCTAAAATAAACGCATCAATTTCAGCCAAATATAGCTGTGAAAATGGATCATCTGGCATAGTTGCGGATAAAGTTTTCCAAATCTCCATCTGTTGAAATCTTTTAATGTAATGATTGGGCCAACGTCCTAGTTTTGTAAATATAGGTATGCCTGGTGGGGGCTTATAGCCAATCGAGGCTACATGGAAATCTGCTAACCCTTTCATAATCATTTCAAGATCTTCTTGCATTGTAAGCTCAAATGGTCTCCCCTCAATCCAATCATAAACAACAAATAAAAATGGACCGTGCTTTGTATACAACTGATTCAATTTGCTTGGGATTATACTTGGAACACGCATGCCTTTGTTGGCTAGATAATCTTGAGCGTGAATTGAAAATAGAGCTTTTTTTTCGGGGCGATGAATTCTCTTTAAGCAAAATGGTCCATCTGCAGTTTGAATTTTCCATACTAAGGCCAGTTGTCCACCTTGTATTAATTCGATTGTAGTTGCTTGAATATCCCAATGTTGAATCATTGTCGCTGCCAATTCTACTAGTTTTTGTTCCTCTTCGGGCGATAATGTATACACCGCTTCTTCATTGTTATTCTCCACATATATCACCATCCTTTTATACTCTCTTATTACTGTATGGTACATGACCATTTTTGTTCTAGCCATTTGCCTTTAAGAAGAAAAAGTACTATTGACTAATTTTCATAATAAAGGATGAAAAAATGGTAGATAAATCACAAACACAAAGTTTTTTTCGTAACATATGAAGAAGGTTGTATTTTTATGAAACGGGGAGGCGTTTTAATGAAAATTGCAATAATTTCGACTGAAAAGCTACCTGTACCGGCTGTACGAGGTGGAGCTATTCAAATTTATATAGATTCTGTTGCTCCCATTATTGCTTCAAATGGAAAAAATGTGACGGTTATTTCTATAACAGATCCAAATTTGAAACCAGAAGAAAAAAACAAAGGCGTAAGGTATATACGGTTTCCAGAAAAGGAATATCTCCCTTATGTTATTAAACATTTGAAACAGGAAAAATATGATGTAGTTCATTTATGCAATCGTCCAAATTGGATTACAATTTTACGTGAGGCAGCACCACAGACGAAATTTGTGTTAAGTGTGCATAATGAAATGTTTGCATATGAAAAGATAAGTGATGAAGAGGGAGAAGCATGTATTGCAGCTGTTTCAAAAATTGTAACAGTTAGTGATTATATAGGAAAAACAATTACCTCGCGCTTTCGAGCTGCAAAAGCAAAGACGAGAACAGTATATTCTGGTGTAGATGTAAATGAGTACTATCCTTCGTGGACTGTGAATGGAACAAAAGTTAAAAGTCATGTGCAAAAACAGTTGAATTTACAAAATAAAAAAATAGTTTTATTTGTTGGACGCTTGAGTAAAGTAAAAGGTCCTCATATTTTGCTACAAGCTCTTCCTAAAATAATTGAGGAGAATCCAGACATTGTAATGGTATTTATTGGTTCAAAATGGTTTGGAGATAACAATGTAAATAATTATGTAAAACACTTATATACCTTAGGTGCGATGTTTCCAGAACATGTAATCTTTATTAAATTTGTTAAGCCAAAGGATATTTCAACACTTTATGCTATGTCAGATATTTTTGTTTGCTCTTCACAGTGGCAAGAGCCCCTTGCTAGGGTGCATTACGAAGCAATGGCAGCAGGTTTACCAATAATTACGAGTAATCGAGGTGGTAATCCTGAAGTAATTGAAGAAGGAAAAAATGGATATATTGTCAATGACTTTGAAAACCCTGATGCATATGCAGAAAAGATAATTAATCTTTTAAATAACGAAAATAAAAGAAAACAGTTAGGGAAATATGGACGTAGTAAGGTTGAAAAAGAATTTAATTGGAACCGAGTTGCTATGGATTTAATGAAAGTGTATGGGGAAATCTTATAAATTTTAAGAAGGGGATGATGAAAGGTGGAAGAAACAACCGGATTAGAGAGTGAACATTTAAAAAAGGTCCTTAGCTTTTATCCATTTGAAATAAGTAATGTTTTTTTACAATCAAGCAGAAGTGGGAGAACAATGTGGGAAGTTGAAACAGAAGAAGGGTTAAAAATATTAAAACAAGCACAAATGCACCCCAAAAGGATGCTATTTATTGCTGGAGCACATTTACATCTCCTTCAAAATGGATTGCCAATTACAAAAATTCATAAAACAAAAAGAGGAGGCTTTTGTATTGGATCTAATGAGTATGCGTATGTACTATATGATAAGCATCAAGGGAAAGAAGCTATTTATTATAATAAAGAACAATTAGAGAAGGTACTAATATATGCAGGTAAATTCCATCAAGCCTCGGAAGGATATATTCCGATGAAAGAAAGTAAAATTCGGAGTCGATTAGGAAAATGGCATAAATTATACAGATGGAAATTACAAGAGTTAGAAGGAAACAAAAGAATTGCACTTTCCTTTCCAGATGATGTATTTTCAACTATGTTTTTAGAGTATGTTGATAAGATGTTAGCACGTGGAAAGAAAGCATTACAAGAACTAAATGATCCATATTATGACCAATGGACAAAAGAAGTTATTGCATCTAATAGTTTTTGTCAGCAAGATTTTACATTAGCGAGGTTCACAGAAATAGATGATGCTATGTTTATGAAAGAGTTACATTCTATTACAAGTGATTTACCAGTGAGGGACCTACGTATTATTTTAAATAAAGTAATGAAAAAAATGTCAGTTTGGGATACTAATTTAGCTATTCATATGTTGAGTGCGTATAATTCGGAAAATCCCTTTTTAGAAAAACAATTTCGTGTTCTTTGGACTGATTTATCGTTTCCTCACTTATTCTGTTCAATTGCACATAAATACTATTTAGGACAAAAGCGTTCATGGTCTGACGAAAAGTATATTTGGGCATTGCAAAATATTATTGCACTTGAAGATTCTAAGGAAGAATTTTTACAAAATTTTTCTGATATTTATCATGAAATCAAGAGTAATAGTGGGGGGAAATAAAATGAGTTCAGAACAAGAAGAGATAATAATCCCTATTTTAGATTTAGAAAAATTTGTGTTTTCTCCACCAGGGCCAATGGGATGGGAATTGTCAGAGTATGAGCAGCAAAAAAATATTGTACTAAATGAATCTTCGGTGCTAGAGAATTTAGCGGTTATTAAGGAAGTGGAATTAGAGGAGTTACCCAAAATTGGATTGCTAGATTTAGAAGAGGAGTCACCACCAAAAACTACAATGATTGATGAAGTACAAGATAAAGAGATTCAAGATGTAATAGAGCTGGAAGAACAAAGTAAGGAATTAAATGAGACCGTTTTAACACAAATAGAAAAGCCAAAAATAAAAGTCACTATTATTACTCCGGATCATCCATTAAAAGGTCCATGGGTATCAATATTGGTAAATAACGCTAAGGAGAACGATTAATGAAACTTCCGCAAATATATTAATCTTTTTATACTCTTTCAACATAGTATATATAAATCTATATGGAAGGAGTTAGGTAAATGGCTAATGTGAAAAGAGCAAAAATAAAACTAGATGTTGAGAATGGCTTTAGTGTTAATCCTGGAGATGATTTACAAGAAGTTCTAAAAGCTCTAGCTGAAGTAATACAATCAGGCACGCATAATGGTGTAGAGGTTGAAATTCAATATTTTGATGAAACAGAAGTTACTTTTACAGACGAAGAAGAGGACGAAGAAGAAGAAGAAGAAGAGGACGAAGACGAAGAAGAGGACGAAGACGAAGAAGAGGACGAAGAAGAGGACGAAGACGAAGAAGAGGACGAAGACGAAGAAGAAGAAGAAGAGGACGAAGAAGAAGAAGAAGAAGAAGAAGAGGACGAAGACGAAGACGAAGAAGAGGACGAAGAAGAAGAAGAAGAGGACGAAGACGAAGAAGAAGAAGAAGAAGAAGAAGAAGAAGAAGAAGAAGAAGAAGAAGAAGAAGAAGAGGACGAAGACGAAGACGAAGAAGAGGACG